>JAVVWE010000010.1:0-8250 GCA_036652255.1 Alistipes sp. | reverse complement strand
ACCAAAAAAGAGCATCACACGCGCTTCGTTGGGCTCTAAGAGCATGAAACCAGCCAAGCAAACCAACATACAAACGAAAATTACAGTTCCTACAACACAAAATAGAACGGGCATATAATCAATCACTTCCGATGATGATAATAGCTTACCTCCCCACAGAAACAAGCCAATTCCGACCACCATACCCGCCAGAATACCAAACAGGACAATCAAACCATGTGCTCTCGAACCGTTGTAAACAAAATTTTTGTTTTCCATTTTACTCTAAATTTGATTTCATTTGAACAAAGATACACCGAATGAAGAGATATTGTTCCTGCATGGCTCTATATATTTTTTGCAGAACAAATCCCATTCCTTGGCACAGTTTATGGATTTCATCACGGCATAAACCTTAAATTTTCAAGATATGAATCAAGAGAAACGCACCAAAGAGGAGGCTACGACCGCTATATTCGGCTCGAAAGAGATGCTCACTCCCGCCCCCACGGAATTTATCCCGAAGCATAAAACAGCACCTGAAATTGCCTATCAACTCATCAAGGAGGAGACCTATCCTCAGACACAGCCGCGGTTGAATCTGGCGACTTTCGTGACCACCTACATGGACGACTATGCCACACGCCTGATGAACGAGGCGATTGCGGTGAATTACATCGACGAGACGGAGTATCCACGCATTGCGGTGATGTGCGGTCGTTGTATCAATATCATCGCCAATATGTGGCACACGCCCGAAAAGGCGGAGTGGAAGGCGGGTGCATTAGGCATCGGATCTTCGGAGGCTTGTATGTTGGGTGGCGTAGCGGCATGGTTACGCTGGCGCACGAAGCGCAAAGCGCAAGGCAAACCGTTCGACAAACCAAACTTGGTGATGAGTGCGGGATTCCAAGTGGTATGGGAGAAATTCTGTCAGCTGTGGCAAATCGAAATGCGTGCTGTGCCGCTCACACTCGACCACCCGACGCTCGATCCGAAACAGGCTCTGGCAATGTGCGACGAAAACACAATTTGCATTGTGCCTATTGCGGGTGTCACGTGGACGGGGCTCAACGATGATATTGAAGGGCTTGATCGCGAGTTAGACAGCTACAATGCCAAGACAGGATTCGATATTCCGATTCACGTTGATGCCGCATCGGGCGGCTTCATTCTGCCCTTTCTGAAACCCGATGTAAAGTGGGATTTCCGTCTGAAATGGGTGCTTTCAATCTCCACATCGGGACACAAATACGGCTTGGTTTATCCCGGTTTGGGTTGGGTGGCTTGGAAGGACAAGAAGTATCTGCCCGACGAGATGTCGTTCAGTGTCAACTACCTCGGTGCCAACATCACGCAAGTAGGACTCAACTTTTCTCGTCCCGCAGCGCAGATTCTCGGACAGTACTATAATTTCGTACGACTGGGATTCGAAGGCTACCGCGAAATACAGCAAAGTTCGATGGATGTGGCTCAATATTGCCACGAGCAGATTGGAAAAATGAAATGTTTCCACAACTACGCCAAGACACTTGAGAATCCACTCTTCATCTGGTATATGAAGCCCGATTACGACAAAACGGCAAAGTGGACACTCTTCGACTTGCAGGCAAAATTGCAACAGAGCGGCTGGATGGTTCCCGCCTACACCCTGCCCAAAAACATCGACAATGTGGTGGTCATGCGCATTGTGGTACGCCAAGGGATGTCGCGCGATATGGCGGATATGTTGATGGGTGATATTCACAACGCTGTGGCGGAGTTCGAGAAGCTCGAATACCCCACCACCTCGCGCATTGCCTACGAAAAAAAGGAACATCAAAAAGGGCACGTCTTCACCCATTAAATTTCTTGTTTTTCAAAAAAAAAGCACTCTTCGGGGTGCTTTTTTTGTACCTTTGTTAGTGATAATTGATATTTTACTGAAATTACATTGAGAAATCAAGTTTTTTTAATTCAGACAACGAATGGATTGAGGAGCATAAGAAGCTGTTTGAATTTGTTACCGAAGTTATTTTAGAGCTATTTTTGTTTCTGTTTTTGTTCTGCAAATCCGATTTTAGCGAGCTAAATGAGGATTTACAGGGCGGAAACTGGGGCAAAAAGAGCCGAAAAGAGGAGATTAATAAATTCAAAACAGCTTCTAAATCAAACCGTGTCCAATTCCTCTTGAATCGCCTCTATTTTTTAGAAAGTTTTTGTATCTTTGTATCAATTTTTTAACACCAAACCTATGATTGGAACATTCAATCTCTTTCTCGTTGTCATGTCGCTCATTGCGCTATGCGTCTTCGTGGCACTCTACTTTGTCGAGGCGGGTTATGGGTATCTGTTCAATCCGAAATACGGGCGACCCATCCCCAACAAAATTGGTTGGATTGTGATGGAGGCACCCGTTTTTGTCGCCATGACTACCCTCTGGCTACTCTCCGAGCGCACTTGGCAGAGCGTGCCGCTGATTCTCTTCCTCCTCTTCCAAAGCCACTATCTTTACCGCGCTTTCATTTTTCCGCTACGGTTACGTGGTGCATCAAAAATGCCTGCTGGGATTGTGGCAATGGGGGCAATCTTCAACACCCTCAACGCTTTGATGCAGGGGGGATGGATTTTCTTCATCGCTCCCGCCGACTACTATGCGAGTTGGTTTACGAAGCCATACCTCTACATCGGAATAGTGATTTTTTACCTCGGAATGTACATCAATCGACGCTCCGATCACATCATCCGTGACCTGCGCCATGCAGGTGATACGCGTCATTACATCCCTCGCGGTGGAATGTTTCGCTATGTAAGCTCGGCAAATTACTTCGGTGAACTGACCCAGTGGGTCGGATTCGCCATCGCCTCTTGGTCGTGGGCAGGTGTGGTCTTCGTGTGGTGGACTTTCGCCAACCTTGCACCCCGTTCGGCATCGCTCTATAAACGCTACGAAGGCGAATTCGGTAAAGAATTCACAGCACTCCGTCGTAAAAAAATAATTCCTTTTATCTATTAATGCCATGTCTACACTCTTCACTCCCTATCAGTTAGGTCCCGTCACTCTGCGCAACCGCACCATTCGCTCGGCTGCGTTCGAGTCGATGGGTGCAAATTTTGGTCCTACACAGCAACTCAAGGATTACCACGTGAGTGTGGCACGCGGTGGCGTTGGCATGACCACTTTGGCTTATGCCGCGGTCAGCCGCAGCGGACTTTCGTTCGACAAACAACTCTGGTTGCGCCCTGCAATTGTACCTGCATTGCACGATATAACGGATGCCATACACGCCGAGGGGGCAGCGGCAGCCATACAAATCGGACATTGCGGCAACATGACTCACCTCTCGACCGCAGGTCAGATTCCGATTGGAGCCTCAACAGGCTTCAACCTCTACGCCTACACCCCCGTACGTGGAATGCGAAGTAGCGAAATTATTGAAGTGGCTAAAGATTTCGGGCGCGCAGTGCGCACGGCACACGATGCAGGTTTCGACAGCGTGGAGGTGCACGCAGGGCATGGCTATCTGATTTCACAATTTCTCTCGCCCTACACCAACCACCGTCACGACGAGTATGGCGGCTCGCTGGAGAACCGAATGCGGTTTATGAAGATGTGCATGGAGGAGGTGATGAACACAGCGGCACAAACACACACCGCCATCCTTGTCAAACATAATATGTACGACGGCTTTCGGGGAGGCATTGAGATTCCCGAAAGCATCCAAATAGCAAAACAAATTGAACAGTTCGGGGTGGATGGTATTGTCCTTTCGGGGGGCTTCGTGAGCAAATCGCCGATGGCGGTCATGCGCGGCTTGATTCCAATCTACACCATGAGCTACTATTCGCCGTGGTGGCTGCGTTACTTCATTCGCTGGTGCGGCCCCTTGATGATTCGTCAATTTCCCTTCTCGGAGTGCTATTTTTTGGAAGATGCCAAGAAATTCCGCGCTGAACTGCACTGTCCGCTGATTTATGTCGGTGGTCTGGTGAGCCGTCAAGGAATAGATCAAGCCCTCGATGCTGGGTTCGAATTGGTGCAGATGGCACGCGCACTGGTCAATGATCCTGCTTTCGTCAACAAGCTGCGCGAAGGCGATGCGGCAACACGCAGCGAGTGTGACCACCGTAACTACTGCATTGCGCGAATGTATTCAGTCGATATGAAGTGCTGCAAACACTGCGACCACCTGCCCCGCAAGATTGAGGAGGAGTTAGCTAAATTACCCTAACCGATGAAGCTTGGAGAGATAACAAAAGGCGCTGCATGGGCACTGGTGACTGGGGCCGGCAGTGGCATTGGTCGTTGCTATGCACAACAATTAGCCGCCTTAGGCTACAACCTCATATTGGCGGGCATCAATGCCTCGACCATCGAAGCCACTCGCACACTGTGCGAGGTGCACGGTGTGGAGGTGCGCACCATTACCATAGATCTTGCGCGCGCCGAGGCATCGCAAGAGTTATTCGAGAGCGTTTGTACGCAAAATATCGCCATTGACGTACTGATAAACAACGCCGGAATCTTCTCATTTTTAGATGTTTTAAAGACCCCCCGCGAACGGATTGAGCGAATTATCCTGCTGCACACCACCACCGCCACACTCAACTGTCAACTTTTTGCCAAACAGATGGTGCAACGCGGCGTACGGGGCTATATTCTCAATATGTCCTCCTATTCGCTCTGGATGCCCTTCCCCGGACTCTCACTTTACAGTGCCAGCAAAGCCTATCTACGCAGTTTCTCGGTGGCATTTGCCAAGGAGGTGCGCGAGCACAACATCCGCGTGACGGCAGTATGTCCGGCAGGAGTCGCAACCGATTTATATGGGCTGCCGAGCCACTGGCAACAAATCGGACGCAAAATAGGCGTACTCATATCGCCCGACAGCTGCGCCCGACGTGGACTGCACGCTCTGTGGCGCGGGCGACGCTGCATCGTACCCGACTGGTGGAACCGCCTGTGGATTCCACTCTGCAAGATGCTTCCCATGTGCGTATTGCGTCCCATAAGAAGACAAACCATGAAATTTCAAAAATAGAGAGATGTTCGACGAAATTAAAAATATTGTATTCGACCTTGGAGGTGTACTCATCGACCTCGACAAACAACGCTGCATTGATGCCTTCAACCGTTTAGGCTTTCCGCAAATAGAAACACTCATCGACTTCTACTACCCCGCCGAGATTTTCAACCGACTGGAACGGGGCGAAGTGGATGCCCACACCGTATGCGAATATATCCGCACCGAGGCGAGGAAACCCGAAATTACCGACGCACAAATACATCATGCCTACCAAATGTTTCTTGCAGAGTTACCTGCGGCAAAATTAGAGCTAATCATGCAGCTGCGCACCGCAGGGAAGCACACTTACCTGCTATCGAACACCAACGAGATGGTGTGGGATGATGTGGAGGCAAAATTCGTGGCAGCTAACGGACACCCCATCGGCGACTACTTCGATCGAATCTATCTCTCCTACGAAATGGGCGACTTGAAACCTTCACCCACCATTTTTCAACGTGTGATTGCCGATAGCGGTATCGTACCCGAACAGACGCTCTTCATTGACGACGGCGAGCAGAATGTGATTGCCGCACACGCATTGGGATTCAATGTCTATATGCCGCAACCGCGCGAAGATTTCAGCCATCTATTTTCCGATTTATTGAATAAATAATCACATGACAAAAAGCATCAAAATTTTACTTATCACCCTTGCAACACTGGTCGTTCTGATTCTCGCAGCAGCCCTACTCATCTCACCCATTACCAAATCTTACATCGTAAAACACAGTAAAGAGCTGACTGGTCGCCAAATAAATATCGACGAGCTGCGCATGAATGTCTTTACGGGGGAGCTACACATCGCCAATATCCGGATGTTAGAACCCAACGACTCAACAACCTTTGCCGCCATCGGCGAATACAACATGAGCCTGCGTCTGCTGCCGTTACTTTCGCGCCACGTCGCCATCGAACAGATTACCATCGTCCAACCCGACGTGAAGATTTATCAAACAGGCGAGCACTTCAATTTCGATGACTTGTTGATACGCTTTCTTGCCGACACAACTGAAGTTGAGAGCACGGATGAGCCGTGGGAAGTGGGTATCGACGATATAAAAATAACGGGCGGAAACGTCTTTTACAAGGATATGGAAATTGGTGCCACATGGGAATTTAAAGATCTCAGTGCCAGCATTCCCGGAATTTATTTCAAGGACAAAACCGATGTTGATGTCCGCGTCGATTTCGCTCAAGGTGGCTCATTGGGGCTGAAGATGAACTACAATATGGACAACACAGCCTACGATCTGCACATCGATTTACGCGAATTGGCACTCAACGGACGGCTGCCTTATGTGCAGCAAATGTTGAATGTGGGCAACATGGAGGGATTGTTTTCGGCGAAACTCCACATGAATGGCTCGCTGCAAAATCTATTCGACATCTATTTCAATGGCGACATGGATCTCGCCCACTTCACACTCGATGATACACACGGACAGGAGGTGATGCGAGTCGATTCACTCCATGTGGGACTCACTCGGGGCAGTTTGCGTCACAATCAGTTTCACTTCAACCGCCTGTATCTGTTAGGGATGTCCGGAAAATTCGAGATATACAAAGACGGTTCGACCAATATCGCAGCCCTCATCAAGCCGCAAACTACCCCACAAACCTCTGTCTCGACAGCCGACAGCATCGCCACGGAGCCTCTCGATTTGCGCATCGAAGACATCGAAGTGGCACAAGGAGTCGTCCATTTCAAAGATTTGTCACACATCCGACCCTTCGAATACCGGCTCTCAAATATCCGCATGAAGAGCCGCTTCGATATGAACAAAGTCAATCGCATCGGAATTGATGCACAAGTACAAAAAACCGGAAAAGCCACCATTCGTTGGGAGGGTTCGATGAGCAACATGGACAACCACAACATCCTGATTATGCTGACCAACATCGATCTACACGACTTCTCACCCTACTGCGAGCACTACACCGCTTACCCACTCACACACGGCAACTTCTCGTTCCGCAGCCAGAATATCATCAAAAATCGGCAACTCATGGGCACCAATCACCTCGATATGTTTGAGCCCAAAGCCGACAAGAAAATCAAAACCATCAAGCCCGAATTCAAAATTCCGCTCAAATTGGGATTGTACGTTCTGAAGGACAAAAAAGGACACGTAAAAATCGATCTCCCAGTCAAGGGCAGTATCGACAATCCCGATTTCTCGTATCGCAAAATTGTGATGAAAGCTCTGGGCAACGTGCTACTCAAGGTCATCACGGCTCCATTCTCGTTCCTGACTGGCAACAACGACAACCTCGAATACATCGCCATCGAGCCACTGCAATGGGAATTTACCTCTGAGCAATATGCAAAATTTGATAAATTGGCGGATATGTTGCGCGAGAAACCGGAGATGAAAATCACGCTCACACAACGCATTAATTATGGAAAAGCACTCCAGCAGCAAGCTGAGAATAACCTAAAAATGGACTTCTATAACCATCAACGTCAAGCTGATACGACCGCGGAATACACACCGCTCACCATGCTCGAATACGAGAAAATTGAAGGACTTAATCTCAAATCGGACGAAATAACGCTCCATGCCGATTCGCTGTTGCGCGCACAAGGCTGCGACCCTTCGAAACTAAACACGGCAGAAAAAGCCATGACGCTCTTCGCAACGCGCGCCACTGAACAACTCGCGAAGATGCTCGAACGTCGCAACGCTGCCATCGTAAATTACATGACCACACTGCAAGGCATTCCGACTACGGCACTGCACGTAGCGACCATGACTGCGGATGCGCTGCATACCTACACGGGCAAGAATCGCTACACCTTGGGGCTTGAAGTGGAGGGCGAAACAGCAGAAGTCGCAGAGAGTGTGGACGATGTCGCAGCACAGCAGCAAGCAATGGGGCTTGCTTCGGAACCAACCGCACCCGCCATAAAATAGGCAGATACAGAGGTTGTGGATAATTTACGTGATTTTTAGGGGTAAAAGTTTGTTATAAACAAAAAAGAACTTATCTTTGCACACCGAAATCAATGGATTTCACCGTTCGGAAGAGCGTTGGTCGCCCCAAAACCAACAACAAGCTCTGAGGAACGAATTCGACGGGGTGTAGCGCAGTCCGGTTAGCGCACCTGCTTTGGGAGCAGGGGGTCGTGGGTTCGAATCCCGCTACCCCGACTCGTTGGAAATGAAGTTTGTTCGGGGTGTAGCGCAGTCCGGTTAGCGCGCCAGCTTCGGGAGTTGGAGGC
>JAVVWE010000009.1:0-79094 GCA_036652255.1 Alistipes sp. | reverse complement strand
TATCCCTTCAATCATATATATCTATATATAATGTGTATTTTTGCAAATGATTTAAATTTCTGTTTATGAGAAAAATCATCCTCTTATCCACCCTTTTATGCCTCTGGTCTGCTTGTACTAAGGCTCAGAATCAAGACATATCGCTCATTAATAAATTTTATGAGCGTTTCGTTTTTGGAAATGATTCATTTGTGCCAGAGGGGAAAAATATGTGTTCCCTGAAAATGCTTGATTATCTCTCTGCCAAATATGAATATGATTGCAACGAGGGGGAATGTTACGCTATTTGGTGTTTTCGGACAGATTATCAAGATGGAATCTCGGATATTAGAAAAGTTACGGACATCATCTTTTTAAAACATAATTTGTACGCTGTAAGCTATATAGATATGGGACATAAAGGAACAACCATCATAAAACTTGTAGAAGTTAACAACAAAAGGTTGATAGATGAAATTGTTGCCAATAAATAATTAACCTTCCAGCATCCCTTACACTCTACACATTGTCCAAATAAATTTGGCTCTCTGCTCGGCTTGCTGTATCTTTGTAGAAAATTACGGTATCATATTCGCACGGAACGGCTCACTCTCATCTTAAGCTTGGTGGATTGTTCAGAGCAAACAGCGCACTACCCTACTTTTCACACATCAATACGTTTATTAACAGACATTTACAATGAAAATAGCATCAGTTTTCACATTTTTAACCCTCACTCTTTTATTGAGCTGCACGCCACAACAAAAAGTTGACAATAAAACGCTTTACGTCTCTATTCTGCCCCTACGCACACTTGTAAGCCAGATTGTAGGCGAAGATTTCAATATCGAAGTCTTGGTGCCGGCGGGTGCCAGCCCCGAAACATTCGAGCCAACAGCCAAGCAATTCATCGGACTCAACGAGGCGCAATTAGTATTCAACGTGGGATTGATTGATTTCGAAAATAATCTGCTATCAAAGGTTGCTGACACTGCAAAAGTTGTCAACCTAAGCCACGGCATCGACCTCATTGCAGGTAGCTGTTCGCACTGTGTGGATGGCAAGCACCACGCCCATGGCATCGATCCGCACGTGTGGACTTCGCCTCGTGAGCTGCAAATCATGGCGACAAACGCCTACAATGCCATACAGCACACATGGCCCGACTCAACGCAGTATGGGCGAAACTACGAGGCGTTAATGGCTCGTTTACAAACACTCGACACATCTATTGCTGAGCGTATTACAGCAGCTCAGATAAAGTATTTCATCATCTATCATCCGGCACTCACCTACTACGCACGCGCATACGGATTAGAGCAACTTGCTATCGAAAACGAGGGCAAGGAACCATCGGCAAAACGACTATCGCAAATCATCAATCGAGCGCGCCGCGACGGTGTGCACCGAATTTTCTATCAAAAACAGTTCCCCGCTTCGACAGTAGAAATTATCGCCCGTGACATTGATGCTAACTATGTGGAGATTGATCCTTTACATGAGGACATCATAGCTAACATACAGAATATTACCGATTTAATTGTAACGCAATAATGACTTCCATTGTATCCATTCGCGATTTGAAGGTCGGCTACGACGGCAACGAAGTGCTGCACAATGCCAATTTAGAGATTTATGCCGATGATTTTTTAGGCGTTATAGGTCCCAATGGCGGCGGGAAAACAACCCTCGTCAAAGCAATTCTGGGTGCCGTTCCCTACACGGGCACCATTGCCCTATCGCGCGAACTGTTTCGAGGCAGAGAGCGGCTGATTGGTTATATGCCACAAATATCAAATTTCGATCGCACCTTTCCAATCTCCGTTTTGGAAGTCGTATTGTCGGGCTTGCTGGGACAAAAAGGCTTCGCCGTTCACTACACAGTCTCCGATCGCGCAAAGGCGCAAGAGCTACTCAACGCATCGGGAATTGGTAAAACCGCTACGCAACCGATTGGCGAAGTTTCTGGCGGTCAGATGCAACGAGCTTTGCTATGTCGCGCTGTGATTGCCGATCCGAAGTTGCTGATTCTCGATGAACCAACCAATTTTGTGGACAACAAATTCGAAAACGAGCTCTACCAGATGCTCCACGAATTGAATCATCGCATGGCAATTGTCATGGTTTCGCACGATTTGGGAACCATCACCAGCGTGGTGAAAAATATTGTCTGCGTCAATGGTCACGTCCATCGTCACGATTCAAACATGATTACTGCAGAGCAATTGCGCAACTACAACTGCCCGATTCAGCTCATATCGCATGGCAATGTGCCACACACGGTGCTAATGAACCACACTTGCTGTCACAAACAAGAGTAAAAAAAGCGAAGAACTTTTCGAAGTTCTCCGCTTTGCTTTATATTAAACCGTGCTTTAGAGCGTCGATTTAGACTCAACAATCGCATCGGGATTGACCTTTTTGATGAGCCCTTGCAGCACCGTACCGGGACCGAGCTCCGTGAACTCCGTTACACCGTCGGCAATCATATTTTTCGAGATGTAAGTCCAACGTACGGGAGCCGTAAGTTGCGCAATTAAGTTCGCCTTGATTTGTGCGGGATCGGTATGTGGTTTAGCATCAACATTTTGATACACAGGACATATCGGCGTTTGGAATGGAGCTTCAGCAATTGCCTTCTCCAACTCTTTTTTCGCAGGATCCATCAGCGGAGAGTGGAATGCGCCACCCACAGGTAGCCGCAGCGCACGACGCGCACCCGCAGCCTTTGCCTTCTCGCAAGCCGCATCCACAGCCGCCTCTGCGCCCGAAATAACCAGTTGTCCGGGGCAATTATAATTTGCCGCAACAACCACGCCCTCCGTAGTTTTGCAAATTTCCTCGACCACAGCGTCGTCCAATCCGAGAATGGCAGCCATGCCGCCGGGTTGTTTTTCGCAAGCAGCCTGCATAGCCATGGCACGTTTCGAGACGAGTTTCAACCCATCCTCAAACGACAGTGCGCCAGCCACCACCAACGCCGAGAACTCACCAAGCGAGTGTCCAGCTGTAGCATCGGGCTTCACATCCAGTGCTTTAGCCATGATAACTGAGTGAAGAAAGACAGCAGGTTGGGTCACTTTTGTCTGCTTCAACTCCTCGGCAGTACCCGCGAACATGATGTCCGTGATGCGGAAACCAAGAATTTCGTTGGCTTTTTCGAAGAGTTCTTTGGCAGCAGGAACGTTGTCATAGAGGTCTTTACCCATGCCGACCGCTTGTGCGCCCTGACCCGGAAATACGTATGCGTGTTTCATAGTTTTCGAAATTTAAATTTGATTAACGTTGCAAAGATACAAATAAATTTCATATATTTGCACCGCAATGGTTCACTGAAGGGTGTAGGTTACACTCCGATTGATTAAATGGGAATGTCGTGCAAACCGACAACAGTTCCCGCTGCTGTAAGTTCTATGTTGAATGTAATACTCTTAGCCACTGATCATTATGATTGGGAAGGCATTGCATTCGGAACGAGTCAGAAGACCTGCCTTGCCGCTCTCGGGAGAGAGCTTGTTACGGATTGCATCTGCGGAGAACGGAGCGGCCGAGGTCTGAAAAGATCTTGCAGGTCGATTTTCTTTTGTAGATATAATAGGTAAGCAGGCATCAATTCCGCGGGTTCGAGGAGTTGATTTTTTATTTTAATTACATATTATTTAAACAAGAGAACAATGAAAAAACTTTTAATTTTAGCCCTTGCGGCTTTTGCTTTTGCGGCTTGCTCCGACGATAACGATACTTCCGTAGCACCACCCGTAACACCTGATTACAAGGTGATTGGTTTCGACTCAGCACAACTTGGAACGGACAATTTTCTGTGGGGCAAACAACTTGCCACCGAACAAGAAGAACTCGATTATCTCGGTAAACCCATGAAATCCAACATTTACTACGGTTCACTCTACGAAGAGGTTTACGAAAAGAACTGTTCGGCACAAATTTACACCTATTACTCCGATTATGGGCACACATCTGACGTATGGAACGGCTTCATACTTTCGAGCCAAACTGACCGTGTAACAGAGGGTTACAAGAACGACAAGAGCGTCTACGCTGAGGGTGGCGCGGATGGAACGAAGCAATTTGCCGTAGGTTTTTATGGCTCCTTCACTCCCGACAATAAGGGCGTACCGGTCATAAAATTCTCCCCCGCAGTGACAGTACAGTCGCTCGCAGTTGCCAACACGACTTACACCTATTTATACTTCACCAAAACAGTTACAACACCCGACAAATCAGACTTCAAAGTGGTTTGCACAGGCTACAACGGAACCACTAAAACAGGTGAAATATCGGTAGCTTTGGTGAGCGGCAAAACTGTAAAAGCCGGCTGGGAACGGGTTGATTTGACTTCACTTGGCAAAGTTTCGAGCCTCACATTTACGGTCGTTTGCACAGACCAAATGGCACCCTCCTATTTCTGCATTGACAATTTGCTCTGCAAGAAATAAACAAACATTGAACGCGGGCTTGCGCGAAATGAGATTAGTATAAAGCCCGAACAAATCCCCCGCAAGGACTGCTTTCCATGCGGGGGATTAATGTGTCAAGTTTAGAACGAATAACGGGCGAAAAACGAGAGACAAAACCATGCTTGTGTATGCGAAATATTGGCACGAATTGCCCGTCCCGGGACGGTGTATGCTGTGTTGAGATGAAAGTACCAACTACGTGAGTGGAAGTATTTTACGGTCAAGTTGTATTCCGTTCCATAGCTTCGCGATTGGAGGGTTGTCAGAGCCGGATTTCCTCCGATATTATTCTTTTGTGCGGCATAGAAAAGCCAGAATTGCCCAACCAATTGAATCTTCGGAAGAGGCGTGTAAACCCCTTGTATACGGTGACTTACCTCGTTGCTATTTTGGACTATTTTATACATATTCGAACCTTGCACCCATTGTTCACCATTACCGCCCGTGTAGAGGGCATCCCACCGATTGTACGATTGACTGTCAGGGTCATCACCACTGAAGTAGGCAAATCGATAGCTCACAGTGGGTGTACCGCGTGTTTTTTTGAAGTTCCAGCCCAGTTCACCATACCCCGCCCACGCGCTCATCTTAAAATGTGTATTACGTTGATAACCAGCCTCTGCCTTGTAGAATAAGCCCCCACCCTGCCCCGTACTCCGTGCAATACGGAGCGCAAAAACTTGCAATCCATCGCGTGTGTGCGTCGCCCCATCGGACATATAATAGCGGAAATTCGACTTCGGAACTTGCAAAAAAGTCAGACTCAACAGCCCGTTTTTTCGATTCCGTAACTCCACATTCACCCCATTGAGCACCGTGCGACTGTTCAAAATATCCAATTCATTGGGTTTCAGACGAAATGCCTGCACAAAGATGCGATTCCACACCACCCCCGCCTGCAATAGGCTTTTCCCCGCCCAGCGCGGGTTAAGCTGCAAAGCGGCACGGTCGTGCCCATTCATTGAGGTATTGACAATCAACCAGCCATCGCCCAAGGTGAATTGCTTCCGTCCGTAAGTCGCATTATACTTATAGACATATCCTTGCGCGGTTCTTCCGCCCCCAATCAATCCCACAAAAGCCTCCTCTACTGCCCCACTTATCCGCGCTTTGCGCGTAAATAATTCATTGCCTGCCGAAAATGCCACGAGGTAGTTGGCTCCTCCATAAATATGCAAATTAATCTGCGGAATAACCTTCACAATACCATAAACACCCGCACTTCCGAACCCCTCAAGCCAAGCTGTATACCCCTCTCCCACAGGCTGTTCTGCCAACGGATTACCTTCGGTCATCGCCTTCGGCTGCGCAAACCACGCATTGTTGTTGCTGTATGCCATCTCCGAGGCGGCAACCTTGAGCGTCAAGAAGGTACGCTCCGAGTTGTAAAGCACGGGCAAAGAGGCTGCATTACGTTGTTTGACAGCCGTTTGTTCATCCGAAAAAACCACACGCACCGTCACGACAACCTCGTTTTGCGAGGTCGGAGCAACCCCCATCGTCGCGCTTACCACAAAGGGCAGCAAGCTCAATTTCGAGACATAATACGATGCTAAAAAACTATTGAACTGACTCTGAGGGGTAATCCGGAACTCCGACTCCACCACTTTGGCGTAGGCATTCATCAGTATTGTATCCGCCGAAGAGTTCGAAAAATCAAACTCCACCGAGTGAATAATCGCCCCCTCGTAGAGCGAAACAGGGTTGTTCGTCTGTGCGCACGAGGGGATGATAACCGTCAGAAACATAGCCACTAAGAGGAGCCGTTTCATACTTAATATCTAAAAATCTGTCCAGCCGCCATCGGTCGCCATGACGGTTCCCGTGACTGCCGAAGCCTCATCCGAAAGCAGATAAAGGATGTTCGATGCCTGCTCCCACGGAAACGATCCGCGATGTTCCGAATCGCAGTATTTCAACAAACTCATCGTCTTTATTGCCCCCATTCCCATGCCTGTACCTGCCTTCACTTCCGCCTTCACAAAGTCTTGAGCACGCTCAACCATAGGCGTTTGCGTCTCTGCCATATTCACCGAATTGACGCGTATGCCATAAGGAGCATAGTCAATTGCCGCGTTGCGCATCAGTCCATTGACAGCGTGTTTGCTCGCCACATAAGCCGGATTACCCGAAAGTCCCGTCATGCCGGCAATCGAGGCAACCATCACAATCGCACCTCCGTTGTTCTGGCGCAACATCTGCTGCAAAGTAGCGCGCAACGATTTGAATGTTCCGGCAGCATTGGTGCGAAAAACATTGTCCCAATATTCGTCCGTCGCATCAGTGATGGTGGCGGGCATCAACTTGCGCTGTTGCTCGTCGAACTTGAAAGGCGTGCCCGAAAAGACACCATCCATCACCCCCGCATTGAGGCAGGCATAGTCAACACGTCCAAACCGCTCAATCGCCACCTGCACCATTCGATTGCAATCCTCGGTCTTCTGAATATTGCCGAAAACAAAGACCACCTGTCCGCCACCTGCACCGCAAGCATCATTAATCGAGTCGGTTACATTTCGTCCCAACTCGTCGAGCCAATCCATAATCACCACATTGGCACCCTCTTTCACCGCGCGCACCGTCGTCCATTTACCGATGCCACGCGCGCCGCCCGTGACAAGAATAGTCTTACCCGCAAAACGTCCGGGAATAAAATAATCCTTATCCAGACGCGTCACATTTCGCTTCTGCGGTTGGTTCGATTCCGTCTGCGCAGACAGACTTATTGTGCTCAACACGAGGATTGTCGCAGCGCACACCGTGGTACAAATAAAATTTGATTTCATAATGATTTTTTGATTTATAATTATCCATGCAAAAACCACTCCAACGTTTTTGCAACATAGATAGAAAAAAGGAATAAGAGCGGGATAGATTCAGAATCCACCCCGCTCTTACTCAGAAACATTTTGCAATTATAATTCTTTCACAAGCAACGATTTAACACCGTGTACATACCAATCGGGATTCTTCACGCCACCAGACTCTGCCCACTCCTTGAATTGGGGATAAGCCTTGAGAAAATCTCCATATTCCTTCTCTTTCGGGAAGTTTTGCGCCTCGTAAATGTGCTGAATGTTCTTCGGAATATTGAGACCCCAAACCAAATTACTTTCGGCTGAATAATACCAATGCGTAATGGGCGTTTTGCTCGCATTCATTATTTCTTCATAAAGAGGTTGATTGACAGGTTCAAAATCGCGGCAATGAATCTCCTTTGCAATTTGATCGTTGGCATCCTTCTTCGCAATGAAGAAATCAGGGGCTGAAGAGGTTAACTTATCCAGCGCAACAGATTCCGTAAAATAGACCACTACATAAAGTTCGACCATATTTGCCTCAGGAATTTCATGACCATATTCCGTATTAAAATAGGCGGAACCATCGGCAACGTTTTTATTTCGCATACCGTCGAAACGGAAACAAGCGCGATTCGTCGTTGGAATTTGGACAATTGCGGTCCCTGCTGTGGAGGGTGAAATAACCTCAACATCACCAATCAAATTCGCCGCCAGATTGGGCAGTTGCAAGTAAAGATCATAGGGAAGAGAGCCGCCAACAGCTTTAACACGCACACCAAACTGCATTGCTTCAACGGCATTCTGTGCATCCAAATAAAATTGTATTTTATAGTTAGCAACCATATCGTTGAAGTCGTAGTCACCGTAACTGGGCCATAAATCCTCAAACAGAACGGTTCCCCAGCCACTTTTTTTTGCAGGAACATACACCACGCCGTTTTCGGTATTAAAATCTATGGCACCAAATGCGGACGTTTTGGCAACAGCAAGAGGCATCGTGCAGTCGTCACCAACCGCAAATGTCATGGCGGCGTTGTTGACACTTACCGACTGCGCCTTCGATACGCCTGTTGCAGTTTGGTAACTCACAAAGAGCGTTTTAACAGCTGTGGGGAGGTTCAACGTTGCAGGTGCAGCCCCATTACCCACATAAAAAGAGGCAAAAGGCTCCTCGTTTTCGCCAATCGACACACTGACGAGTGTGGGTTTGGGTGAGGTGGTGTTGCACGTTACAGCATTTGACAGCCTCCAATCAAAAGATGCAGGGACAGACAACTCAGCAACCTTGTTGACTTCGATCGTCCTATCTCCATCCAATGCGTTATCGACACATGCAGTTAACATGGTCGATGCAGCCAGAAGTAGTAAAGTCGAGCGTGTTTTCATATTTTATTTTTTTAATGGAAAATTAATTTCTACACACTATAATTTGGTTAAAGATATACAAATAAACTCCATAAACAACACATTATCGTTCAATATTTTACAAATAAATTCAAAACACATCACACAGCCTCAGTAAGCCCCTTTTCACGCAAAACAAAAAACAATGCTAATGGACGAAACACTGATTTTTTTGCTATCTTTGATGCTATGAATACTGCATGGATTATCCTACTTATCGTTCTCACGCTGCTCAGCGTCGTACTGGCTGCCACCACCCTCTCGCTACGAAGTGAAGCTGCCCGGTTACAGCTCGAGAAAGAGCGTGCCGAAGCCGATTTGCGCACAATGAGCGAACAACACACCGCTACACAGATTGCCGAAGCGGAGGCGCGCACAAAACTTGCTGCCGTTGAGAATCGCTTGACGGCAGATAAGGCGGAGCGCGAAAAGGCGGAGGAGCTGATGCGCGCACAGTTCAAAAACTTAGCAGGTGAAATTTTTGGCGAGCAGTCGCGCCACTTCCGCGAAACCAACAAAGAGGCGTTGGATGTACTTCTGAAGCCCTTTAAAGATAATATATCAGAGTTTCGCGAGCGGGTGGAGAAGATTTACTCCACAGAGAACGAACAGCACGGTGCATTGCGCAACGAGTTGGATAATTTGATGAAGCTCAACATGAAAATCACGACCGAGACCACCAATCTGACTAATGCACTGAAGGGCAATTCGAAGGTGCAGGGCGACTGGGGCGAGATGATTTTAGAGACAATTCTCGACAGCTCGAACTTGATTAAAGGGATGCACTACGATACACAATCTAATTTGAAAGATTCGGAGGGCAACAACTTGCGTCCCGATGTAATCCTCCACCTTCCAGACAACAAGCACATCATCGTCGATTCGAAGGTATCGCTCACAGCCTTTGTGGGTTACACAAGTGCTGAAAGTGAGGCTGAACGCGCGCAATACCTCGCAGCACACCTCACATCGGTGCGTCAACACGTCACGGAACTGGGGCGCAAAGAGTACCAAAGATTACTGAATTCACCCGATTTTGTCATTATGTTTATCCCCAACGAGCCTGCATTTCTCGCTGCGTTGCAGAGCGATAGTTCCATCTGGAACGATGCCTACGAAAAAAAGGTCATCATCTCCTCGCCCACCAATCTCTTCGCCCTATTAAAGTTGGTTTACGACCTATGGAAACGCGACGATCAGAACAAAAACACAGCCGATATTGTCGCCTACGGCACCAAACTCTATGAGCAATTAATTGCGTTCACCGCCTCACTCGAAAATGTGGGAACCTCACTCGACAAAGCGCGCGATGCCTACACCGATGCCCACAAACGACTCTGCACCGGTAACGACAACATCATCCGTTCGGGCGAACGGCTACGCAAATTAGGACTGCCAACCAAGAAACAACACTCCGCCAAAACACTCGAAATCACAGAACATCTCGACGAGGAGTAAAGGTAAACTAAAAGAATTTCTTTTTGGAAGCTATAATCACAAAATCCTTCAGGTAGAGCGGCTCGAAATAGGCAATATCTTCCGTATGTCCCTGATTGAGAGCTTGCTGCGCCAAGCGAGCTAAGCCTCGTGCCGACGGGCACACATCGACCAACACCGCATCGGGCAACAAATCAGCACACTTCTGCGCTCCACTACCAAAAATCACAAGCGGATGTTCCGCATCATTGCGGAATGACGCAAAACTATCTGCATCAATAACTTCCGCCACCACTTCGGTCTGGGGTTTTCCCTGTGCATCGAACACCTGCGTGTAGACCTCCATGCGACGAGCATCGACCATTGGACAGAGCGATGCCTGCGCCCAACGATCCATCGAAATAATCCCAGCCTCATAGTCCTCACGTGCCACTTCTGCCAGCGCATCCAGTGACCCAATTGCTACCAGTGGCTTGCCAATGCCGTAGCAAAGTCCTTTGGCAAATGACACACCGATACGCAGACCGGTGTAGGATCCGGGACCTTTGCTCACCGCCACCGCGTCGAGTTCGTCGGGTGCAAGATCGAGTTGTTTGAGTAACTCATCCACAAAAACACCCACTTTCTTAGCGTGGTCACGCCCCTCATCGCTCTCGCACAGCGAAATCAACTCGCCATCTTTTGCAATTCCGACGGAGCAGATGTCCGTGCCGGTTTCAATACATAAAATTAAGCTCATACGAATTTTCTTACCTATGATTTTTCATTACTTTGTCCATCTCGCGCTTCGCATCGTTCTCCTTGAGGTATTCACGTTTATCGAAACTCTTGCGTCCGCGAGCCAATCCAACCACAATTTTAGCCAGTCCGCGCTCATTGAGGAAAAGTTTTAGCCCCACAATCGTGAGCCCTTTATCCTGCGCAGCACGTTGCAATTTGGTCAATTCGCGCTGTGTGAGCAGCAATTTGCGATCGCGACGCGGCACGTGATTGTTACACGAACCCCACGCATATTCAGCGATATTCACGCCTCTGATCCACAATTCATTCCGCTCGAAATAGCAATAAGAATCGGTGAGCGAGACCTTGCCGGCGCGGATTGATTTAATCTCCGTTCCGACCAACACCACGCCCGCCACATACTCTTCGATAATCTCGTAGTCGAATGTCGCGCGTTTATTGCGGATACTAATATTTTTCTGTTCTGTCATAAATCTTCAAAAACGGTATAGTTCTTGTCCTATTTCGTCATAGGGGTGGGAATCGGTGAAGGTAACTAATTCTTTTATCTTTGATATGTTTTACACATCTTTCTGTTAATTTTCTGTTTGCACACGGTATGCGTAGCAATACGTGTACAACCCGAAACCCGCCCCTTCTTTTTGTAATTCATCTGTTATAATATCAGTCGTTGCAGTTTTCGTGCAATAGTGACTTTAGCGCGGTTGAAACTTCCCAACCGCTGCATAATTTCTTTCATCTGCGCATCCGTCAAATTCTCATCGGTCAACTTCGCCTGCAAATCGCGAACATACTCCTCAATCACCTTCGATTTGTAGAGCATCACCGACTTAGGAACTCCCACCGCAAGCATTTCAGCATCACTTTCAACGTGAATATCCTTGCGTCGCCAAATGTCACTGGGAACATAATTATCCTCCGAAGTGAGAATATCGACCGCCAAGTTACACACTTCGGGATCGGGATGGTTCAGAAAATGATGCGCAGGTACCTCCACCCCCGTACCAAGCACCTGCCACTGAGCTCGATAAGTGGTAAGTATCTCGTTGCATAGACGGTCGCCAAAGGTGAGGCTATCGGTATCCAACTCATTGAATATCACCTCTGCTACGTTACACAGCACCATATTGCGTCCCTCCTTAAAGTCAAAATTACAATGCCCGTACTTTAGCAAGTATTTCACCAATTCTCGTTCGAGGGCGAGGGGACTACTACCCGCTTTCGCGCGTTGAGTGAAATCCACAACCGGCTGCACAGCAACCTCCTCAGCTCGTCGTTGTGCGGTCTGTCGCCGTACAAATTCATCCGTTTCGCGATCGCCCGTCGTATTGAGACGCTTGCGCGCCACCTCTGAGATTAGAATCTGCTCGTCGATATCCATCGTCCGTGCGCACTCTTTGATGAAAACCGAGCGTTGAATCGGATCTGGAATCTGGGTAATTGAGAGCACCATTTCGCCAATGAGAGATGCTTTTTTGATTGGATCACCCTGCGCATCGCCCAACAATAACTTCGCTTTGAAGGTCAAAAAATCCTCTTCGTGGGCGCGAATATACTCTTGTACCCCCGCAGCACCCAATCGGCGTGCGAAGGTGTCGGGATCGTCTTCGGCAGGCAGCAGCACCACCCGCACATTCATCCCCTCAGCAAGTATCATGTCAATGCCTCGAATGGCAGCGTGAATTCCCGCCGGATCACCGTCGTAGATGACCGTAATGTTCTTTGTAAACCGATTCAGCAGACGAATCTGCTCTGTGGTGAGCGATGTACCCGACGATGCCACCACATTTTCGACACCTGCTTGATGCATCGAAATAACATCGAAATAACCCTCGACAAGGATGGCGCAATCTTGTTGCTGAATTGCTTTCTTGGCAAAATAGAGACCGTAAAGCTCTCGTTTCTTGCTATATATCTCGCTTTCTGGCGAGTTCTGGTACTTGGCTACATTTTTATCCGTGCGCAACGTGCGACCACCAAAAGCAACGATACGTCCCGAAATATTATGCACGGGGAACATCACCCGATCGCGGAAACGATCGTAGAGCGAACCATCACTTTCACGCTTGAGAGCCAGCCCCGTTGAGAGTAAAAACGCCTCTTTATAACCCGCAGCCAGTGCATCTGCTGACATTCGATCGCCCTTCGCAGGACAAAAACCAAGACCAAATTGTTTGATTGTGGCATCGGTCATGCCACGTTTTTGGCGGAAGTAAGACATCCCGACGCTCATTCCTTCACTTTCGTGCAGCAAATAGTTTGTGAAGTACTCCGCTGCCCAGCTGTTGAGTGCGAACATACTCTCCCTGTCATCGTTATGGCGCGACTCCTCTTCGGTCATCTCTTTCTCTTTGACCTCGATGCCATAACGTTTAGCCACCATCTTCAGCGCATCGGGATAGCTCAACGCTTCGTGTTCCATGATGAAGGTCACAGCATTACCGCCTTTGCCACAGCCAAAACATTTGAATAAGCCCTTCGATGGTGAAACGACAAACGAAGGCGTTTTCTCGTTGTGAAACGGACAACACGCCTGATAATTCACACCCTTTCGCTTGAGTGTGACGTATTCGCCGATAATTTCCACGATATTCGCGGCGGCATAAATACGGTCTACCGTCTCCCTGTCAATCATATTTGCAAAGGTAGGGAAAATTCAGAAACGGTTGAATTTTGTGAACGAAATTATTTTACACTACCGCGCACAGAGATTATTTAATGCGCCGCTGAATAATTTCCCAACTGTGTGTAGCGAGGAAGCTCTGTTCCATGTGATTGACCATCCGCACAAATTTATCGCAAGGAAGGGAAAATGTCAACAGATTGCTCTTCACACACTTGCGAGCTGTTGGATCGAACATTCCAATAATTGCACGCCCCGTGCCTTCAATCTGTTCGCGGTATGCCATGTAGAAAATAGAGGTGCAACCTGCTCCGAAAGGAGCTACAATGGCATCGGGACGGTCATCATCGAAGCCCGCCAAGGTGAAAAGCCCGGATAAAACATCGGGCTCGGCAAAGAAAATCACCCCATCGGGTTGATCCTCTTCCTCCAGTTTATCCCACCGTTTGACAATCAATTTGCGACCGCGAATAGGCAGCACCGCGAGCGAATCCATCCACGCGGAGACCATTTCGGGCGTTCGACGATAATGCTCACCCTCGCCTGCGGCATTGTGCGCTATAAATTCCGCAAAACCGGGAAACATTCCATCGCGGAAACTCAAATAGCGTCCAACACCACGACAGGCAATAGATTCAGGCGTAAGGCAAAGCGTGCGCCCATTGCGTGCTTTGATGAGCTGCCCAATCACGCAGCGATGCCCCACAACGGGAGATTCAGGTTGCTCACTGCGACTATCATCAACATACTCGAATGCCAGCGGCAGCTCCGCATGGTTGAAATAACGCCGCCACAACTCGATGAAGCGGTCACGTAAGGTCTGTTCCATACTATCTCTTTTCTTTGAGTTTTTGCAATTCGTACATCCGATCGCGGAAACGTGCGGCAGCCAAGAAATCCAACGATTTAGCAGCCCGTTCCATATCCTCTTTTGCCTTGGTAATCAGCGCATCTACGTTCTCACTTGCAGTGTAACTTCGCTCCACATCCGCTGCTACGGGCAGGCAGTAATGTTCGATTTCAGTACGATAAACATTCATATCAACCTCCGCCGTATTGACTTTGCTCGCGAGCAGCGCACTTCGTCCTGTGCCACTGCGCTGCGCCTGTCGTGGAAGCATTTCATGTTCAATATTGTAGCGCACCTGCTTTTCGCGACGGCGGTTACTCTGTTCGATAGCATACATCATCGAATCGGTACAACGGTCGCCGTAGAGAATTACATTGCCCTGCGAATGGCGCGCAGCACGTCCAGATATCTGTGTGATAGAACGAACATTACGCAGGAATCCCTCTTTATCGGCATCTAAAATTGCGACCAGCGACACCTCCGGCAAATCGAGTCCCTCACGCAGCAAGTTCACCCCGACCAGCACATCAAACAGCCCCGCACGCAAATCTTCAAGAATTTGGATTCGGTCAAGCGTATCCACATCCGAGTGGATATAGCGGTTGCGCACCCCCACTCGATCAAAATATTTCGACAACTCCTCCGCCATACGTTTGGTGATGGTCGTCACAAGAATTTTATCGTCGTTTTTCACGCGTTTGTCAATCTCCTCAATCAAATCATCAATTTGGTTGAGCGTCACACGCACTTCGAGCGGCGGATCGACCAATCCTGTGGGACGGATGAGTTGCTCGACGATTACCCCCTCGCTCTTCATTAGCTCGTAATCGGCAGGCGTGGCACTTACATAAATCGACGTACTTTGCAGCTGCTCAAACTCTTCGAAGCGCAATGGACGATTGTCCTTAGCGGCAGGTAGGCGAAATCCATACTCCACTAAGTTCTCTTTTCGAGCACGATCACCGCCAAACATCGCGTGCACTTGCGGCAACGTAACGTGGCTCTCATCGACCACCAAAAGGTAATCTTTTGGAAAAAAATCCAATAAACAGAAGGGGCGTGAACCCTCGGCTCTCCCATCGAAATAACGCGAATAATTTTCAATGCCGGGACAATAACCCAGCTCCTTAATCATCTCCAAATCGTACTCCACACGCTGCTTCAGACGTTGCGCCTCAGGCTCACGTCCTGCGCGTTCGAAGTAGGCAATTTGCTTACCCATATCGAGATAAATCTGTTGCACAGCACTATTAATACGCTCGCGCGTGGTGACAAACAACCGCGAGGGGTAGAGCGTGAGGGTATCCAATACCTGCAATCGTTGACCCGTATCGGGATCAATGCTCCAAATTGCCTCCACCTCATTGTCGAAGAACATCACTCGAAAACATTGATTGCCAAACTCGCCAAAGGCCGCCATGATGTCAATCGTATCTCCACTCACACGGAAGGTAGCGGGGGTCAACTCGCGCTCAGTACGGGTGTAAAGAGCCTCGACTAATTTATAAAGGAAGTGCTTGTAGCTCACCACCTGCCCCACCTTAACGTTGATTGCCGTAGCGTGAAAATCGGCAGGATTACCGCAACCGTAGAGGCACGAAACACTCGAAACCACAATCACATCGCGACGCCCCGAAAGTAAGGTTGAACTGGTACTCAATCGCATCTTCTCAATCTCGGCATTGATTGCCAAATCCTTTTCTATATATGTGTCCGTCGAGGGCAAGTACGCCTCAGGTTGGTAATAATCGTAGTAAGAGACGAAATATTCAACCGCATTTTCGGGAAAGAAATTCTTAAATTCGCCGTATAGTTGCGCTGCGAGGGTCTTGTTGTGACTCAGCACCAACGTCGGACGATTGATATCCGCAATGACGTTCGCCACCGTAAAGGTCTTACCCGAACCCGTCACACCCATCAAGGTATTGTGTTTCGAGCCGTGTGCAATTGCGCTTTCGAGCTGCGCAATGGCTTCGGGCTGGTCGCCCATCGGTGCATAGTCTGATACAAGTTTGAAATCCATTTTGCAAAGATAAGTAATCTAAAACAATTATGAATGCGGCAGCTATATAATATAGGTGTACAGCGTGTCAAAAAACAGAAAATTTGTCGAGTCTGAATTTTTTGGTTATCTTTGCACCATGCAAATTACTAAAGCAGAATTCAAATGTAGCTCCGCCAAGCTGGCACAAGTACCCAACGACGAAATGAAAGATTTCGCCTTCATCGGTCGTAGTAACGTCGGCAAATCGTCGCTCATCAACATGATTACGAATCGCAACGGACTTGCCAAAGTTTCGGGGACACCGGGCAAGACACGCCTCATCAACCACTTTTTGATCAACGACAAGTGGTATCTGGTCGATTTGCCGGGTTATGGCTACGCCCGCACCTCGAAAAGTGTGCGCGAAGAGTTCTCGAAACTCATCACCAGCTATGTGCAACGTTGTGCGCGAATGCACTTTTTGTTTGTGTTGGTCGATGCTCGATTAGAGCCTCAAGCTATTGACGTTCGGTTCTTTAGAATGCTTGGTGAAGAAGGAATCCCCTTTGGAATCATCTTCACAAAAAGCGATAAATTATCGAAAAATCAACTTGAAAAGAGCCTCGACAGCTACCGGAATACTCTACACGAAGAGTGGGAGGAGTTGCCACCGATGTTCGTCACCTCAGCTGCCAAAAGCACAGGTCGCGACGAGATTCTCGACTTCATATCCAAATGTTTAACCGATTGTTAATAAAAAGGGAGACGAACAGTCGATTGTTTCATCATATTGTCTTATATTTGTACTACGAAAAAATCCTGACATACTATGGCTATCCACAAAATCAAAATCTTTGCAGGTCGTGACTCCAAATACCTCGCCGATAAGATTGCCGCAAGCTTCGGCACCGCACTCGGACAATCGGAGGTTCTGCAGTTCAGCGACGGCGAATTTCAACCCTGCTACAACGAATCGATTCGTGGATGCACGGTCTTCATCATCCAATCCACATTTCCACCCTCGGACACACTCATGGAGCTGTTGATGATGGTCGATGCCGCACGTCGCGCCTCGGCATACAAAGTAGTTGCCGTGATGCCTTACTTCGGTTGGGCACGCCAAGATCGCAAAGACCGTCCACGGGTACCAATAGGTGCTAAGTTGGTTGCTAACCTGCTGATGGCAGCCGGTGTGGATCGTATCATGACCATGGATTTGCACGCCGACCAGATTCAAGGTTTCTTCGACGTTCCGGTCGATGCACTCTATGCCAGTGGCATCTTTATTCCGTATATCAAGAGTCTTAACATCGAGGATTTATCAATTGCGGCACCCGACATGGGCGGTGCAAAACGCGCCAACACCTATGCTAAATTGCTCGGCACACCAATTATCATCTCGCACAAAGAGCGCGCAAAAGCCAACGTAGTGGGTAAAATGACTGCTATCGGTGACGTTGAGGGGCGCAATATCATCATCGTAGACGATATGATTGACACAGCCGGAACCATCTGCATGGCAGCTGATATGCTTATGGCTCGCGGTGCAAAGAGCGTTCGCGCAGCCATCACCCACCCTATTCTATCGGGTCAAGCCTACGATCGTATCAATGCCAGTGCACTGCAAGAAGTCATCATCACAGACACTATTCCGCTCAAACAAGATCAGAATCTCAGCAAATTTACGGTACTTTCGGTTGCCGACATCTTTGCCGATGTGATTGAGCGCGTGCACAACTACAAAGAAATTTCGTCTATTTTCTTCAAATAGCGAATCGTTTATAGGCAAACAACCCGTGCAGAATCGCTCTGCACGGGTTGTTTTGTTTTGGACTACGCATCTCGCGGTGAGATGGCTGCACCACCGCGTGCCTTGTGATGACGAGCGAAAGAGACAATTTTACATTTTAAATTCGCTATGATCCTTGCTGCCGGCAATCGATTGCATGGCGAGGTACTCATCACCGTATGCGACCATGTTCTGCAACTCGGTGCGGAACAAATCGTGGTGCTTTTCCTCCTCAGCAATCACATCTTGAAACATCTTATGCGACACCGCGTCGGCATGCACCGCGCAGGCGTGCGATGAAATGTTGTACCCTTCGATGGTGCTTTGTTCGAGCTGCACGCACAATTCAAGAGCCGCTGTCACTTCAAGAATCTGACGAGTCTGAAACGAGGCGTTCATATTCACATCGCCCTGAAGATAGATGATTCGCTCCGCAAACTCCTCGATGTGACGCATCTCTGCAATAGAAATTTGACGCATCAAGCGCGACAGATATTTGTACCCCGCATCCTCGAAATGGACATGGAAGTACATATATTGCAACGATGTAGCAATCTCTTTGCCTATGGCATCGTTCAGAAGATTGATGCTCTTTTGATACTTGTTTTGTAACTGTTTATCCATGATAGAAAGGTTTTAACCTCTCCATGCAAATTACATTCCACAATCCTCTATCGCCACTCGACCGAGGCACGCACTGCCTCCTGCTCACCGTTGTGAATCGTAAAAAGCCACGTATCGCCACGTTGCTCACTGCCGAGCGTCAGCAGCTGGGCGTGGCGACATTCATGCAAAAAATGAATATCCAGACGCACCGCACGCTGCGAAGCAACCAATTCAAGCGGCATGGCATCGAACAACAAGTCAATGTAGCGCAGCGTGTTCATGTGGCGATTGAAGTCAATGTCGCTGTACGCTACGCGGTGATTGATATGATTGGAAGGTGTGATTGATAATATTTTACGGGGCTTGTCTGTTGGCGAAGGTTCATTAACAATCGCATCAGCGTGTTCACGCCCGACACCTGACAAATCGACCGCTGTGCGTGCCGAAAGATCAATCATCGCCCACTGCGTCACCGCACGTCCAAACTCACTGCCCGTCGAATCGGTGAGGATGAAATTACGCGTTGAGAGCACCCGCCCATAGTCGCTAATCCATGTAGCAACATTAAATTTCACGTATTGCGCGGGGCGGTAATCCAGCTCAAACGCCATGCGCGAGAGCACCCACGAGTAGTTGCGGGCATTGAGAGCATCGACCCCGAAGCCCTTTCCGTGCGCATCCAACCCCGCTGTATTGAGCACCACGCCCCCCATCGCAGGGATTGTAGCGCAGAGTGTGAAGTCCACCTGCTGCGGATTGACAAAAAAATCATAGGTGCTTTTTTTAATCATTGCAATTATAATTTAGAAGCTGTTTGGATTTGTTATCGAAGTTATTTATATAAATTCTGTCGTCTCTCAGCAAATTTAGCAAGCTAAATAAGGATATACAGGGCAAAAAGCGAGGCAAAAAGAGCAAAAAAAAACAAGATTAATAAATTTAAACCACTTCATAGATTCAACGCGAACAAAGATACAATATTTTACCTATCTTTGTTTTAGTTGTAACCCTTAAAATCAATGTGTAATGGAGAGAAAAAACTTGGATTT
This sequence comes from Alistipes sp., assembly GCA_036652255.1. Lineage (GTDB taxonomy): Bacteria > Bacteroidota > Bacteroidia > Bacteroidales > Rikenellaceae > Alistipes. Next base: position 59,356 of record JAVVWE010000009.1, on the reverse strand, counting down.
TGGAACGACCATCAAAGAGGCGTTCTCATTTGGTATCAAAAATGCGCCATCCATTATGGCGGCATTTCTACTCTGGCTCATTACGATTTGGATACCTTATATTAATATAGGTACAACCATCGCCATGAGTATGCTCCCCCTTGAGGTGGCAAATGGACGCGTGATTAACCCGCTCGACATCTTCGACTCAAAGTGGCGTCGCTATATGGGCGAATTTTTCATGACTTTCATATTGATGATTCTCCCGATGTTAATCGCCTTTTTGTTTCTCTACATCCCCGGCATCGTCCTTTCAATGGCATGGTCACTCTCATTTTACTTCTTGATTGACAAGGGCAAAAATCCCGTACAGGCAATCAAAGCCAGCAACGATGCCACCTACGGCAGCAAATGGACAATATTTTTTACTACGCTTGTCATCGGTCTCTTACTGGGCATCATCGGTGGCGCATTCTACGCAATTGGTTTGATGGCAGATTCACTACCCATCTTGATTGCAGTTATGGTTGTCTTCGTTTTGATTGCCGCACCGATTGGCATTGCCGCCGACGCTTCGATATGGCGTCAGCTGCGTGACAACGTAGAATAAATTTAATCTTTTCACCCAATAAAAGCGGCTTCCGAGCCGCTTTTATTGATATTACCAACAATATTTATCGAAAAACGATAAATATTGTTTGTTTTTCGAAAATATGTTTCTATCTTTGCCTTACAAATCGAATAACACAGGGAATATGCAAAATAAGAAATCGCTTTTACAACGGATGCTGGTGATTTACATCACCTTCTTTATCATTCTCGCTGTCGGACTGGCACACAGCCTTTTGCCGAATTTCTCCCGCGGATACAACGAAGGGGCATCCATAGGGGCTGATATCGCTCGCAATTGGATGTCGGGAGCTCCACGGCAAATATACACATTGGGCGAAGTGCAAATTAGCAACCAAGCAGAGTACGCACTGACGGGCATCGACTCTCAATCGGAGGTGAAAATCACCCCTGCCATCAAACATATCTGTTTGACGGTCGATCAGCCTGCCACATCCAACGCCAGCCCGATGGGTCTCGCATTCAGTGCCATAGGCGGTAGCCCATGGATTTATCTGCTTACCATGTTGAGTTCCGCTGCCTTTTTGGCTATCATCGTCCTGATGTTCATCATCATCCACTCGATTCGTCGCTCAATCAAAGAGGAGCGCACGCTCGACAGACGTAATGTGTGGTACATCCGCACCATCGGAATACTAACTATCTTCACAGAAATGGGGCACGCACTGATTGCATGGTGTATGTCTGCTCGCGCGGCAGAACTCTTAGCGGGCAGTAACTTAGTTGTTGACACCACATTTTCCATCTCCTATTATACGATTATCATGGGTATTCTTGTAATCTTCACCGCCGAAGTCTTTGCCATCGGGCAAAATTTGAGTGAAGAACAAAAATTAACCATCTAAGACGGGCGATTATGCGACACAACAAACTACATATAATCCAGAAGGAGGAGTCATGGCAATAATTATCAATCTGGATGTCATGATGGCAAGACGAAAAATATCGTTAGGCGAATTGGCTGAGCGTGTGGATATTACACCTGCAAACCTCTCAATTCTCAAGAACGATAAAGCCAAGGCAATTCGCTTTTCAACCCTCGAAGCGGTCTGCCGCGAATTAGATTGTCAGCCGGGCGACATTATTGAATATCGCCCCGATTTACCCACAGAAACAAACGAATAAAAACCAAAACACATAAACACAAACCATTTAAAACCAGTTACTTATGAAAAAACTACTAATGGTAATTGCCACCGCGTTCATGCTATCGAACGCACAGGCACAATTAAATCCGATGGAGCCCATCCCCGCTGACAAAGCGATTCGCAAGGGACAGCTCGAAAACGGTATGACGTACTATATACGTCACAACGAAAAGCCTAAAGGACAGGCGGATTTCTACATCCACTACGATGTGGGTGCTATCCAAGAGAGCGATGCGCAACAGGGGCTGGCTCACTTCCTTGAGCACATGGCATTCAACGGTACAAAAAATCTGCCGGGGAAGCAAATGATGACCTATCTGGAGAAAATTGGCGTTAAATTCGGTGCAAACTTGAACGCAGGCACCAGTTGGGATCAGACTCAATATATGATGACTGATGTTCCAACAACCCGCCAAGGCATCATCGACTCGGCAATGCTGGTTCTGCACGACTGGTCGCACTTCATCTCTATCCTACCCGAAGAGGTTGAAAGCGAGCGCGGTGTCATTAAGGAAGAGCTCCGCACACGTGACGATGCCAACTGGCGCAGCGTTGTGAAATTACTCAAGGCTCTGGGCAAGGGTACAAAGTATGAGCACCGCAACTTGATTGGCTCGATGGATGGTCTTTCGACTTTCCCTCGTCAGGAGCTTGTTGACTTCTACGAGATGTGGTATCGTCCTAACTACCAAGCAATTGTGATTGTGGGCGATGTTGACGTGGATAAGACGGAGATTGCGCTGAAAAAGCTGATGTCCGACATCCCGGCTCCTGCTGCTAACGCACCTGCCAAAGAGGTTATTGTGGTTCCGGACAACGTGGAGCCTATCATCTCAATCTTCACCGACAAGGAGATGACCAACACCTCGGCAAGCATCTACATCAAACGCCCCGAACTGCCCAATGAGGCAAACGGTCTGGTTTACCGCGAGATGGTTGACATCATGCTCAACTACATCACAGCCATGCAGAACGAGCGTTTCGCTGAGATTGCTCAGAAACCTAACGCTCCATTCCTCAGCGCAGGTATGTTCGACGGCTCAATCGGCATTATTCCCACCATGGTAACCACTGGTTTCAGCGTGAATACCGAAGATGGCAAGATGCTCACGGGCTTCGAGGCTACCCTCACCGAGATGGAAAAAACACGTCGCTACGGCTTCACCGATGGTGAGTTCGAGCGCGCACAGAACGACTTGATGCGCATTTGCGAACGTCAATATGCCAACCGCAACGACCGCATGAACAGCGATTTCAGCGAGCGTATGTTCGCCAACTACAAGCAAAATAAGCCCATGCCGTCGGCTGAGTACGAGTGGAAATTGGACAGCACACTGGTCAAAATGGTCTCCATTGCCGACATCAACCAGCTTTGCGCTCAGTTGATTCAGCCCAAAAACTGGGTTGTCACACTGACCGCTCCCGAAAAAGAGGGCTTGGTCAATCCGACCGAGGAGCAACTGCTTGCCTTGATTGCGAAAGTACAGGGTTCGGAAATTGCCGCTTACGAGGACAACTCGATTAAAGAGCCGCTGATTGCCGACACGAAAGCGTTGAAAGGTTCAGCTGTGAAGGCAACCGCTGCCAACACCGTCCTCGGAACCACCGAATGGACACTCAAGAACGGTGCGAAAATCATCGTGAAACCCACGACATTCAAAGCCGATGAGGTCATCCTCAATGTGCAAGCAAAAGGTGGTCTCTCGATTCTTCCCAACGAGCTCTATTTCACAGGTAAACTCATGCCGGGCATCATGCAGCAGTCGGGCTTAGGTAAGTTTTCTGCAACAGATTTGCGCAAACAGCTTTCGGGCAAAAGTGCCGCCGTTGGTTTGTTAATCGACGGTTACAGACACGGCATGGATGGCTACGGTTCACCCAAAGATATGGAGACACTCATGCAGTTGCTCTATCTCAACTTCACGGCACCCCGCTTCAACGAGGACGACTTCAACACCTATATTAAACAAGTCAGTGCACAGGTGGAGAACATGATGAAGAACCCTGATTACATCGTACAGAGCACCCTCATGGAGACTGTTTACGACAACAACTACCGTTCGCAGAGACTCACACCCGAACTGTTGAAAGATATCAAGTTCGAGGAGCTGAAAGCCATTCACGACAAACTGTTCATTGGTGCGAACAACTTCACCTTCACATTTGTAGGTAATGTTGATCTGAACACCTTGAAACCACTGGTCGAGAAGTACATCGGCTCGCTGCCCACTTCGAAAACCACACTTAACTACGTGGATGACCACATGGATGCTGTCAAAGGCAAAGTCGAGAAAAACATTGCAGTTGCCATGCAGCAACCCAAAGTGTCGGTTTGGTACTACCTCACGGGCGATGCTCCCTACACAATCGAGAACCGCCTGAAGATGAGCTTCCTTTCGCAGGCACTCAGCTCACGTTACCTGATTTCGATTCGCGAGGAGAAGGGCGGAACCTACGGCGTGAACGCACAGGGCTGGTCAACATTCATCCCCAAACAAAACTACACATTGCTGATTCAGTTCGATACGAACGAGGTACAGGCTGAGGAGTTGAGCGAGATTATCGACCTCGAATTCCAGAAGATTGCCAAGGAAGGCCCGCTGACCGAGGACATCGAGAAGACACGCGAATACCTCGCCAAAGAGTGGAAAAACGGTCTGGAGACCAACGCTACTTGGGCAGAGAATATCAACAAGTTCTACAATACGGGGTTGGATTATACCTCTAACTATGAGACAATCTTGAAGAACATCACCAACGAAGATATTCAGAAATTTGCACAGAAGATTCTCGCTGACGGCAACATGGTTCATGTTGTCATGCGTCCCGAAGCTGCAGCAGCTCCTGCCGAGGTTAAGTAGACCAAAGCAGATAAAAACATTCGAAAAACGTCCGCAATTGCGGACGTTTTTTTTATCAATATTTCGCAAAAAAAAGTATCTTTGCAGCTGTAAATAGAGACTTTTATGCAAAATACTATTCGTTTCTTCACACGCATCTATCTCAAATTAGTGCTGCTCACCCTTGCCGTCGAGTTCATTACACGCATCATACTTTTATTCAACGATCAAACCACCGATATTAATTTCACTCTCGGTGAATGGATTGCCATCTTTGTGCTGGGCACGTTGAACGACGTGTGCATCGCCACCCTCAGTTTTGTATTTATGTGGCTTTTCCTGCTGGGCATCGGCAGGGGTAAATTTGCCCGCCCGTGGGGATACATCCTGCTGGGGACGTTGACCACAGCATTCTGCTACGTAAGCTTCTGCCACACCATTTTCGACGAATACGGCAGTGTGGTGCCAACCATTGCCGCCTCCATCTTGGGCTATTGGCTGCTGAGTTTCGCTTTCCGACTCTTCGTCCCTTCGGCTCGTCACGGCTGGACTACCGCATGGTTCGGCATACTCCTCTCAATCTACACAGGTCTGATTATTTTCAACGGTGTCAGCGAATATTTTTTCTGGAATGAATTTGGCGTGCGCTACAACTTCATCGCTGTTGATTACCTTGTCTACACCACCGAGGTAGTGGGTAACATCATGGAGTCCTACCCCGTCATTCCGATGATGGGCTTGCTGCTCGTCGTCACACTGACCACCGCATGGCTGCTCTTCCATAGCGACCTGCACCTTGCAGACAAACTACAAGGCGCAGCGGGTAAGGTCGTAGTTTCGATTGCATATCTCGTGGCAGCAGTAGCAGCAATCGCCCTTCTGAGTTTCAACACTCGTTTTCAGAATAGTGAAAATGTCTATGTCAACGAATTGCAAGCCAATGGATTATACAAATTCTATGACGCATTCATGAAGAATGAATTGGACTACCAACAATTCTACATCACCACTCCCGATGCCAAAGCAATCATGTATGCCGAATACGGCAGCACAGGCGACAATCTGCGGCATATCACTGGCATAACCAACGCTCCGCAGCGCAACATCGTACTGATAACCATCGAAAGTATGAGTGCCTCGTTCATGGAACGATTTGGCAACACTGAACACCTCACCCCCGTACTCGACTCGCTCTACACGCAGGGATTGGCATTCGACAAACTCTTAGCCACCGGCAACCGCACAGTGCGCGGCTTGGAAGCAGTTACCCTTTCGCTCCCACCCTGCCCCGGTCAGAGTATCATCAAACGGCAGAACAACAGCCGGATGCACTCCACAGGAGCCCTGCTGCGCGAAAAGGGCTACAACGTCCGCTTCTTTTATGGCGGCAATAGCTACTTCGATAATATGAAGACATTCTTCGGAGGCAACGGCTACGATATAATCGACAAGAGCCTCTACACTCCCGACGAAATCACCTTTGCCAACATCTGGGGAGTGTGCGACGAGGATGCCTACCGCAAAGTCATCAAGACCCTCACCGAAGATGCGCGCAGCGGTAAACCATTCTTCGCCCACGTGTTGAGTGTCAGCAACCACCGCCCATTCACCTACCCCGCAGGACGCATTTCAATCCCCAATGATGCCAAATCGCGCGCAGGTGGGGTCATGTACAGCGACTACGCCTTGGGGCAGTTCTTCGACGAAGCGCGCCGCCAACCATGGTTCGCCAACACGGTCTTCGTTATCACCGCCGATCACTGCGCATCGAGTGCGGGTAAGACCGAAATTCCCCTCGCTAAGTACCATATTCCAGCAGTAATCTACGCCCCCGGCATCATCAAGCCCGCTTATGTGACAAAAACCATATCGCAAATTGACCTCATGCCGACCCTCTTTACGTTGCTTGGCATGGACTACGACTCGCATTTCTACGGTCGTAACGTGCTTGATGAAAACTACAAACCCCGCGCATTTATCGCTACCTACCAAGATTTAGGCTATCTCGAAGGGGATGTTTTTACCATTCTGTCGCCCGTGAAGCGCAGCGAGCAATTTCGAATCACCTCGACCTCTGCCGATTCCTACGACATGGAACAAATAAAGCAACCTGAGCAATATTTCATCAACCGCGCCGCAAGTTTTTACCAAAGCTCGTCGGAGTGGAATAAAAGGTAAGCCACACCCATCAAAATAAAGCGGAGTACTTCGAAAAGTACTCCGCTTTGCTTATAAGCTGTTTTGAATTCAAAAAGCGAATCGCGATTTATTTGATAATCGTGCTCAGTTTTTCAAATAGTTTGCCGTAAGCCTCAACCATCTCGGCACGCAGTGCTACAAAATGTTTGTGCACCAACGAAGTGTTGTGAGGTTCAGCAGGATTGCTCACCTTTGCAAACAGCATATTGCGCACAGCAACAGCTTCTTGCATTACGTCGAAGATTTCCTTCTCTTTCGTAGGTTGAAAGCAGATAGCCATATCGCAGTCGAAGACAACCTCTTCCAAACGGTAGTCAATCTCTTTTTTCAAATTTCTTAAATTTGCCATATTTTTACATTTATAAATTTTCGTTGTGGCAAAGATAACAAAAGCTTTTTAATTATTACGCCTTCAAGGCAAAAAAAAGGATTTCAAGTTAATTGAAATCCCTTTTCTGATCGTTATCTTCGATTTTTTCAATGTTCCGATTTAGAAACTATTTGAATTTTATTTTATCTTTGTATTCGCCCCGTTTCTTGCAATCAATCTTCTCTTTGAATTCAAGCTTTTCTCTGCCATCTGCTTTGCGTCGAAAGTCGGTTGCCACATCACGCATCTCGACCACAATACCCATATTGTCAAACACATAGCCCCGACAGCAACACTTCGGTTGCGGCACCGCCACCACCTGCGGAGCGGGTTGTGGGTGCTCGATTAGTGTGCGCTGCACGACCAACTGTCCCTTGGAGTAATCAATCATCACATCGGCATAACGCATCGCCGGTAGAATTTTGCTCACCATGTATCGCCATGCCGCGGGCAACGCTCTGAGTTTCTTCTCTTTCATCGGTGCGGCATCGCGCTGATCAATGATGTTCAACACCTGCTGCTTATGTGGGATATCCGATGCCACAACTGCCGCGCGCGCTGCCGACCAGTCAGATGCCACAGCTGCCGTGGTTACCTTGTACCGCTTCGACAAATCATACTTCTGATCGACATACGTCTTGAGACTCTGCGCACGATGTTGCGCTAATTGGTTGTTCTGCGCCACCACACCATCGGGTGAAGCGTAGCCCGTGATGGTCACCCCTCGCACGCTCATCAGCGAGTCGCGATTGGTGGCTCCAAGAAAGGCACAAAGTGCCTGCATCTCCTTCGTATTTCCATCGAACGTAGGCACCAGTTGCGAGGTATTAATCTTGAAATGAAGCGCATAGCCCTCATCAGACTCGCTTCGCACCACATACCGACACACGTTGTAGTTACCGTCGGTAGTTTTCGATAATATCACGGTGTCCATCTTGGGCATCGTGACTGCACTCCGGGTTTGAGCTGTCGCACCGACAGCAGCACACAACGCAAGAGGCACAGCAAAAATAAAGAGTATTGTTTTCACGCTAAAATAGTGTTGGTTAAATTCCTGCACCATTCCAACGCAAGTTTCGTACCATAAAAAAAGCGGAGACCACCACAAAATGATCTCCGCCCATATATACAGTATCGTCTACATCCTTTCCGGGACTTCGATGCCCAAAAGAGCCATCGAGGAGCGGATTACACGCGCTACCTGCTGCACCAATTGCAAACGCATACGACGCACATCGGCACGCTCCTCCTTGAGAATGGAGTGGTCGTGATAGTAACCATTGAACTGTTTGGCAAGCTCATAGGCATACGCGCCCACCATCGAAGGGGCGAAATTAGCACCCGCGGCAGCCACTGCCGACGGATAGTCCGCCAACATCTTCACCAACTCAATCTCCTCAGGCAGGTAGGCGATAGCCATAACCGAACCGTCGAACTCGACATCAGCCTGCTGCGCCTTACGCAGAATAGAACAGATGCGCGCGTGGGTGTACTGAATGAATGGACCTGTATTGCCGTTGAAATCAATCGATTCGCGTGGATCGAAAAGCATTGTCTTCTTCGGATCGACCTTGAGAATGAAATACTTGAGCGCGCCCATGCCGACCATCGTCGAAATAGCATTCGCCTCCTGTTCCGAGCAATCATTCAACTTACCCAGCTCATCCGACATCTCACGCGCCGTGCGCACCATGTCAGCAATCAAATCGTCGGCATCGACTACCGTACCCTCACGCGATTTCATCTTACCTTCTGGCAGCTCCACCATACCATACGAAAGATGCGTAATGTGGTCGCTCCACGCATAGCCCAGCTTTTTGAGCACCAATTTCAAGACTTGAAAGTGGTAATTCTGCTCATTGCCCACCACGTAAATCAAATCATCGAGTTTGTTATCTTCGAAACGGCGGAACGCCGTACCCAAATCTTGTGTCATATAGACCGAAGTGCCATCGTTGCGCAACAGCAGCTTCTCGTCCAATCCATCCGCTGTAAGATCAATCCAGACCGAGCCGTCATCGCGACGATAGAAGACCCCTTTTTGCAGCCCCTCCTCCACAATGCTCTTGCCGAGTAAGTAGGTTTGAGACTCATAATATACTTTATCAAAATCGACACCTAATGCCTTGTAGGTCACGTCGAAACCTTCATATACCCAGCCATTCATCGTTTGCCACAAACCATACACTGCGGGCTCTTTTGCCTCCCATTGGCGCAACATGGCCTGCGCATCGCAGATGATAGGGGCATTTTTCTTTGCCTCCTCTTCACTCTGACCTTGCGCCATAAGTTCCTTTACTTCAGCCTTATAATGCTTATCAAATTCGACATAATACTTTCCTACCAAATGATCACCCTTCATCCCCGTCGAGGCGGGGGTCTCACCATGACCAAACCGCTGCCATGCCAACATCGACTTGCAGATGTGGATGCCGCGATCGTTCACCAAATTCGCTTTAATGACTTTGTGTCCATTGGCTTTGAGAATCTGAGCCACCGAGTAACCCAACAAGTTGTTGCGGATGTGTCCCAAGTGCAACGGTTTATTGGTGTTGGGTGACGAATATTCAATCATAATTGTGCGCCCCGTTGCCGCAGCCTGCCCGTAGTGCACATCGGCAGCCATCTCGGTAAAACGTGCCGCCCAAAATGAGGCACTGAGGGTTAGATTCAAGAAACCTTTGATAACGTTGAAAGACTCAATCTCCGCAACTGAACTCACAATGTGCTCACCGATTTCAGTAGCAGTGGCTTCGGGCGACTTGCGGCTACGTCGCAAAAGTGGAAAAGTGACCAATGTGTAGTCACCCTCGAACTCCTTGCGAGTCTTCTGTATCTGTAATTGTCCCTCTTCGATTGCACCGTAAAGTGCCTCCGCCGAACGATAAACCACCTTCGAAATAAAGTCTTCTATGCTCATCATACCTGTAATTTTGGTACAAATTTAACGTTTTATTGCGGAATAACAACTAACTTTGCGCAACAAATCAGCCTTTAAACAATGAAAATCGCCGATATAGAGTTAGGCGCGCAGCCTTTATTCCTTGCTCCGATGGAGGATGTCACCGATCCCTCGTTCCGCTATATGTGCAAGCAGTTCGGGGCAGACGTAGTCTACACGGAGTTTATCTCAGCCGACGGATTGATTCGCGATGCGACAAAATCTTTAGCAAAGCTCCGCATAGATGATGCCGAACGTCCCGTGGGAATTCAGATTTACGGAAATCAAATCGAACCCATGGTGGAGGCGGCACGCAGGGCGGCAGAGGTGCATCCCGATATGATTGATATAAATTTTGGCTGTCCCGTGAAGAAAATCGCAGGGCGCGGAGCCGGCTCAGGCATGATGCGCGATGTGCCACTGATGGTTGAAATGACACGGCAAATTGTTCAAGCAGTCTCGACACCTGTGACCGTGAAGACACGGTTGGGTTGGGATGATGAGTCGAAAAATATCGAGGAGATAGCTCTTCGCCTGCAAGACGTGGGTATTGCAGCCCTCACCATTCACGGGCGCACACGTGCCCAGATGTATCGCGGAGAGGCGGATTGGACGTTGATTGGACAGGTGAAAAATAATCCACAGATACATATTCCAATTATCGGAAACGGAGACATTGATTCGGGCACAAAAGCCAAGGAGATGTTTGACCGCTACGGAGTGGACGGAGTGATGATTGGACGTGCAACCTACGGTCGTCCATGGATTTTTCGCGAGGTACGTCACTATCTACTCACGGGTGAGGTGTTGCCTCAACCCTCAGTCTGCGAACGGGTGGCAATAGCCAAAGAGCACCTCACCAAATCACTGGAGATAAAGGGTGAATACGTCGGCATCATCGAGATGCGCCGCCACCTATCGAACTACTTCAAAGGGCTGCCCGACTTCAAACCCACACGGCTCAAATTGGTCACGCTGACCGACATCCCCGAACTGTTCGCCACACTCGACTTCATCGCTCAACAATGGGGCGATTTCGACACTTCGCAGGTGATTCCCGCCCCTCTGTCGCACGATTTATAATTAAATAGCCGACCTTATATAAGGTCGGCTATTCATTCTTAGATGTTCAACTATTACTTCAATACACGCTCTACATATGCCTTATAATCTTTCACTTCAGGCGTATACTCATCGTCATCGAACAACGGTGACGAGATAATGAAATCGGCAGTTGATCGGTTGACCGCTGTCGGCACATTGTAGAGCGATGCCAGACGCAACAACGCCTTGACATCCACATCGTGCGGCTGCGCAGCCATCGGATCACAGAAGAAAATCAACGTGCTGATTTTTCCATCAGCAATCATCGACCCTAACTGCTGATCGCCACCCAAGGGTCCCGACTTGAGCAGCGTGATGTTGAGCACCATCGGCTCTTCGATAGCACTCTCTTGCTCTTCACGATGTGCCAGCAGGGTTTTCTCGACCATCTTACCTGTCGTTCCCGTGCAAACCATGTGATGTTTACGAAGCTTCGAACTGTTCCAATCCACCCACTCCGCTAAATCGCGTTTCATGTTGTCGTGCGCCACAAGTGCCACACTTTTCTTCTTATCCATTTTTAGTTTTTATTTCTCCTCCACAGCCTCTTCCTCCTCTTGCGGGAGCTCAAATTTCGTCAGCCCCGCAGCAACAAGGATATTGTACCACGCAAAGCATTTCTTCATATCCGAAAGGTGCACCCGATCACGATCATACGTAGGTAATGCCAGCGCAAACGCCTCCTTTATCTTCTCATCGCTCTCCTTGTGGCTGATTGCAGCCTTGCCCTCTTGGAGCTTGTAGATACTCGTAAACACCTCTGCCAACGGAACATCATCATTCTCAGTGAACATCGAAATCTCGGTCAGTGAGCTGACTTTTGCCGATGCCGCAGCATTCATGCGCTTACCATCGGTGAGTGCCTCAACAATCACACCACGCGTCGACTGCGCCACATACTTATAAAGACCCGGCTGACCGGAAATAGCTAAAATTTCTTTTAATTCCATCTTATTTTTATTGTAGTTAGTTGTTATTAGTTGTTTTTCACGTGCACATCCATCTGCGGAAAGGGAAATTCAATCCCTTTGGTCGGCAGAATTTTATAAAATTTTTCGTTGTATTCGAAAAATACATTCCAATAATCCTCATTATTCACCCACGCCCGCACCGTCAGATTGACCGAACTGTCGCCCAACGACGCGACCCAAACCATTACGTCGTGACTCTTGAGTATGCGTTCATCGGCACATAACAAGCTGAGTATCGCCTCGCGCGCCACATCCACATCATTGCCGTAAGCCATTCCGAGCGACCAGTCGACACGACGAAATTCAGAGGTCGAATAGTTGTCTATAATTGCCGTGGCAATGGAGTTATTCGGAATGTAAATCGTTTGGTGATCGGCTGTTTGAATCACCGTAGAAAAGAGTTTAATCTCCTGAACCGTACCCGATTGCCCTTGCGCCGAAATGACATCACCCACCTTGTAGGGTTTCATAAGCAGCACCATCACGCCACCCGCAAAATTCTGAGCCGTACCGCTCAAAGCCATACCGATTGCCAACGTTGCCGAAGCAAAGAGTGCGATGATGGAGGTGATGTTCACACCCAATGTTTGTACTACGCTCAGAATGAGCATAATAGTCAGAATCATTTTAATCGTGTGGCGCATGAATGCACGCAACGACGCATCGACCGCGCGCCGCTCGAAAGTGGTATCTAACACCTTGACAATACGACGAATAATCCATCGCCCAATGATGTAAATAGTCAGTGCAAGCAGAATTTGCAACACAATGACCACAGCACTCGAAATCATGCTCGAAATCAACTCCTTGACATCTATATTAGCTATCTTACCAATGGTTTCGGCAAGGTTCGCTTTTTGCACACTGTCGGGCAACATGAGGGGCTTCACCCCCTCGGTCTGTATGAAAGATGGAAACATATTCCGTTTTTTAATGTTTAGCTCGGCAAAAATAACCAAAAAAAGAGATTTTTAACCTATATTTGTAGAATAAATTGAATTATGGAAAACAATATTGAAATCATACAGATTAATATCTCGGGCGAGGATAAGCCCGGTATGACCTCTTCGTTGACCGCAATACTTGCAAAATACGATGCCTTCATCCTCGACATTGGTCAGGCAAACATCCACCAATCACTGACGTTGGGCATACTGTTCAAGACCACCGCCGACAAATCGGGGAACATCATGAAGGAGCTGTTATTCAAGGCTTCAGAATTGGGTATAACCATTCGATTCACCCCTATATCGGAGACCAACTACAACAATTGGGTCAATCGCCAAGGCAAAAATCGCTATATCATCACCCTGCTCGGACGGCAAGTCACAGCGCGCCACATAGCCGAGGTGACCCAAGGCGTAACTGAACACGGACTCAATATAGATGCCATCCGTCGTTTGACGGGTCGTGTACCTTTATGCAAGGACGATCGCGCAGCCAAATCATGTATCGAATTATCGGTGCGAGGTTCACTGGGCGAAGAGGATAAAAATACACTGCAAGCGCGATTCATGGGGCTATCGGATCTGGGGTTGGATGTCTCATTCCAACGCGACGACATCTACCGCCGCAGTCGCCGGCTGATATGCTTCGATATGGATTCAACTTTGATTGAGACCGAAGTCATTGACGAGCTGGCTGAACACGCCGGAGTAGGTAAACAGGTGCGCGAAATCACAGCGCGCGCCATGCGAGGCGAAATCGACTTCCGCGAGAGCTTCACACAGCGCGTAGCCCTGCTCAAAGGACTCGATGTGAGTGTGATGGAGGAGATTGCGCACAACCTGCCCATCACCGAGGGGCTGGAGCGAATGATGACCATACTCAAACGCGTGGGCTACAAAACAGCCATTCTATCGGGTGGATTCACCTATTTTGGCAACCATCTGCGTCAGAAATATGGCTTCGATTACGTCTATGCCAACGAGCTGGAGATAGAGGATGGACACCTCACGGGACGTTACATCGGCGAGGTGGTCGATGGTCGTCGCAAGGCTGAACTGCTGCGTCTACTGTGTCAATTCGAATCCATCAATATTGCACAATCGGTTGCCGTAGGTGACGGAGCAAACGACCTCCCGATGCTCAGTTTGGCAGGTTTAGGCATCGCATTCCACGCCAAACCGAAAGTGAAGGCAACCGCACAACAGTCTATTTCGACCATCGGACTGGATGGCATTCTCTACTTTCTTGGATTGAAAGATTCACGTATCGAAGAGTAAAACGCCATGCGTCATTTTCTGCTTTTTGCACTTACCACCCTGCTCTGTGTCAGCTGCTACGACTCCGCCAAGGAGCCGAGCAGTGAGGCTGAATCCCCCGCGGCAAACACCACACTCGCAGCACTGCAAGCTCTCTATGCGGGAACCACATTCGACATTTCAACCCATCTGATTGTGTCGGGAGTCGTCACCTCCAACGATCGTGCTGGCAACTTCTACCGCACCCTGATTCTCGAAGCCGATGGTGTGGGCATCGAACTGATGGCGGGCATTGACGGACTGCACAACATCTATCCCCAAGGCTACAAACTCACCGTCAATCTCAAAGGGCTTGCCGTCGGACAGAGCCACGGCATTTTGCAAATCGGACGTTCACCACAACCCGGCAGCAGCTACCCCACCGACTACATCGGCTCACGTGCAGCACTCGACCGTCACCTCTTCCGCGGTGATGCAAAACAACAGCCGCAGCCCTTGGTCACCGACATCGGCTCACTCACCCCCACCATGGCGGGTCGGTTGGTGCGCATCGACGGCGTGCACTTTGCACCCGAAGAGGTGGAACCGATGGAATGGGCAGGCTACAAACGTTTTACGGATGCAGACGAGAATATAATTTACACCTACACACGCCCTTATGCCAATTTTGCCACACACGCAATACCCGCTGGCGAATTGCTGCTGATGGGAATTTTGCAATGCGACTGCACAGCCGATGGAATCCGTTATACACTCAAACTTCGCGATGAGAAAGATTGTTGGTATTAGCTTGATTTCATGGTTATTAACGACATCATGCAACACCTCTTCAGAGCCCTCTTTCGAAGAGACTCCCCCTACGCGCATCTCCATTGCTCAACTCAAAACCTTGTGCCGCGGCACATCAACCCTTCTCACGCAGCCATTGAGCATTGCAGGCATCGTCACGGCAAACGATATTCGCGACGAATTTAGCCACACAATCGTCGTGCAAGACGCTGCGGGTGGAGTTGAAATTTCGATTGACCACACCACACTCGCTGACCTCTTCCCGTTGGGAGCCGCCGTCACAGTCCAATGCACAGGACTTGCAGTGGGTGATTATGGCGGGAAAATCATACTGGGAGCCAAGCCCACCAACTCCTATTGTGTCGATCGCATCGCCCGCGCTGAGATTCAACGCTACATTCGTTGCACGGCTCTCAACGCACACCAACGTCGCCCGCGCACTCTGCGTTTCACCGAGGTCGGGGCGGCCGTCATCGACACTTATGTACATTTCGAAGGGGTGCATTTCACACAAACAGAGGCTAAATGGTGCGACTACGACCCCACCACAGATGCATGGTTGGCAACCAATCGCACACTGGAAGATCTTGACGGCAATCAACTTCTGGTTCGCACCCTTCCTCGTTGTCACTACGCAACAGAGCCCATACCGCAAGGCACAGGCTCTGTAAATGGAATTATAAATTATTTTAATGGGGAATTCTCACTCCGCATCATCAACTACGAGGTTGATTTCGAATAGATTGCTTGAATTGCTACTGCTGCAATGCTTCCCACAACATATCCTTGAGTTGCAGAATATTTTGCCCCGATACCGACGAAATAAAAATGGAAGGCAGCTCCTCCGGCACATTCGCTTTCATCTGACCAATCAGCTCTTCATCCAACATATCACACTTCGTTATCGCCAACAGCCGTTGTTTGTCCAACAACTCCGGATTGTACTGAGTCAACTCACTCAGTAGCACATCGTAATCGTGACGAATATCATTGCTATCAGCTGGAATCATGAAAAGAAGTAACGAGTTGCGCTCAATATGACGCAAAAACCTCGTACCCAAACCTTTACCCTCATGCGCACCTTCGATAATACCCGGAATATCCGCCATCACAAAGGATTTGTGATCACGCACCTCCACGATACCTAAGTTCGGTTCGAGAGTTGTGAAGGCATAGTTAGCAATTTTAGGTTTGGCTGCCGATACCACCGACAAAAGCGTACTCTTACCCGCATTCGGGAAGCCAACAAGTCCCACATCCGCAAGTACTTTCAGCTCCAAAATAAACGCACCTTCCAACTCCTCGCCACCCGGTTGAGCATAGCGCGGAGTTTGATTGGTAGCCGTTTTGAAGTGCCAGTTGCCCTGACCACCACGACCACCGGGCAACAAGACCAATTGCTCGCCGTCGGCAGTCACCTCGCCAACGATTTCACCCGTTTCAGCATTGCGTGCCACCGTACCCAGCGGCACAGAAATCAACACATCCTTGGCATCTTTGCCCGACGAACGTGCACCCGAACCACTTCCACCGTCTTCGGCGAATTGGTGTCGTTGGTATTTAAGGTGTATCAACGTCCAGAACTGTTTGTCACCCAGCAGGATAATACTACCACCATGTCCGCCGTCACCGCCGTCAGGACCACCAAATGCCACAAACTTCTCACGACGAAAGTGCGTAGAGCCCGGACCGCCGTGTCCCGAACGGGCAAAAATCTTTACATAATCAACAAAATTCGAACCTGCCATATCACAATATTAGGGTGTAAAGGTACGAAAAACATTCAACAACACATCATATTCACGCAACAACCTCTCCAAATTTACAAATCAAGGACGGTTTCGTATGGCGGTTCCAATTATTCGTCGTACCTTTGCAGCGGTAATAACTCTACGCGTGCAGCACGATGCTGCCACTTCTCCCCGTTTTTTTATTACATACCCTTACGCACAACAGTACGTTGCGTTCGTTTTAAACTAATCACCGCCACGGGGCGGTCAACCATTCATTTATGACATTCAAAGAGTTACAAATTGCAGCACCTATTTTGCGTGCGCTCGAAGACAAGGAATATACCAACCCAACCCCTATACAGGAACAAGCCATTCCGCCCGCACTCAGCGGACGCGACTTGTTAGGAACGGCACAAACAGGAACCGGGAAAACGGCGGCTTTCGCCATTCCAATCATCCAACAACTGTGCACCTCACAAGGCAAGACATTCGACAACAACATCAAAGCACTGATTATAACACCTACACGCGAGTTAGCAATACAAATTGACGAGTGTTTCGGCGAATACGCAAAGTACACCAAGCTACGCCATTGCGTCATCTTCGGTGGCGTGGGACAACGTCCACAGACGGATACTCTGCATCGCGGTACCGATATTCTGACGGCTACCCCCGGACGTTTGCTCGACTTGATTGGGCAGGGTCACATCTCGCTCAAACACATTCAACATTTTGTGCTCGACGAGGCGGATCGTATGCTCGATATGGGTTTCATCCACGACATCAAACGGTTGCTGCCTCTGCTGCCCGCTAAACGGCAGACACTGTTCTTCTCGGCAACCATGCCGCAGGCTATCGAAACTTTGTCCAAAGCTATGCTTTTCAATCCGGCTCGCGTGGCAGTCACCCCCGAAGCGTCGGTGGTCGACACCATCGAACAACGGGTGTTCTTTGTCGATAAAGCAGCTAAGAAGAATCTGCTCATCAAGCTCCTTAAGGACGGAAAACAAAAATCTATACTCGTTTTTTCGCGCACGAAACATGGCGCAGACAACATCTCTCGCATCGTCACCAAAGCGGGTATGGAGTGTGGCGCAATCCATGGCAATAAATCGCAAAATGCACGACAGAAAGCACTTAATGACTTCAAAAGCGGCAAGCTTCGCGTCATCATTGCCACCGACATCGCAGCGCGCGGTATCGACATCGACAACCTCGAATTGGTCATCAACTACGACCTGCCCGATGTTGCCGAGACGTACGTGCACCGCATAGGACGCACGGGGCGTGCTGGACATTCGGGTATGGCACTCACCTTTTGTGCCCCCGACGAACGCCCAATGATTAACGATATTCAGAAACTCATCAATAAAAAGCTCCCTGTTGGACGAATTACCGCCTAAGGAAGTTGATTTTTCAGAGAATTTGCTTAGATTTGCAATCTAAACAATTCTATATGAAAAAATATATTTGCACCGTATGCGGTTGGATTTACGATCCGACCGAGGGGGATCCCGACGGAGGTATCGCGCCGGGAACACCATTCGAAGAGATTGCCGATGATTGGGTCTGCCCACTTTGTGGAGTCGGAAAATCAGATTTCGAAGAGGTAACCGAATAGGTACTCAAAGCTGCATGGACGTTTTTCCATGCAGCTTTTTTTTATTTTTCCCATGCCTTGCCGCATCGAGCACACCGCAAATCCCATTTTTTTTATCACAAATCACGCAGAAGATGTGTTGCAAGCCAAATAAGCGTTGCATATTTGTACGATTTTTCATATCTTTGGAGAGTGGAATCAGTCAAACCAACACAACCATGAGAGCAGACCTTGCAGATATTGCCGCTAAATTTGAACTTACAGCCCCCATCACCAACATCGAATCGTTAGGCGAGGGGTTCATTAACGACACTTTTGTTATTCGCACCGTAGGCACCGCGACCGACTACATTCTCCAACGCAAGAACAAACGGGTCTTTCCCGATGTGCCCGCCATGATGGAGAACATCCGCAAGGTGACGGAGCACATTCGCCACCGCGTAACTGAAGCCGGGGGCGACCCCGAACGCGAAGCAATGCGCGTCATCCCCACACACGAGGGGGCACTCTACTACCAAGATGCCGAGGGCGAATATTGGGCAGTGGCACGCTTCATTGAGGATACAATCACCTATTCGCGCGCCGACACACCCGCACTTGCACGCAAGGGCGGCGAGGGAATCGGACGTTTCCAATCGCAGCTCTCCGACTTCACCGAACCTCTCGCCGAGACCATCAAATGCTATCACAAAATCCGCGACCGCTTTGTACAGTGGGACGAGGCTTTAGCTCGCAATGCAGCAGGACGCAAAGCGCAACTGAGCGAGGAGATTGGTTGGATTGAGGCACGTCGTGACGAAATGCTCACCTTCTGGTCATTGGTCGAAACGGGCAAAATCCCGACTCGCGTGACACACAACGACACTAAAATCAGCAATATTCTCTTCGACAAAAAGGGTGAAATGCTCTGCGCCATTGACCTCGACACGGTGATGAATAGCCCGTCATTCAATGACTTCGGTGATGCCATTCGCTCCTACACCAACACCGGAGCCGAAGATGACCACGATTTGCAACACGTCAGTATGTCGCTTGATATGTTTCGTGCCTATGCTGAAGGGTATCTCTCGCAGCGAGCACGCGAGTTGACGAAAATCGAAATTGACCACTTGACCTTCTCGGCACGCTACATCACCTACGAACAGGTACTGCGCTTTTTGATGGATTACATCGACGGGGATACCTATTATAAGATAAAATACAAAGACCACAACTTAGTGCGAACCCATGCGCAGTACAAACTTTTGTGCAGTATGGAGGAGCAATATGGCGCAATGTGTGCAATCATCCGTGAGATTGCCGACAAGTACACAAAAAAATAAAATACACCACTATGAACAGTAAATATTCACTGCCGAAATGCGGAGGTCTGATAGCAACATCAGCACCCCGAGATATTATTCACCGATGCGAGAAGACCCGTACATTGGTCTACGAAAACGAATATCAAGGAGTTCAGTACGTGGCGGATATAATCGTTAAGATGATTCGCAACCACAATGAAACCAACTGCTCGAATCAGATTTACGAGGAGGCGCAGCCGTTCGTCTTGGGACTTACCACGGGTCGTACACCGCTGGGGCTCTATCGTGAATTGGTGCACCGTCACAAAGAGGGTCTGGTGAGCTTTGCCAACGTGGCTGTATATAGTCTCGACGAGTTCTACCCCATAAAATCCACCGAGCAGCAGAGTCGCAACTTCCGTATTCACGAAGATTTTCTGAATCACATTGACATCCTGCCCGAAAACATCCACATTCCCGACGGTACCATCTCCGAACGACGCATCTCAGAGTACTGCGCATCGTACGATCATGCCGCACGAAACATTGATTTGATGATTATCGGTATGGGAGAGCAGGGGCAAATTGGGTTCAATGAGCCCGGATCCTACGCCAAATCGCGCACGCGATTAGTACAGTTATCCCACAACTCACGCAAAATTCAGTCGGAGACCTTCTTTGGATTGGAAAACACACCACAAATGGCCATCACAATGGGCATTGAGACCGTCATGCGAGCCAAGAAAATTATCCTCATGGCTTGGGGCGAAGAGAAAGCGAACGTTGTACAAAAGGTGGTTGAGGGCGATGTGACGGATCAAGTGCCCGCCTCGCACCTCCAAGAACACACCGACATAGAGGTGGTCATTGACGAAAATGCTGCTGGATTGCTCACGCGCGAACAGACACCATGGCTGGTCGGCTCCTGCAAGTGGACCTCAAAATTCACACGCAAAGCGGTGGTCTGGCTGTGTGGAGTGGTGAACAAACCAATTCTGAAACTGACCTATAAAGATTATATCGAAAATTCACTGGGCGGACTGCTTGAGCAGGGGCGTTCATACGATCAAATTAACATCGACGTATTCAACGATCTGCAACATACCATCACGGGCTGGCCGGGTGGAAAGCTCAATGCTGACGACTCAACGCGCCCCGTAGCATCGAAACCTTTTCCGAAACGGGTTGTGATTTTCTCGCCCCACCCCGATGACGATGTAATCTCGATGGGCGGAACCTTCATTCGCCTACAACAGCAAGGTCATGATGTGCACGTAGCCTATCAGACCTCAGGCAATGTGGCAGTCCACGATGATGTGGTGCTGCAAAATATAGACACGGCACGTGAAATGGGCTTTAGCGACCACTATGCCGAAGTTGCCAAACTCATCGCCAGCAAGAAGAAGGGCGAGCCCGAACCGCGCACACTGCTCGACTTGAAAGCTGCAATCCGCCGCGCTGAGGCTCGTGCTGCGGTGCGTTCATTCGGGGTGAATCCCGATACGAATGCCCATTTTCTCGACCTTTCGTTCTACGAAACGGGCGGCATTAAAAAGGGACAACTCTGCCAGCAAGATATTAACACTATTGTCGAGCTATTGCGCGAAATTCAACCCAATCAGATTTATGCCGCAGGCGACCTCTCGGATCCGCACGGCACACACCGCACCTGCATGGAGGCTGTGTTGGGAGCAATAGAAGTGGTGCACGATGACGCTTGGTTGAAGAGTTGCCATATGTGGCTCTATCGCGGTGCGTGGCAAGAGTGGGATTTGGGCATGGTGGACATGGCTGTACCCCTTTCGCCCGACGAGCTGATTCTCAAACGGCACGCCATCTATCGTCACCTTTCGCAAAAGGATATTGTCCCCTTCCCGGGCAGCGATTCGCGCGAATTTTGGCAACGAGCCGAGGAGCGCACACAACATACCGCACAACGCTACGACAAGCTGGGTATGGCAGAATATCAAGCGTTCGAAGTATTTCTTAAAATGTTTTAAACCATGAGATTAATTATTGAAAATACACCCGCGCAAGTTGCGCAATGGACGGCGCGTTACATCGCGAATCAAATTAAACTGAAAGCAGCACACACCTCTTCTCCATTTGTATTGGGTCTGCCCACTGGATCTACCCCACTGGCAACCTATCAAGAGTTGATTCGCCTGCACCGCGCAGGTGAGGTGTCGTTCGCTAACGTTATCACCTTCAATATGGACGAATATGTCGCGCTACCTGTGAATCATCCGCAAAGCTACCATAGTTTCATGTGGGAAAACTTCTTCAATCACGTGGATGTGAAGCCGGCAAACGTACATATTCTAAATGGCAACGCACCCGACCTACAAAAAGAGTGTGCCGACTACGAACAGAGCATCGTCAGCGCAGGAGGTATCGACCTCTTCTTGGGTGGAGTGGGCGAAGATGGGCACATCGCCTTCAACGAACCCTTCTCATCGCTCACTTCACGTACCCGCGTGAAGACCCTCACGCAAGACACCATCTCGGTCAATGCCCGATTTTTCGGTGGCGATGAGTCGCAGGTTCCACACACTGCACTCACGGTAGGTGTAGGAACCATTCTCTCAGCGCAAAAAATTATTATACTCGCCACTGGAGCGAAAAAAGCACGCGCTGTGCACCACGGTGTCGAGGGTTCTTACAACCATCAATGGACAATTTCGGCATTACAAGTGCATCCCGCAAGCATTTTAGTTTGCGACGAGCAGGCTACACTCGATCTGCGTGTGGGGACGTACCGCTACTTCAAAGAGATTGAAAAACAAAATTTAATCAAATAGGATAATCTACGATTGCAAAAAATTACGCGGCAATCTCACAGAACTTGAGGTTGCCGCGTTGTTATATACCTTGCACCACAAGAGGCGGTGATTGAAAATCAAAATCTCGTAACGATTTCGAGAGGCTTCGTTGAAATTATTTTTTTTAAAACCATTTATTTCCTACTTTTATTTTCTATTGTTCATCAGCCATCGAATTAATTATGACAAAGACGACTCTTAACAACAACTATGCTGCGCCAACTATCGAGATAATAGCTATCTGCGTAGAGCACGGATTTCAACTTTCAGGAGGAGCCTATCCGGGTGGAGAGGTGGAAACCAATCCTCTTTCTATGCGCGGTTGCGATGATTCTTTTTTCTCAAACGAATAAAAACAGAACGAAGATGAAAAATAGAATCCACCAACTCATAACGCTAACTGCCGTATGTGCAGCACTGTGCGGTTGCAGCACCTACGATGCACCCAACGAGCAACCCTCCGAAGAGCGCGAAACACGTGTCCAATTTCAGGTAGACGTGGCGGGTGAAGAGAATAGCCGCGCCAACATCACCACCAACGGTTCAACCTTCTTCGGCACATGGGAACTACTCGATTTGATGGGCGTTGTAGTCACCGCTCCCGGTTCCGTCAACGCCGTATGCGAAAAGTTCAGCTACAACGGAACCTTGTTTGATGGCACACTCCCCTCAGCTGCCATAGGAGCGTGGAAATACATCGCCTTCGCCCCACATACCACCACATCGGGCACCATCGCCGCCCTTCCCTTCGGCAACAAACGTACACAGAACGGCAACCACTACAATAGTAACTACGATGCCATGACCGCCGATGTTGTGGCTTACGCCAACGCCGCTCCGGGCAAGAGACCCAATGGTGATTGGGTCGCCTTTCAATTCAATCGACTGACCTCCATTCTGCACTTCAATCTCCAGTCAACCGGCACTAATAAGCAGGTTAAGAGCCTATTGCTAACTTCGAAGCGACAAAAACTATCAGCCAACTCTCTCCAATTTGATGTGGCTCAAGGTTCCGTAGCCCATGCTGCACTTCATGATGCAGAACAATCAAAGGTCATTCTGATGGACTACGCAGCCGGCACATCACCTACCACCAACCAGATTGAGGCTTATTTCAATATTTTGGCGGGTAATTACGACGAGCTTACCCTCGATGTGCTCACCCAAAACAAACAGATGTGTTCGCTAATCATCACGCGAAACGATGTTAGCAACCCATTCATTGCCGGGAAGTTACACAGCTACAATAAATCGACACCGCTCGTCTTCGCACCCGTTGTCGCCCCCAGTCTCACGTGGGCGAATCAAGACCTCAATGCTACGCACGAAATCGCATTCAACGCTGATGGAACACTCGCATATCCTATTGACATTCAAATCAATGCCCCTGCTGGATTAGCAGGTTTAGATGTTCACATCGTCTCGGCACCGCTCAACACTTTATTGAAAATTACAGATCTCGATCTGTTCAACGACACGCAAATTCTTCCCGGACTGAGCTATCAAACGCTGGGATTGGCGTGCTCAACACAAATTCAGTACACCAAAACCATACGATTCGATTTGACAGCCCTTGTTGCATCCATCTCAACCCTACCGATTAACGTAGAGGGTAACCACATTTTTTCGGTAAAAATCACCGATTTGGCGGGCAACGTGGTCTCACAAGATTTGAAGTTCCATTACAAAAAAGCCACGAGACATTTCGCAAAATAATTGATTCAAAAAGTCCTGATTATTTGTGATTTGTTCGTACCTTTGTGGAAATTAGAATAACTATGCAGCGAATTATAGCTCCTTCCATGCTTTCCGCCGATTTTGGTCACCTCGAACACGAAACGCAAATGATTGACAAAAGTGCCGCTCAATGGGTGCACATTGATGTCATGGATGGCGTATTTGTCCCCAACATCTCGTTCGGATTTCCCGTTCTGAAACCTATCCGTAAGGCAACCGCAAAGTGTCTCGATGTGCATCTGATGATTGTCGATCCAGAGAAATATGTAGAACGTTTCGTCAAGGCAGGTGCCGATATCGTCACTTTTCACTACGAAGCAACCTACAACGCAAAGGGCTGTATTGAGCTCATACACAACGCAGGAGCTAAAGCAGGAATCTCTATCAAACCCGCTACGTCGGTCGAAGTTCTACGCGATCTGTTGCCGATGGTAGACATGGTGCTCATCATGAGTGTCGAACCCGGTTTCGGCGGGCAGTCGTTTATCCCCGCCTCCATCGAAAAAATTACGCAACTGCGCGCTATGATTAACGAATTGGGTGTCGCAACCCTCATCGAGGTCGATGGCGGACTGTCCGCGACCAACGCCCACGCAGTCTATGAAGCAGGGGCAGACGCACTTGTGGCTGGCAATGCCGTTTTTGGGGCAGAAAATCCCGCTGCCGAAATTGATAGAATATTAAAAGCTTAAAAGATACATGATTTCACTCGATAACCTCACGGTAAGTTACGGAGGCTGGACACTTTTTGACGATATATCATTCCTAATCAACCCCAAAGAGCGCATCGGTTTGGTGGGCAAAAACGGGGCAGGAAAAACAACCCTGCTACGCCTGCTCATCGGCGAACTGCAGCCTACATCGGGCGTGGTGACCGTCAATGGCGAATGTACAATCGGCTACCTGCCGCAGCAGATGAAGGTGGCAAATACCACCACATTGGTCGAAGAGACTGCCAAGGCTTTTCACGAAGTGCTGAAACTCGAAGCTGAAATCGCCCATCTGACCAACGAAATCGGCGTGCGCACCGACTACGAAAGTTCCGAATACGAACAACTATTGCATCGGCTGAACGATGCCAACGACCATTACAATATCTTGGGCGGTGATACGCGCGATGCCGATATCGAAAAGACATTGTTAGGATTGGGCTTCCATCGCGACGAATTCGAGCGTCCCACAAGCGAGTTTTCGGGCGGATGGCGTATGCGTATCGAGCTGGCTAAGTTGCTGTTGCGCCGTCCTTCAATTTTTTTGCTGGATGAGCCAACCAACCACCTCGACATAGAGTCGATTCAATGGCTTGAGGATTATTTGAAAAGCTACAACGGTGCTGTACTACTCATTTCGCATGACCGCGCCTTTCTGGACAATGTCACCACCCGCACGGTAGAGCTGTCGCTGGGAAAGATTTACGACTACAAAGTACCCTACTCAAAATACATGGTTTTGCGCGCCGAACGACGTGCACAGCAGATGGCGGCATACGAAAATCAACAAAAATTGATTGACAAAACAGAGGAATTCATCGAGAAATTCCGCTATAAACCGACAAAAAGTAACCAAGTACAATCGCGCATCAAACAGCTCGACAAACTCGATCGCTTAGAGGTTGAAGAGGAGGATTTGGCAACTCTCAATATTAAATTTCCACCCGCACCCCGATCAGGACAAATTGTTGCCGAAATAAGTGAAGTGGGAATGTCCTTCGGCTCAAAACACGTCTTCAGTGGAGCCAATTTTGTGATTGGCAAAGGGGATAAAATTGCCTTGGTGGGTCGCAACGGCGAGGGTAAGACCACGCTGGCGAAGATGATTGTCGGATTGCTCGAGCCTACGGAGGGTTCAATTCGCATCGGAGCAAATGTTCACATAGGCTATTACGCTCAGAATCAAGAGGATTTGATGAATGGTGAGATTACCGTTTACGACACTTTAGATCACGTGGCAATCGGTGATATTCGCACGCGTCTGCGCGATATTCTCGGCTCTTTTCTCTTCCGAGGCGAGGATGTGGACAAAAAAGTGAAGGTGCTTTCGGGCGGCGAACGGTCGCGATTGGCTCTGGCATCGCTGATGCTCGAACCTCACAACCTATTGGTGCTCGATGAACCGACGAACCACATGGATATGCGATCGAAAGATATTCTAAAAAACGCCATTATGAAGTATGATGGCACGGTAATCATGGTTTCGCACGATCGTGAATTTCTCGACGGCATGGTCTCGAAAGTCTACGAATTTCGAGACGGTGGCGTGAAGGAATATCTCGGTGGCATCTACTATTTTCTCGAAAAACGCAAGCTCGAATCGCTTCATGAAGTTGAACGTAAGGCAATTGTGACTTCAATAAAAAACGAGGTCACAGTTAAAGAAGATTTATCGGGTAAAAGCACTTACGAGCAGAAAAAAGAACAAGAAAAACAAACACGCAAACTCCGCAAGACCATCGAAACCATCGAGTCAGATTTGGCTGCGCTCGAAAAACAAATAGCTATCTACGATGCACGTCTTGCCACCGCAACAGCCTATAACGAAACAGAATACAAAGCTTACAATGATCTAAAAGAGAGCTATGACCACCTGATGCACGAGTGGGAGAAGGCATCCTATGAGCTGGAATTGGTCGAAGAACAAGCGGGATAAATCGGCACCGCAAAAATAACAAAATGCACAAAAAGTAAAAAATTATGGATAATCTTATTTTTGGAATACGCCCCGTGGTAGAGGCCATCCAAGCGGGGAAACAACTCGACCGTCTCTATATGCGCAAGGGTGCCGAAGGGCAATTGATGACCGAGCTGCGCGACCTATGTATGCGCCACCATCTTCACATTCAAGAAGTGCCAGTTGAGAAGCTTAATCACTTGACCAGCAGCAATCACCAAGGTGTAATTGCGCAAGTATCTACCATCGAATATGTGGAAATTACCGATATTTTGGAGCGTGTACCCGACGACGAAACGCCACTCATCGTGGTCTTCGACGGAGTGACTGATGTTCGCAACTTTGGCGGAATCGCTCGCTCGGCAGAATGCGCCGGCGCACACGGATTAATCACCTCGCTCAAGAGTTCAGCACCCGTAAATGGCGATGCAATTAAAGCATCGGCAGGGGCTCTCAGCTCGATTCCGGTATGTCGTGTGGGTTCAATTCGAAACGCACTAAAAACACTGCAACAAGAAGGTTTTCAGATAGTTGGAGCTACTGAAAAAAGTTCAAAATTACTCTACGATGCCGACTTCAGAAAACCAACAGTTCTGGTGATGGGAGCCGAGGATGTGGGCATTTCGAAAGAGGTACTGAAGCTCTGCGACGAGGAGTTGGCAATTCCTTTAATTGGTCACATTGCATCGCTTAATGTCTCAGTTGCGGCGGCTGTTATGCTGTTCGAGGTTGTACGTCAACGTATCGGAAAATAGTATAAATCAATATGTTACAAGAGAAGTTGCGCCACTTCGCTTGTCTTGTTAGCGAGGAATTTATACGGACATTACGTCGGTATCCAGTCGAATTACTTTCGCTTGTCTATGCGTGCGTAGGCTGCTCAGTCGCCTACGGAGTGGGCAATAACG
The DNA here is from genome assembly GCA_036652255.1 of Alistipes sp. GTDB lineage: Bacteria > Bacteroidota > Bacteroidia > Bacteroidales > Rikenellaceae > Alistipes. The sequence goes on along the minus strand of JAVVWE010000009.1, from coordinate 31,431 downwards.
AATGGCTGCTCGCGAAACTCGCGCCGATACCAATTTTCGCAATATTATCGTTGTGTATCAATATGTTAACCATACACAACGCGTGGCGACCGCTCTACTGGATGAGTTGGATTCCGCTCGTTCCACTTTCGATGTGGAGCGGACTCGCGGCGTGGGTCGATAGCGAATCCTACACGATTACACTTGCTATTTTGGCTCCATTGACGATTCTTATGAGCCGGAAAGCTATTGATAATCTGCGCTTTGTAATTGATGCGCTGATTTATCTTCGTGCAGCGATAGTGGCATTATTTTTTACTAACGCAATACTGGCTCTTTTTTGTGCAATTCTTTACTCTACTGCATATATTTTTAATATTAACGGCGCATGGGTCTCGCAAACAGCTACTTACTCATTAATCATTACCGAGACACTACTTGCGCCCTCTCTATTTTTGATGCTCATTGGACGCTGGTTAGAAGGCGAAATACACGAAAATAAGTTGGTGAACATACTGCTGAATTACATCGCCACTCCTGCCGTATTGGTCTATTTATCAATACTTTATCTATATATTACAAAGATTATCATCCAATGGTCACTCCCACAAGGCGGAGTGGCATACATGATCTTCGGATTCATGATTTTCACACTGATTATCAAGGCTTTACAAGAAATTATTTCTCACCACAGCTACGATTGGTTTTTCGACCATTTCAGCCTTTTCGCGCTACCAGCACTGCTTCTTTTCTGGATTGGGGTTGTGCATCGAATTGACGAATACGGACTCACAGAGCCTCGCGTATGGCTCGTAGCGTGTGGTATTGTAATGAGTATCTGTTTATTACAATTTTTATCACGACACACAGGTCGTTACCTCTATCTCTGCATTGCAGCATTTTTATGCTTTGGCTCAATGGCTTTTGTGCCTGCGCTACAGCCTGCACATCTTGCCGCACAATCACAGCGGACACATCCGCAATCTACAACGCCTAATGAGCGAATTTATCTTCACACCTCGGATGGGTATGCAGTGGCAACAGGCAAGTACACAACTCTTTACACCAACCTGCTTAACACACAGGATACAAATAAGATAGGGTATTATTTTGACTCGGATACGCTGCGGATTCATTTCGGGAATGCTCGTTCCAGCTATGCCATTTCGGGACAAAAATTACTCGAAACTCAGCTACGAAAAATTGGAATGACAACACAAAACAGGACTTCTCAAGCCGTTTTAAATGAGCGCGCAGATGAGTTACTGACCTATGCAGACGACGAGGTGCAAATCGTTTTTTCGTCCATGCAAATAGATGCAACTAATTCACACACAATACTTTACAGCACACACATAGATGTTGTTATGACCCGTTAAACACAATGCTCACAACCATCCATCATTCCATATTCGGTGAAATTATTCTCTCGCAATCACACCACGCACGGCGTATAACGCTATCTGTCAGGACTTCAGGCGTTGTGCGATTATCGTATCCATACGGAATATCGCAGAAGCGAGCTTTGGTATTTTTGGAAGAAAAAAGCGATTGGATTTTAGCAGCGCGCCAGCGCATGACGCAGCGGCAAGCGACTCTACCGCAACTCCCTCCGGCGGAAGAAAAAGCGCGTATCGAAGAGTTGCGTCGCGCTGCCAAAATAGATCTTCCAACTCGCACCGAGCGCATAGCGCAGCAATTCGGTCTGAACTACGGCAAATTGACGATTCGCGCTGCACGCACAAAATGGGGTTGTTGCACATCATGTAACAACCTATCCCTGAGCCTATTTCTCATGACTTTGCCCGAATATTTACGCGATTACGTCATTGTCCACGAACTTTGCCACACCGTGCATCACAACCACTCTGCGCGTTTTCACGCCTTGGTCGATAGCTATCTTGGAGGGAAAGAAAAAGCCCTCAACAAAGAGTTGAAGGCTTATATTATTCGCAGATAAATGCAGCTACGATTGTGAATAGAATATTTTCTGCATCAAAATTTCATCTTCGTATCCTGTAACCCCTTTGTGCCACTCCTTTTTTGTGCCCACTTCTATGAATCCGACCTTGCTAAAAAGTGCGCGACTGGCAATGTTATTTGAACCAACATTACACCACAACTGATGTAAAGACAGCACTTTATAGCTATAATCACAAAGGATAGTGAGCGCATCTGTTGCATAGCCTCGACCACGTTGTTCGACGCCATGAATCAAAATGCCAACCCCGGCACGTCCGTTCTGCGGATCAAATTCGAAGAGATCAATCGCTCCAACCACTACCCCACTATGCGTTTCTATCATCAAACGCAATTGCCGAGTTTGATAGATGTCGAACTGCTGCTCTTCGACAAATCGCTCAAGCGTATGCCGCGAAAACGGGGTCATCGTCCCACTCACGCTCCACAATGCGGTATCATTTTCCCACGCATACATTGTCTCAACATCGCGCAGTTCGACAGCTCGCAACTTGCATATCCGCCCATCAAGGTTCACGGTAAAAACTATTAGATACCGATAATTTTGTTGCGAATAAGCATCGCCACACCCCACGCATTGGCATTCTCGCTCATCTTAGACACACGGAATTTTGTATCCTTATAAACCAAATTAAGCGAGAATTTATTAGTTGCTGATTTCAGCGGCAGCATGATGTAATCGCCTGCTGCTGCGATGTTTCCGCCCACAATCACAGTCTCTGGATTGAAGGTATTAATCAGAAATGCAATCGCCTTTCCGACCTTCTCACCCGCCTCTTCAATCAACTCGATGGATAAATTATCGTCGTTTTTAGCAGCAGCAATGATGTCGTCGATGTGAATCGTTTTGCCCTGACGGTCGTATTGATCGCGCAGGATGGTATTCACCCCTTTCTCAATCATTTTAGACATTTTGTCCTCCAGCGCAATGCCCGAAACTTCGGTTTCGAGACAACCTTTTTTACCGCAAGAGCAGATAATTTCGTTATTAAAGAAAGGTATATGCCCAAATTCACCCGCAAAACCGCTTTTGCCGTAGTAAAGTTTGCCGTCAATGACGATACCAATTGCCACGCCACGCCCCAAATGCAGGTAAATCACGTTGTGCTCATCCTTCGATTTGCCACCCGTGTACTCTGCATAGCAGCGTGCGCGAGTATCATTTTCGAGCAAAACACGCAGTCCAGTCTTGGCTTCGATTATCTCACTCAGCGACTGCTCATTGGCGGTAAAATATTTGTAACTACGTCCCGTATCGGGATTTACGCGTCCCGTCATGCAGACACCCATACCGAGAATTTTACCGCGATCAATGCCGCTATTGGTAATAAATTCGTCGATATTGGCGCAAATTCGCTCCAAACACGAAGGGCGATCGAGCAACTCGAAGTCGTTATCAATCTTCTCTGTGATGATATTATTTTGCAAATCGGTAATCACGAAAGTCATATTATCGCGCCCCACATTGATTCCGGCAAAATAGATTGCCGAGCTCGCCAAGCCGAAAACATTCGGACGACGACCACCCGGAGTTTCCACTTTTCCTTGGTCTGTCACAATGCTCTCGTCGGTCAACTCCTGAACAAGTTTAGTAATTGTCGGCACGCTGATATGCAACTCTTTGGTCAATTCCGAGAGTGTACATTCGCCATTCATCGCCATATAGGCAATGATGTTGCGCTTAATGATGCTGTTTTTGTGCGATATTCCCTTAAGGGCATCGTCTTCATGTTTGTTGAAAAATTCGGTAAGAGATGTCATTCTTTTCTCTGTTTTAGCTAATCTTATGCAAAGATAAGAAGTATTATTAAAAAATTACATAAACAATCAAATAAATTTAATTATTTTTTACCCGCAAATATAAATAAGCATGGAACAAGCTCATTATAAACTTGTTCCATGCTTTAATAAAAAATTATGATATATCTATTACTATTCCAACTCTTCGTTATCCTCGCCCGTACCCGGCACGTTGAACGAATCGGCAGGGGTCATCGACTTCACCTGATCTTCCGTCAAGAAGGCATCTTTCGCAAATTCGAGATCCGAAAAATTGCTAATAGACACTTGATAAGTGGCAAAATCGCGCGCACCACCCGAATAATCGCTCTGCTTCGAATAGATGCCATAGATGCCCGTAATGGTTCCCACCGCACCGTCCTTAGTCACCGGACGACCAGCAAAACGAGAGAAACCGCTTGTGCGCACCGTGTAGACACCCTTGTCCGAGGTGTACTGTGCGGCATCGTTGTAGGTGAAACATACCGAGCCGTAGAGGCAAGTGCCCTTGACGCTGAACGCCCATTTGTACCATGCTTTGGTGACGATAGGTCGCACATCGGTGCAAATCCAACTCGGATAAATCTGCTCAAAATTACCATTTTTGAGAGCTGGATTGGTTGTGCCATCCTGATTAACAACGCCGGCATAGTGACATTTCACATTCTCAAAGCGGATTAATCGTCCAAAATCGGACTCACCCAACTGCTTGTAGTTGGTCTGATTGACCACCTTGATATCCTTGCCGACCTCCAACGTGCTCTGCTCGCCCGCAAAGACGTGCGCTGCAAGTTGCGAAGGCAACTCAATGTTCGAGTTAGCATAGAATTTATGCTCACCAACCACATTGTAAGAGTCGGTTGGACCGTTGCCAATGCTGAGCATCATGCGGTAGTTGCCGATATAAAGATCCTTGAGCAGAATGTAGGTATATTGCCCCATGTGGTGTGTCAGGAAGTTACCATTTGCCAGACGCACCTCGATAGCACCAGTTTCATCCAACAGGAAGAGTGATTTGTAAATATTACCCTCTTCATCGTCCGAAATCACCTTACCTTTAATGTAGATGTTTTCATCGAATTGCAGGTACTTCGTATCGCCCCAACTGGAGTTTCCACCCGTGCCACTCAAACCGCCGAATTTATCAGTAAACATTTTTTTCACATCGGCAATCGTGCGTCGCGTCGCGCCCATGGCTTGTATATCTGCATCCGTGTAAATCTTGGCAGGCGACGGATTATCAAAATCGTTGTAGCACGCCGAAAGCAATGCAGCTGTGACAAACAACAGTACTATTTTCATTTTTTTCATAGTAATCATACTTTTGTAGGTTCGAGAATTAGAAGCGGAAATAAACATTCAAGTAATAAGTCGTTCCCAGCAGGTAGAAATATTTAGAGGGGAAGCGCGTGTAGAACGTCTTGCCAGATTGGTTGCGGCTCTTGTACATACGCATCTGCTCGTAGCCACCCGAACGCATATCCTGATTGTTAATCAAGTTTTTCACCTCAAGGCTGAATCCGATGGTATATTTGCGTTGAATTGACCAGTTTTTGCCGACACTTGCATTGAGCACATACGACGTATCGAACTTCTCTTCGTGACGGATGGCATCAATAGCGAGCAAATCGGCCTCACCACCATCGTTGAAAATGAATGGTTTAACAGCCGCACCTGTACGATAGAACGGGTTCATCGAAAGGTAATTGCCGCTGTAAATATTCAAGTCAATCGAAGCAAACCAACTGTGAGGACCACGATAGTTCAGACCCACATTCGCTGCAAATTCCGGAGTACCCTCCACGTGAGAATTTTTCCAATAGACCTTATCTTGCAACCGCACATCGGCACTGTTGTCGACAATCTGCGTGAAGTTTGGATTGGATGTATAGCGGTAATTACCCCAGCTGACTGCACCGTTGAACGAGATGCCGTTCCAGATAGGAACCTGCACACCCAACTCTACGCCGTAGTAACGTTGATCCATGTTACTCATCGCAAAGTTGGTGAAGCTGCTCTCCACATCGTCGTAGAATGAAATAACCTTCGACTGGTCGTTAATTTCTGAGTAATAACCCGACAAACGAGCTTTGATAAAGGGCAAGTTCAAGTTGTAAGTAAGCTCTGCACCGAGAATTTTCTCGGTAGTCAGTCCCGGAGTCGTTTGGTTACGCGTACGTGCCGAAACAAAAGACGACTGGAATTTCGGAGCATCCTGAATCATCGTCACAGCTGCCGAAACAGAGTGTGCGCCAGAGAACTGGTAAGCTAAATTAAGTTTTGCACGGTAAGTGAAGAAGTCCAACTTCTCCGAATTACCATACGAATCATTGGGGAAGAGACCTTTGCGCCAGCGACCTTCACGCCATTGTTGCGTGTAACCCGCCTCGCCACCAATGTTCATCGAAAAGTTACCGAACGAAATGCCATACGATGCCCACAACTGCGCAGCGCGCAAGTTAGCGTAGTAGTCATACGAAATTTTGTCGCCTTCTTTCGCCATCTTGGCATGACCGAATTTCTCGTAGTATGCCAAATCGTTCTGGTAAGCCACCACATCCGAACCAAAGTCACGTTGTGCAAATTTATCGACATCAAGCCAATAATCACCACCCAACAGATCCTTCACCTCATCGTAGTACTCCGTGCGATTGATACGAGCCTTCAGACCGCCGACCAACTTCGAGTTGTTGCGGAAGGTGTGCGAAATGTTGGCTACGAAGTTGTAGTCCAACTGGTCGGTATGACGCTCCTCGACCATGGTGTTGGAGAAGTGCGTGCCCTCACCAGCAAACATCTCCTCTATACCGTGAGGCGTTGTCTGACCGTTTACCTGATAAAATCGATCCCAATCCATGCGACCTGTCCACGATTGCGCAGCCTCGAGCGCATTGTTGAGATAGGTGTCACCACTTACGGTCAAAGAACCGTCGGCTGAAGGTTCACCCTGCGACATACGAAACAACTGGTACGAAGGCAGATAGCGATAGTAGTCGGGGCGCGGGTCAGAACCCTCTTTCCAAGTCAATGCCGAATAGCCATTCGAGCCAAAGCGAAGCGAAGTAGCCGCTGTCAGACGGGTACGCTCCGTGATGTCCCAAGAGTAGGTCAACATGGCAATAGGTTCGTGAGTGTTACGCACACGGGCATTGCGCATCTTGCCATTCTGATAGCCCACATTGGGGTTGTAGTAGTTATCACCGAAAAGTTCGTAAGCCTCATCGGTAGATGCTTGCTGCGCACCACGCTCGGTGGGCGAAGCCATGAAGGTCAACCCAAGACGGTGATTTTTGCGCGCACCGAATTGTTTCTCGACCGAACCAAAGTAAGCGTAAGAGTTGTAGTAGACTCCATCGACATAAGAGTTACCGCCCTGTCGCGTTGAGAACGAAAAGCCATACGACCAACCGTTGTCCAGCGCACCTGAAGCATAGGAGAGCATCAGACGGAAGCGATACATGGAGTTACCATTCACGGCACTGGCGCGGAAGCCTTTACGCATCTGCGAGGCACGTGCATTGATGTTGGTCATGCCACCGATACCACCCACACCGAAATCTGACGCAGCGAGACCTGCATAGTTCTCTTGGTTACGCGTAGCGTCATTCAGACCACTCCACAACGACCAAGGACCATAGCCAGTCAAGGCATCATTGAACTGAATACCATTCAGATAGATGTCCGAGTACTGCGAATCGTAGCCACGAACATTGAAACGCATCTCACTAAATTTGTAAGACGCGATGCTATTGAACACATCTTTCGATGCCGACAGCGACGAGGGCAACGAAGTAGCGTCGGAAGCGGTCTCGGTGTCGAATTCGGCAAAGACCGAATCGTCAATATTTTGACGTACGACATCCGCAGCAAGAATCACCGAACGGACATCTTTGACCATCTTGTCCACACGGACAGCAAGAGTTTGAGTTTCGAAATCTGGAGCTTCGAACGACACTTTATAGTCGCCCTTCGGCAGATTTTCGAGCGTGAATCGACCTTCAGCGTCAGTTGTTACAACAACTCCCGACGGCTCAACGACCACCTTCACATTGTTCAGCGCGACGCGGCCATCCCGAGACACGACTTTGCCTGTGATGCCACCCTGCTGCGCGAAGGCAGTAGCAGAGACGAGCATAAGCAATGACAGTAGTAAAATTCTGATCTTCATATATTCTTAATTTATACGGTTTACTTACTTATATATATATAGACGGGAAAGTGGTCGCTGAATCCGTCTTGGAAATTATTACCGACGAATGTGCGCAGCGGATAGCCTTTATATTGTCCCTCTTTCTGGAGCATATAGGGCATACGGAAAATATTACCGTAGAATTTTGCCTTAGGGGCTTTCTGTATCTTCAGCACACCATCGGATCCTGTTGCCAAGTTCTCCGAGACAATGATGTTGTCGAACAAGTTCCATGAATCTTGGTAGGCAAGCGTACCATGACCCGACTTGAGCACATTGATAAATGGATTGAAGTAGCCACCCTTCGTGAGCTCTTTCATGTTGCCCTTTGCGCCAATCACCTCTGTGATACTGGCATCCGTAGCATCATCGTTTAAGTCACCCATCATCACTATCTTCGTCGCTGGATTGAGTTTGAGCACCGAGTCGGCTGCATGACGCATAATCTCGGCAGCACGCATACGCTTGGGCGCAGAAGCCTCTTTGCCCCCCAGACGCGAAGGCCAGTGGGCAACCATGAAGTAGAACGGTTCGTTTTCGATTGTACCCCACATAGTTACGATGTCACGCGTGCGCATCTTGGGGAATTCCGCCATGGTAAAGGGAATCGGAGCACTGCCCTGCAGTTTGAAGATGTCGGGACGGTAGTAAAATCCCACATCCACACCACGTCCATCGGGCGAGTCGTAATGCACAATGCGGTAGTTGGCAGGGGCGAGTTTGGGTTGTGCAATCACATCCTCCAACACCGAGCGGTTCTCAATCTCCGACATACCAATTACCACCGGATAATCTTTGTCTATAGCTGCAATATCAAACAGCACACGTTCCAAATTATCGAGTTTCTTTTCGTACTTCACCGTATTCCATTTTTTTGCGGCATTGGGCAAAAACTCTTCGTCCCAAATTTCAGGATCATCGATTGTATCGAAAAGATTTTCGAAGTTGTAGAACATGACCTTGTAAGGTTTTTGCGCGAAGCACGCCAGCAGCATGAGGGCAAAAAGACTTGTAAAGAGCAGTTTTTTCATAAGGTTATGGTTTAAAATGTTATTATCTGATTTTCCATGCACTCGGATCATTCTGCGCCTTCACCGCCGTAGCATCGGCAGAGAGATTACGGAAGAAGGTGAATCCGGTTTGCTTCTCGATGTCGGCAATCGAACGCGAGTAAGTCGGCAAATTGTTGGTGTTCGAATCGTCGTTTGCAAACCAAAATCCAATGCCCATCAACTCATCTGCGGTGCACTCTTCGATGCGTTTTTTCGTGTTGCCACTCTTGGTGCGCAGCAGCACCTTCCAACAATTCGAAGGCAGCCCGATGGTGTTTCCCTTGCGATCGGTGGTTGTTCGTGTATTGGCGAAATAGGTTCCTGTGACCACGTAGAGGGTGTCGTTGCATACATTATCGCGCACTTTACTCTCCAGCGAAGCCCAGATACCTCCGTTGAATCCGCCATTCTGAGGCATCATGTTCGTAGCGTAGAAGGTCTGCTCGTTGGTGGGCACGTTGCTGTAACGGTCGGCTGAGGGACATTGGTGTCCGCGCGCATAGCCCGTGCGGTAGGATTCGATGACATATTGCTGATCCGATTCGGGAATAATAGGCAGAAATTTATTAGGGTCGTATGCCCAAGCATCGGTGCGTCCCACATTGGGTCGCAGATAGCAATCATGAAGGGGATAAGCCACCCATTGCGATACTTTTTTTGTGCGGTCGTAGCAAATTGAGTAACTACGCACATTTTTCGCATTGGCAAGTGTGGTGTAATAGGTTTTGTAGACGTAGTTTGTATTTACCTTGTATTCAGGTTGTTCAGCCCATCCCTTATCAAATAGTGCCGAGGTTGTGTATTTTTGTTGGGTCATTGAGACCTCATAAGTTTCACCGTTGGAGAATTTCACCGACACCTCCGCTTTGCGGTCGTCGGGAGTTGTATTTCTTTGTAAGTAGACGAATACGACAGGCGTTACTGCGCCCGTGATAGTCGTTTGCTGTGTGTTTGACACGAACGAGAGCCACTCCGCCCCCCGCACAATAGTCGCTGTGTAGGTAAGGTTTGCGTCGCCCGCGAGCAACAGTTGGTTTTGGGTAGTTTCACAATCCACCTCAGTATATCTAAATGCAGCCGATGTAGCCTGCGCATCGCTGTCTTTACTGCACGCGGTCAACACCAAGGTCAACATCATGATAAAGACAATTCGAAATGCTTTCATATAATACCCGTAAATTCGGTTCATTCAGCGTCGTGTAATTGAAAAAATGTTTATTAAGACAATGAACTCTTGGAGAGCAGATTCTCTCCAAGAGTTTATTGTCGAAAGTTAAGGTCTAATTATTCCTTTGCGAAAAAATATAGACCGTGAGCACCTTGATTTGGTTTAGAATAATTGCGAATTAAGGATTTGCCAGACTTATCTACGGTCTGCAACGTGGTTGTACCCGATGTTGCCACCAAACGATTTTCTACTTCAGAGAACACCCATTCGGCTTGCGTTGCACCAAGTGTCAGTGAGCGTGATTTTGCTCCACCAGCCAAATATTTGTCACTCAACATGATGTAATAGGTATTTACCTTACCATCCACAGCGACCAATTTTATATCTGCGGGAGCTGCCGTCACCTCCGTATCAATCGAAGTCAACGCACCTTCCAAGAAAGACATTTTTACAGTTTCGCAATCTTTTCCATCAGCAAGTACACCCGTCCAAACGCCATAATAGTTCTCGGCAGCAGGATTAGGAGAGTCAGCGTTACCCGATTGAGCCTCACCCTTAGCGCGGAAACCAGCCATATAATAGGTACCAGCCTTCAGATCAGCCAATGTCGAAATCAACGTATAATCAGCAGCTCCACTGCCAGCCGCAGCTTGCGTCAGGGCTACGGTTTGTGTGTCAGCAACCGACTGATCCGCATTGAGAAGTTGAATAGTCAGCGTTTTGCTAATCGCCGCAGCCGTTGTGTTTGCAGGAGCTACAACCGTAACGGTCTGACCAGTAATTGATGCAGTGAAGGGAGCTTCTGCAATCGCTTTGAATTTGAGACCCGTTGCATTGCGCACCACGATTTCGGCAGTTTTGCTCTCGCCAGCAGCGGCAAACGACAACTTTGCAGGCGTTACCGATACGATGGCAGGAGTATCCTGCCCCTCCGCTAACTTAATTGCAGTGACAGCCGTAGCTAAATATCTACCACCCGCAGTTGTACCAATTGCGTAACCCGTCACCACGACTTTCGCACCATTGAATGAGGCAGGAACCATCTCAGCAGCAGGATACGAAAGGCTACCCTGAATCGTAGCACCATCCACAGCAACATTATAATAGTCACCGTTAATGGTCAGCACACCTGTGTATTGAATATAAGAAATCTTCACCGCCTTAGCATAAGCATCCATCGCAGCACCGTCCATCACCGTAGGAGTAGGTTGCGTCACCGCTTCCATGCCCAATTTAGTGGTGGTTGCCTCGGCACCGAACTGAATCAAACCACCGTATTCGGTTGTCAAACCAGCAACTTTCACCTTGTCGCCCACGGCATTGGTGTGATCTTTACCCACATAGACCAAAATCGTACCTGTATTGTCCTTCACCAAGAAGCTGCGGGTCGTTGTAGCAACAATCACACCTTCAGCAGCGCAATTCATGCCAGTCGTGATGTTTGCAATCGGAATTGCCTCGCCCGGTTCGGGAGCATCACCCAAATTAATCGTCTGACCACCAACGCCCTCAGTCAATTTCACATCATCAATCGAGTAGCAAGAGGACTCCGTTGCGGTGAATTTCACCGTCACTTTGCTCATCGGAGCCGAGAGGGTGAAGTTTGCGGTCAAATAGACCCAGAAAGGATCTTTCGTGTCGTCACCAGCCGTCTTTGCGTAGGTCACATTTGCCCAACCGGCACCATTACCCAACTCAATCTTGAAGTTCTCAGGTTTGAAGATGTTGTCATAAGTACCATTCACATTCAGCGAACGAGATACACCAACAGTCAACGCAAATTTAGTAGCGTTTGCAGGCAGCGTGATGTCCTTGATTTCGAACGATGCAGGAGCTTTGCCAAAGAAAATCTTGTTTACACCCGAAGCACCTTCGTATCCACCGCTCAACTTGCCAGATGAACGTACCGACATATTCGTGTAGGCATAGGTCACCGTCGAATTACCCGTACCCGTTGCATTTTGCCACACCTCAGTTTGGTCAAGGAATGGCCATCCCTTATCACCCTTTTCGACTTTCGCTTTGTCGAAGTTGTTGCCATAAATCACCTCGCCCGAAGGAGGAACGCCACCCGGAGTTTGTGAGATTTCGACAACTTGTTTAGCAACCTCTTTCTCGAAACCGAAAATTTGAGTGTAAGCAGCAACAGTCAAGCTAATCTTATGCGGTTCAGCACTTTGACCCACTGTAACAGTGATAGTCTGATTGCCTGTGCCCGACAAAGCGGGAGTCACTGCAAGCCAAGCTGCACCCTCTGCGCCTTTGATTTTCCACGCACCGTTTGTTGTGATGGTAAATGTTTTAGCACCGCCAGCCTCGTCGAAGGCAAGTGCCGTCGGAGCAACATCCAAAGTGACTGTACCCCCTTGAGTCCCCTCGTCATCGTCTGAACAAGCCGTGAAAGCCGTAGCAGCCATCACAAACATCGCAGCGAACAACAATTTGAACAAATGTAATTTTTTCATAGTTGTTTTAAATTAATTAGTATTAGTTAATATCGCAATCATAACTTAAATCAATGTCCTACCCCGTTTACAAACGGGAAAGGAAAGCAAAGTTATAAACATTTTTTGAACAAACCAACTTATTGCAAGTTTTTTCACATTAAGATTATGTTAAGCAATTTCATACCATATATATATACAAACGGAGTGTGCAAAAATCGTGCACACTCCGCATATTTTATCAAATTGACTGCTAACGTATTCTATCCAACGATCGCACTAACAATTCATCGTGAAAAATTGCACGCGCCGCGAGGTAAGCGAAGAGCACCGCAACCAGTGGCAAAGCAATTGCGGGCTTCATGCCCTGAAATTCGGTCGCGCCATGTCCGAAAAAATAGTACGCCGCCAGCATCACCTCGCTGCCAACAAGCAGCACCATCTCCACCACACACAGACGCAGCTGCAACAGCCGCCGTTTATACAAAAAGATGCACACCAAGGGCAATAAAGCCGCCACAGACAGCACAATGCCCGTATAAAGTGGAGGACGCATCACCTCGCCCGCCGAAGAGCGAAGTGCGAAAGCATAGAGGTCGAGTTGTTCGCCCGCCATGCCAAACCACGCGAGTGGTAGAAAAATTGCAGCTACGACAAGTAGCGCAACTAACAATAAGTAAAGTGTTTGTATTCTCTGAATCATATTTATTTTTCTATTTTCCGGTCTATCATATATTTATTTCGATCGCTCGATCCGCGATTAATCAACTCACCCAAGAATCCCGCCAAGAAAAGCTGAACGCCGAGGATGATGGCAAGTATAGCAAGATAAAAAAGCGGTTGGTCGGTCACCGCACGCAGCGGCAATTCGTTGATCTGTTTGTAGATTTTCACGCCGATGACCCACACCGTCGTCGCACCACCAATGAGAAACATCAATGTGCCCAGCCCACCGAAGAAGTACATCGGCGAACGCCCAAAGTGCGACATGAACGAAACCGTAATCAAATCGAGGTAGCCCTTGACCATTCGCTCCATACCAAACTTCGAAGTGCCGTATTTGCGAGCACGGTGTTCGACCACCTTCTCACCGATATGTTTGAACCCCGCCTGCTTCGCCATAATTGGAATATAACGATGCATCTCGCCATATACTTCTATGGCTTTCACCACCTTACGACGATAAGCCTTCAGTCCACAGTTGAAGTCGTGGAGTTTAATTCCAGACACCACACGCGCTGTCCCATTGAAAAACTTACTCGGCCACCGTTTACCAATGGGATCATGACGACGCTTTTTCCAACCCGATACCAAATCGTAACCCTCTTCGAGAATCATGCGACGCATCTCAGGAATTTCGTCGGGCGAGTCTTGCAAATCGGCATCCATTGTGAAGACCACATCGCCCTGCACAGCAGCAAAACCACAGTAAAGAGCTGCTGACTTGCCGTAATTGCGCGCAAATCCGATGGCACGAATAGCGGCATATTGCTCCTTAAGCTGCTCGATAACACGCCACGACGCATCGTCCGAACCGTCATCAATCATCACAATCTCGTAGGTGAGTGCGTTCTCACGCGCCACGCGATCAATCCATGCGGTCAATTCGGGCAGCGACTCCGCCTCGTTGTAAATCGGCACAACAACCGATATATTCGGCGTTTCCATCTATTCCGGATTGTTATTGCTGTTGAAAATATTAGGATTTCGCGAGGTGAATGCCGCCACAAACAATCCGAAGAAAACGCCCTTAATCACAGAGCCGAGCACACCCGCAAACATCAAGTAGATAGGTGAATGGTACAACGTTTGGCCCATGCTGGTCATCAAATCCAACTGCGCTTTGTTGTAGATTCCGATGGTTTCCATCGAGGCAATGCTCATACTCAACATCTCATCATATTTTTCGGTAAAAAGCCAGTTCGATGCCACAATCTGATAGGCTCCATTGAGAATACCCGCAAAAAGAACCATACAGAAGATAAATTTCAGACATTGTCCGTAGCTGTAACCATTATCACCCGCCCCATAGAGCTGCACACGACGCTTGGTGAAGTAGTAGAGCAGCAACACGTAGACCAAAAGCGAGGTGAAAGAGAGCACTCCATTTTGAAGGTACATCTGCGCTACCGTGAAAGCGATGGAGACCAACGCCAAAATCGCCCCATACTTGGCAGCTTCATTCCACAAATTTTTCTTTTCCATATCTATAAAATTTTACAAATTTATTATTTCAATACGCCTCGACCTTCGCGCACCACCACCGGATTACCGTCCGTGAGGTCAATCACCGTTGTGGGAATCTTGTCGCCCATACCTCCGTCAATGACCATCGCAACCTCTGCACCGTAACGCTCCTCAATCAACTCCGGATCGGTCGTGTACTCTACCACATGGTCGCGATCCTTGACCGAAGTGGTGACAAGCGGGCAACCCAACGCCTCGACGATGGCACGCGGAATCGCATTGTCGGGAATTCGCACTCCAATCGTCTTCCGCTTGGCGAGTGTTTTGTCGGGCACGCGCGCCGATGCCGAAAGAATGAAGGTGAAGGGACCGGGCACGTTGCGCTTCAAGATGCGAAATGTGGCGTTATCCACCCGACAATACTCCGATGCCTGCGCAATATCGCCAAAGACCACCGCGAAAATCGCTTCATTCTTTCCCTTAATCCTGCGCAATTGCTCAATCGCCTTCGGTGACCGAATTGAGCACCCGAAGGCATAGACACTATCTGTGGGGTAGATGATAATTCCATCCCGCTCAAGCACCTCAATCACCTTTGCCAACTCGCGTTCCGATGGATTTTCAGCATAAATCTTTATCAACATGGAGACAAATGTACAAAAATTATTTGATATTACGCGCATTTAATGCCGCACGATACGCCCGTGCATGAACCGCATGGTCGGGTAGCGTGCGGGCAAAAAGATGCGAACCATCGAAGGTCGGAGAGGCACAAAAGTAGAGATAGTTGTGTTGCTCGAAGTGGAGCACGGCATCAATAGTCACCACATCGGGCATACAAATCGGTGAGGGCGGCAAGCCCTTATATATATAGGTGTTGTAGAGAGAGCGGAATTTCAGGTGCTGTTGCATAATCCGCCGCAAACCAAAATCTTGCAAAGCATACTTCACCGTAGGATCTGCCTGCAAAGGCATTCCGCAACGCAGTCGATTGATGTAAACCCCCGCGATGCGCGCCATCTCCTCCTGCCGCCGCGTCTCCTCATTCACAATCGAGGCAAGGGTCATCACCTCCACCCTACTCAAACCACTACGCTCACGTTGTGCATCACGCTCCGCCGTCCAGAAACGGTCGTACTCCTTGCGCATTTGGTGCACAAATTCGTAGGGTGTGACCGTCCAATAAAATTCATACGTATTGGGAATAAACATCGAAAAAAGCGTCACACTATCGAAATCAACCTCGCGTGCCAACTTTTGCGAGGTGAATGCCGCCATCCACGTCGCAGAATCTGCATCGAGCCGCTCAGACAATTTAACCGCCAATTGTGCCGGTGTACGGAGGTTGTTTAGTGTCACTCGCACGGGCGTTTGTCTGCCCAATTTGAGCATACGCACCACTCGTGCGATGCTCATTCCGGGTCGTAAAGCATAGTGACCTGGCTGAAATGTAGTGGATAGATTTACGCTATTAGCCAACAAGTTAAACACCGATTTATGACGTAGCACAGGGAGCAACGAGTCGCACAACGTAGCGTAATCGGCACGGGCACTGACATACAAATTGCGCTCCGCACGCACCGCACCGCCCAAGAGCAGATAAGCCGCCACCGAGACGCACAATACCACCGCCACAACACCCGCAACGGAGACTCGCCAAAAAGATTTTAAATTCATTCGTCGATATTTTTTGCAAAGATATAAAATTTTCCTACTTTTGTGTCGGGTAAGTCTTATACGACCAGCTCCTACAGAATCCCCCAGGCGAGGAATCGAGCAAGGGTATGCGGTTGAGCGGTGCGATATAAGTAGCTTACCCACCATAGCAAGTCGTGTAATCCTTTGGATTGTGCGACTTGTTTTTTTACCAATGAATAATCTAATCCACGCGGTGCAGTACGACGCTGCCAATTCAGCAAAGAGATAACAGAGCCATGCCGCAAAGATGTTCCTTTGCCGCCATCCGCTGCAACACCAAAGGATTTAATGACCTTTTTGGACATTTATCTTATTTTTAGAGGGTGAAATATATCCGTAACGAACCAAATCTTCGGTGGAGTAAACAAGACGCGTATGCCCACTTTCGAGCAGATAGAGCGTATCGGCAATCGACTGCACGTGCGCATACAAATGGTCAGTTAGCAAGATGCCCTTTCGCTCTTTTTCACGCACAATCAAGCGTTTAAGCACATCTATGTGCAACGGCATCACCTGCGAAAACGGCTCATCAAGCATCACAAAACGAGTATCAGAGCAGAGAATGGCATAACATTCGACCACGCGTCGCTCTCCGCCCGATAAGGTCTCGATGCGGCTCCCCAACACATACCGTAAATCGGGAAACCAATCAACAAATTGTTGCGCATCAAGGTCGAAATCGCGAAAGACATCGCGCACTCGAATAGATGATGGAAGAAATTTATGCTGAGGTACATATCGCACATCATGACAATCAAACTGCGCTGTCCATACGCCGTCGATGCGCATGGACTTAAACCCTGGACATAACGTATTACACAACACACGCATCAGGCAACTTTTGCCACTTCCATTGCTGCCCAACAGAGCCGTCACACATCCCGTCTCCATTTTGAGGTAAGCACCTTGCAAAATCTGCCGTTCAGCGAACGACACCTCCACCGAATCAATTTCAAGCGTGTGTTTCATACATTTTTCAGCCTACAAAGTGCGCCCACAAGATAGCAAAAAGCATCAGCAACCCAAATAAGAGGTAATCATAGGCGCAACTCCACGCCAAAAGCGTATTGCGCCGCAAACCGAGGTTCGTATAATAGACAAAAACGTTGCGTTTCGAATCTGCAATAAAGTAGATAACCACCCCATACAACAGCAACTTAGCAAGAGACAAACTCGGCACAGTGGTTGCGCCCCACCTCAGCACAGGAAGCACTAAGCACACCGAGAGACAGAGGCAGAATGGCAGCATCGCCGTGCGATAGAATCGCCACACTAATTTTGCACTGCGGAGCATCGTCAGAAAGCAAATTTAACCCCCGCCATGAAACCCACGCCGTAGTCGCGGTAGTAGGGAAGCTCATACAGTCTCACGTCGGCAAGGTTGCGCAACTCCGCAAAAAGCGAAATACCCGACGAAAGTTGCCAAGCTACATCAGCACTCAAATCGACCGTAAAAGGCACGCAAAAACTACCCACAAGCTGTTCCATATTCCCATCAACAATGGACCATGCACGTTCCCCAAGCATGGTTGCTGTTACACCAAAAGACACATTCTTAGCATAATAACGCGCCTGCACACGCCCTTCAAAGGAGGGACTACCGTTGTGTAACGACGCATTTTCATCGTAAGTATAGCCGTGAAGTCCGACTAAAAAATGAAACCGATTCGAGGGCTTATACTCCAATTCGCCATTGAATGAGACCACCGTTTGATGCGCCTGCATAGGTTGAAAAGCCGCAACTTCCGTCCTTGTATGAGGATCCGTCACAGTCCAAAGTAGTTGGTTTTCGTGTATTGAAACCTCAGCAAAAATGCGATAAGCCAGCTTTCCGCCAGCCAATGCACCATCGACTCCAACCCTCATATTATAATCTATTGTACTCTTATCGAGCCACATACGTGTAGTGTATGGATTCAATTGCGTCAACGTTGCAAAACTGTTATTGCGCAATTTACCATCCACTTCAATAGTAGGAATAAATGCCTGTGAACCAAAATTAAAGCGCACACTCAATGCCGGAATTACGTAGTGCCGCTCGGCAGCTCCTACAATCTTATCGTAATAGTAATCAGCACCTAACGCAAAATCAACAACCTCGCCATCATAACCGTAACGCACCCCGGCTGAGAGCACATCATCCCAATAATCGGCAATTGCCCGCACCCCGGCACGATGCTCATACAGTCCCTGCAAACGGATGGTGTGGTGACCAAATTTTCGTGCTAAAGCCAGATTCACACCCAATTGCGTTTGCCGAGCCTTGGAGATATTTGTCGCCACATCGGAGGCATCATTGAAGAGCGTGCCCTGCAACGCGATGTTGAAATTCAGTCGATGCAAATCTTTGAAATCGTCGCCAAAACGGACTTTAACTCCAAATTCGCCATAATTTATCAACGCACTCGACGCATCATCCGTCACCACCGTTCCGTAGCGATGTCGCAAGCGATTATCATAAGTAAATTCACCTTCAAAAAGGTGACTACCAATGTATTTACCCGCAGCAATGCCCACGCGATTATTCATTTGCAACGAATTTGCTTTGAGACCAAAATCATTGCGAATATCGGCATAACGTCCATCGTGATTGAGGTAGCCCAGCAGGTAGCCGGTACTTGTATTTTGCGTCGAAGCATAGAAATCTACAACCGAGCGAAAGGGGTAACCGGCACCCAATTTAAGGTAGAAAGGCTGGGGGCGATTAAACTCCCAATAAGTCACCGTAGCAGGGCGTATTGAATTGTGTGTTAGTGTAGTAGCCATGGCAAGTGGCGTAATTGAATAGTCAATATCCGGACGCAACATTACGGTATCGACCATGTTAGGCACGATAGGAAGCTTGGTTGCACCCGCCACACTGGGCACGTAATCTTTGACCACTTCTACGCTCTTTTCGACCTGTGCTGCCACCACCGAGGGCAGGACACAAAAGAGCAAAATATAAAGTATTTTTTTCATAACTCTCATTAATTCAATTTACGAATTCGCTCCTTAGCCTCGCCAACGATGCCGTCGTTGGCGGGTGAATAACCATCGACAATGCTCTGATAGGTGGCACGGGCTTGAAATTTATCGCCACGAGCTATATAGCTGTCACCGAGTAATATATATGCTTTTGCAAGCCAATACGCCTGAGGAGATTTCTTATCGATAAAAGCAAAAATTGCCTTCTCCGTCTTCGCCATATCCCCTCCATCAAAGCTCTCTTTTAGCAGGTAATAAGCAGATGCAGCACCCTCTGCACTCTTGGTTTCGGTGCCGAGTTTGCGGTATATTTTCACTGCCTCGCGCCAACGATTGGAGGTGCGAAACTGCTCTGCCAACGCAAATTGCGAGAGGCGTACCGCCACCACTCCAGCATCGGCTTGGGCGGCTATATCGGCTGCCAACGGAGCGATTTTCGAAACATCACCCTCGGCAAGCGTCATGCGCACGTAGCCCTCAGCAGCCGCATTGCGCGCCGCAACACGTTGAGCAACATCGTACAAGCGACGATAGGCAGCAGCAGCATCCGCATAACGTTTGTCTGCTTCGGCAAATTCAGCAAGACGTTCGAATGCCGTAGCCGTGTAGTTGTTTGTCCCTCGTTCTGCCAGCTCCGTGAGGGTCACAATCGCCTCATCGCGTCGGTTAGCACGCAAGTAACAGTCACTTAAAAAGTAGAGCGCATCTGTTTTATAATATCCTTTGGGATAGGTGTCTACGTAATTTTTCAACGCTTTCAACGCAGGTTCATGCTGCTCGGCAAGATAGAGTTGCTGTGCCACGGCAAAAGTCAACGAATCGCGCGCCACCATCGAAACATCGCTCTCCAGCCCCATTTTCTCCGCATAGGCAAAATAGCCATTCACGTCGCCTTGGGAGAGATAAATATCGCGAATACCATCCATAGCTCCCTTAGCGTCAGCCGATTGCGGAGCTAATGCCACTACCCTATCATAACATTGAAGCGACTTCTCGCGATTGCCCAAATTCAGATATGCCAGACCCAAGTCGGAGAGTGCCGAAGCCTGCAACACAGAGAAGGGATAGTCTACAACAAAACGCTCAAGTATATGAGCACCATCATCATAGCGTTCCTGTGCGATATACGTATGTCCCAATTCGAAGGTGGCATCGTCCACATAATCGCCCTCTCCGTCTGCCATAATCTGCTTCAATCCATCAATTTTTGGTAGCACCTTGTGCAGCAGCCCCAGTGTCACCGCACGACGATAGCGCGCATAGTGTTTTTCAGAACCATCCATGGCAATCGCCTTATCGAAATCGGCAATGGCGGCATCGAACGATCGCTCAGCGAACTTCGTGTCACCCATGCGGTTCCACGCGTCGGCTCGGTAAGAATCGGACGTTGTACGAAGCGTGAGAAATTTCGCAAAAGCCGACTGCGCATCTGCCATCTGACCTTGAGAAAAACGACCGTAACCTAAATTATAATAAGCCATTGCGTACTCCTGCGCGGTGCGTGGTGCGCGGCTCAAATAGGCATCGTAGCGTTTGACTGCCGTCGCGAAATCGCCTTCAGAATAGGCAATTTCGCCCTGCCAAAAGAGTACAAGGGCATTGTATTTCGGGCTTATACCCACCGCAGCCGACTCCGCAAGCAAGCTCTTAGCTGCCGCCACATCGCCCTGCGTAAACGATTTAACACCACGGAAATAGGCTATTTTCTGCAATGCCGCACGCAAATCACCATCAGGCTGAGGATTGGATTTCAGAGCTGCGTATGCCGCATCGTAATCGTGTGAATTGTAGTAGGCGGCAATCAGCAACGCACGTGCTTCAGGTGCACGCGACGATGCAGGATAGCGATCGAGGTAGCGGGTCAGCACATGAATCGCCTCGCTGAACACCCCTCCGCCCAAATCATACTGCAATTTACCGTAGTTGAAGAGAGCGTCTTCGGCAATAACACCATTGAACGCCTCATTGGCAGCCATGGCAAAGGACTGCATGGCATCGCATTTAGCTCCACGACGCACATAACAATCAGCCAAGTGGTAGGAGGCATTCTGGGTCAGTGCATCGTCTGTACCACACGCACGACGCAGATACCCCTCAGCATCAGCGTAACGTGCTGTACGATAGAGCGCATAGCCCATCAAATACTCCTCGTTGCGCGTAAATTCGCCCCCATCGCGACCAAAAGCCCCGAGATAACGAATCGTCCGTTCAAAATCATCGAGATGATACCATGACTCAGCCATAACCCGTTCCAACTCAAGGCGATGCGACAGAACAGCCTTCGCAATCAACGCATCACCACGATCGACTACATAGCGGTAATTGCCCTCCATAAACTCCAATTGGAGCAGGTAGTAAGGCACCAACGAGCCGTAAGCAGCACTGCCAGAGAGCCGGTTAAAGCCCTGTTTTGCCAGCGCATAGTGACCGCGAGCATATTCGATGTAAGATTTATAATAGAGTGCATGGTCGGCATATTCACTGCGGCTATCCACCCGATCAAAATATTTATATGCCTCATCGTAACGGTTGGCACTGAATGCCACGTAGCCCATGCGGATGTCATATTGCTCACGGCGGCGAGCATCAAGCATCGTATAGTTGACCTCGGCAAAGGTGCGAGCCGCAGCCTTCATATCGCCACGCGTGCAGTAGAGCGATGCCAAAGCAAAGCGCACATCATTGCCAAAAAGCGAAGCGGGCCAACGTTCACCAAAACATTCGAGCTCCTCTTCGGCATCTTTGCTGCCCAATTCGACGGCACAAATAGCAAGGTAGAAATCGACCTGCTGATGTTCATATTTATCAGCTTCGGTGAGCTGGCTCTGCGCACGTAACAACTCATGACGCGCATCGCTCCATCGACCACATTGATAGAGTTCAATGCCGCGGTCGATTAGATGGCGCGTTTCGGGATTGGTGGCATGAAGTTCAGTCACCACAAAAAGCCCCACAAGGAGGGTCAGTAGGAGAATCAGTTTTCTGCACATAGATTCCAATATATAGGTCAACAAAGATACAAAATTAGGAACGATTTTTGCCTTGATAAATTATTATTTACCTAAAATATCGTATTATGATTGTAAAAGTAACTTTAGAGATGAACAACCGTTCGGAATTTGTTCTGGAGAACAAGCAAGATTGCAAAGATCTGCATCCGAAGGCTTTATTACTCTATGCAGCAGCTAAATGCGCTGCCTTGACCGCCATGAGTATCATGCAGAAAGAGCACTTGACACCACAGCGTTTCGAAATTAGCGTGTCGGGCGAACTTTCGACCGACACCGTGCAAGCCGAGAGCATATTCCACTCATTCAATGTGGTTTACAATATCGAATGCGCACAATACAACGAGCAAGTCAAGGTGAGTCGCGCAGTGAATTTAGCACACGATAAATATTGTGGTTTGGTGCGTATGCTCCGTCTGATTGCCCCCGTGGCGCATGAAATCGCCATTGTCAGTACGCAACCAAGTAACGCATAGACCTTTCGCAATTGCCCTACGGATGAATATCGCGGCAATTTTTCTTCACCGTGATGGTACCATCATCAAGCACCACCAAACCCGTTGTGGCGCGAAGCATGGTTTTGAGCACCGTAGCGTCGATGTTGTAACACCGCACGCCGCGACTGCCGTCGAATGAATGGTAGGTTACCTCACGCAGCGGTTCGGGCGTGAGGCATACTACTGCGGCACCCTCGGTCTGTGCCGCCCGCACCAAACGACCCAAACGAGCATTTCCAGTGCGGGTAATTTGGTCGAAAGAGGTCACGCAAATCATGTAGAGTCGTCCGGGAGTAGTGAGCACCTGCTCCGTAGCATCGCCCTCCGCATCGCGCAACGCGAATTCGTCAATGAGCGGTGTGATGGCGGGCTCCTCACTGGTTGTACGCGTGTCATGCCACTCCCACTTCGATTCGTCTTGCCATTCGGGGTCGTCGAGTGCAAATTCGCGCAGCTCGCCAGTGGCAATATTACGATAAACAAGCACCGTGTGAGTCGATTGCCCCGACTCTTCAACAGGAGCATTCATCGCCTGATGGATATTGACTCCCACCTTGTAGGGCAGAAAATCGACCAACGGCATATGGCGATAGGAGAAGATGCCCAAACCCATAGCAAGCGAAAAAAAGAAAAGAGTCATAACAATCTCCATGGGTTTAAAAACCAATATCTTATCGGGGCGATAGCGGTACCAAACCACAAATGCCATCGGCAAGAGCACCATATTTTTAGCGAACGTCTCCCACGGTGTGAGCTTGATTGCTTCTCCAAAACAGCCGCAATCTTCGACTGGAATCCACGTCGCACTGAGCAATGTGAGAAGTGTAAAGAAAATCATCGAAACTAAGGCAAAGATTGAAATCAGTCGGATGCGCACCTTGAAAAGCAACATACAGCCCAACATAAACTCTGCGCCACAAAGCCAAATAGAGAACGCCATGCTACCACATTTGAGGTACTCAACGCCGTAAATGGCAAGATATTCATTGATTTTAATCGCCGTACCCCACGGGTCGACCACCTTCGTGAAGCCCGACACGATGAAGGTGCAGGCAAAAATCACGCGACAGACATCCGACAATATACGTAGGGGTTTACGTGCCATAACTGTCTATTTAAGAAGTGGTTTAAGCTCCACGGAAATGCGTGCAAAAATCGTTTCGGGCGTAGCCATTCCCCCCACCGCATCGCTGCAATCAACCACCCGCAAGTGGGCATCGGTCTGAGCGGCTTCGAGGTAGGTCGCCCGCACACGTTGCTGCAACGTGAGCGACGATTCGTAAATGTCTTTGCCCCCTTTGAGGTAGTCGCGGTCATCGCCCTCGCGCTGTTCCGTGAGCTTGCGTTCGGTGAACGAAAAAGGCACATCCAAAAAGAGCGAAAGATCGGGATGCGGAATATGGTTATAGCTGTATTCCAAATTATTAATCCACTCACGCAGCGTGACACGTTCAGCATCCGAGCCCACCATTTTAGCACATTGATAAGCGATATTTGAGTAGACATAGCGGTCGAGAATCACAACCTTGCCCGCATCGAGCCACGTACGAATTTGAGCCGCAGCATCGGCACGGTCACCCGCAAAAATCAACGCGACCAAATAGGAGTTCACCGCCTCAGCCGCACCAAATTCGCCTCGTAAAAATCGAGCAATCAACTCGCCATAGACAGGCGAATCGAATCGGGGGAAATGGAGGTACTCGGTCTGCGCACCACGTGCCTCAAAAAAGCGACGTAAAAGCTGTATCTGCGTCGATTTACCCGCTCCATCCAATCCTTCTAAAACTACAAACATCTCTTTATAAGTTTTTTAGCGACCTTGCAGCATTCCGTTTGCACGGACAATGCCCGCCGCCAATGCGTCAATCTCCTCGCGCGTATTATACATAGCCAACGATGCGCGACACATACTCGTCACGCCATAGTGGGTCATTACCGGCTCGGCACAATGCTGCCCCGTGCGCACGGCGATTCCCAATTTGTCGAGAATCATTCCCATATCGAGCGGGTGCACTCCCGCCACATTAAACGAAAGAATAGCACATTTATCGGGTGTCGTGCCGTAAATTCGCACCCCATCAATGGCTTGCAAGCGACTCGTAGCGTAATGCAAAAGTTCAGTTTCATATTGCTCAACCGCCTTAGCATCTATACTTTGCACAAATCGCACCGCCTCACCCAGTCCAATGGCTCCCACAAAATTCGCGGTACCAGCTTCGAATTTAAGCGGGATGGGAGCAAAAGTTGTTTTGCTGAAAGATACCCGATCAACCATGTCGCCACCACAGAGAAATGGCGGCATCATCTCCAACAATTCACGCCGTCCGTAGAGCACACCAATGCCCGTTGGTCCGTAGAGTTTATGTCCGGAAAATGCGTAAAAATCACAACCTAATTCCTGCACATTCACACCTCCGTGAACAATGCCTTGACACCCATCGACCACCACCACAGCACCCACAGTATGCGCTGCATCAATGATATATCGCAAATCAGGACGTGTACCAAGGGTGTTTGATGCCTGTGTCACTGCCACCACCCGAGTATGCGCATCGAGCAACTCCGACAACCGTTCAGTCATCAGTCGCCCCTGCTCGTCGAAGGGCAAAACACGAATCTCGACACCACGCTGCTCGGCAACTACCTGCCACGGAACAATATTCGAATGGTGCTCCATCTCACTGAGGACGATGTTGTCGCCCGCACCGAGCATACGCCCGCCCCAAGCATACGCCACCGTATTGAGCGATGCCGTAGCTCCAGCCGTAAAAATCACCTCCTCGCGCTCGGCGGCACCCATAAAATCGGCAATACGCGTGCGAGCGGCCTCGTATTGCGAGGTGACCTCTTCTGCCATAAAATGCGCACCACGGTGGACGTTAGCGTTCATCTCGCGATGCAAATAATCGACCTTGTCAATCACACACCGCGGCTTCTGCGCCGTAGCTCCACTGTCGAGGTAGACCAGTGGCTTACCGTAGATTGTCCGCTCAAGAATTGGAAATTCTTCGCGTATTTTATGGATGTCAAACATATTAAATTTTATGCAATTTATCTGCCACAACAGCCATCAAAGCCTTGCGCAATGGCTCTATCTCGCAGTGACTCACCACTTCGCTCACAAAACCCTCAATCTGCAACGCACGCGCCTGCAACTCGCTCAGACCCCGTTGACGCATATATAGCAAAGCCTCTGTATCCATCTGTCCGACCGTCGCGCCATGCGTACATTTCACATCATCGGCATAAATTTCGAGCTGAGGTTTGGTTTGAATGCGCGCCTGCTCACTGAGCAGAATATTGCGACTTTGTTGTTGTGCATCAGTACGTTGTGCATCAGGAGCTACGTAGACCAGACCCCGGAACTCGCCCGTAGCGGCACCTCCTGCCACCCCCTTGACCAACGAATAACTGTGGCAATCGGGAGCATTGTGCTCCACCCGCACCGTCGTCACGCAATGTTCCGCGTCGGCAGCCAAAAACAGCCCATTCATCGTGCACTCGGCATGGTCTCCGTCCAAGGCAAAACGATAGGATACATTGGCACTCGTAAGCTCGGCAACAAACAACGTACAAGTACTTTGCGATGCTTGCGTGAGGGTCATATCGACAAACGCCTCTGCTATAAAAATCTCGCTCACAGCGAGTGTAGCACCCTCAGCCAAGGCGATATTCACCGTTGCTTCATGTGCCACCGTGTGCAACAAAACCACGTGCGTACGCACACCTGCAGCAACCTCCACGGTCAATTTCTGCGCATCGGTAACAACATAGGGCATCGTCTGATTGTGGGCGATGTGCAACACCTCGCCCACGAATGGACTAAAACCGTCGTTGCGGATAATCTCCTGCACCTTCATCGCCCTACTCCTTATAATCGTTAATCAGCCAGTCGTAGCCCTCCTTTTCGAGCTTCAACGCCAATGATTTATCGCCCGAACGAATGATGCGTCCCATGTAAAGCACATGCACCACATCAGGAACAATATAGTCTAACAGACGCTGGTAGTGAGTGATAACCACCGTTGCGTTCTGCGCTGTATGCAACTTTGTGACCCCCGTAGCGACAATACGCAGGGCATCAATATCCAGACCCGAATCGGTCTCATCGAGAATTGCAAGCTTCGGATCGAGCATCGCCATCTGAAAAATCTCGTTTTTCTTCTTCTCACCGCCCGAAAATCCCTCGTTCACCGAGCGCGATGTGAGCTTCGAGTTCAGCTCTACGATTGCGCTTTTTTCGCGCATGAGGCGCAGAAATTCTGCAGCCGTCAGCGGCTCCTCACCGCGGAATTTACGGTGCTCAGCAACTGCTAATTTCATAAAATTAGCCATCGAAACACCCGGTATCTCAACCGGATATTGAAACCCAAGGAAGAAGCCCAAGCGCGCACGATCCTCGATGGACATCGACAACAAATCGCGCCCCATGAAGGTCGCAGAGCCTGCCGTGACGGTAAATTTCTCGTTGCCCGCCAAGACCGAGGCAAGTGTACTTTTGCCAGATCCATTCGGCCCCATGATGGCGTGCACCTCGCCCGCCTTGACTTCGAGGTCAATTCCCTTCAGAATCTCCTTATCCCCGACACTTGCGTGTAAATTTTTGACACTTAACATATCTTATTTTTCTTTTTCCGTTATCCAACTGACCCTTCCAGACTGATAGCCAGTAACTTCTGCGCTTCTACGGCAAACTCCATCGGCAACTTCACCAGCACCTCCTTGGCGTAGCCATTAACAATCAAACTGACCGCCTCTTCGGTCGCCAAGCCACGCTGATTGCAGTAAAAAAGTTGCTCTTCAGAGATTTTAGAGGTTGTCGCCTCGTGCTCCACCACCGCTGTGCGGTTGTGGCAATCAATTTCGGGAAAAGTGTGCGCACCGCACTTATCACCAATCAACAACGAGTCGCATTGCGAGTAGTTGCGAGCACTCTCCGCACCTCGCGCCACCTTCACCAAACCGCGATAGGCATTCTGACTGTGACCGGCCGAGATACCTTTCGAGACAATACGACTGCGCGTATTGCGACCAATGTGAATCATTTTTGTACCCGTATCTGCCTGCTGAAAATTATTGGTCATCGCCACCGAGTAGAACTCGCCAACCGCATTATCGCCTAACAACACGCAACTCGGATATTTCCACGTAATTGCCGAGCCTGTCTCGACTTGTGTCCACGAAAGATGGGCATTCTCGTGGCATAAGCCACGCTTAGTGACAAAATTATAGATACCGCCACGACCTTGACGGTCACCCGGATACCAATTTTGGACAGTCGAATATTTCACCTCTGCGTCCCGCTCAACCACAATTTCAACTACCGCCGCGTGCAGTTGATTTTCGTCACGACGCGGAGCCGTACAGCCCTCCAAATAGCTCACATACGCCCCCTCATCCGCCACAATCAACGTCCGTTCAAACTGACCTGTACCCTCGGCATTGATGCGGAAATAGGTCGAAAGCTCCATCGGACAACGCACCCCTTTCGGGATATAGCAAAATGAGCCATCGGAGAAGACCGCAGCGTTGAGCGCAGCATAATAATTGTCGGTATAAGGCACCACGCTACCCATATATTTACGAATCAATTCGGGATAATCGTGCACAGCCTCAGAAATAGAACAAAAAATAACCCCTTTCTCGGCAAGCGTCTTGCGAAAAGTGGTCTTCACCGAGACGGAATCCATCACCGCATCCACCGCCACACCCGATAAAATCATCTGTTCTTCAAGCGGAATACCCAATTTGTCGAACGTGCGTTTCAGCTCCGGATCGACTTCATCCATCGAATTGAGCTTTTTAGCCGGTTTTGGAGCAGCGTAATAGATAATATTTTGAAAATCTATTGCAGGAATCGTCAGATGAGCCCATGTAGGAGGCTCAAGCGTGAGCCAATGGCGGTAAGCCTTCAGTCGCCACTCGGTCATCCATTCGGGTTCACCCTTTTTCGCAGAAATAACCCGTACAACATCCTCATTCAGCCCCTTGCCGATGGTTTCGGTCTCAATATCCGACGAGAAGCCGTACTTATACTCCTGCTCCTCTATATTTTTCAATATGTTTTTTTCTACCATCACAAGCGAAATATCGAGCAAAGATACAAAATCAATTTGCAATTCACAATTCGACATTCACAATTTTAACACCACAATGGCAGGAGTACCTATATAAATCAAATCACAACCACCAGTAGGCTGACCACCGAAATAATCGTCCACAACACCACACCCAACAACACAGGACGCACGCCTACCTCGCGAATTGCCTTGATAGAGAGTCCAGTTCCGATGAGAAACAACGTAACACTCAGGCATTTGTGCGAAACGATGGAGATGCTGTGCAGAAAAATATTGCTCAGTGGTAGGTAGGTATTCGCAATCATCGCAAGAAGAAAAAAGAGGATAAACCAAGGAAGAGCAATTTTGCCTTTTGCGCCCGCATCCCGTCGAAAAATAAATGCGGAAATTAATGCCACAGGAATAATCCACAGCGCACGCGTCAGCTTCACTGTCGTTGCAATCATCAGGGCTTCAGCTCCATAAGCAGCACCGGCGCCCACTACCGAACTGGTATCATGAATAGCAATTGCAGCCCACAAACCAAACTGTTGCTGAGTCAAATCGAGTAGGTGTCCAATAGGCGGAAAAATGAAAAGCGCGATGGCATTGAGGGTGAAAACAACCGCCAGTGACATACTCGTTTGGCTCTCATTGGCACGCACAACGGGCGACATGGCAGCAATGGCACTACCTCCGCAAATAGCAGTACCTGAAGAAATTAAGTGAGCCAATTTGCGATCCACACCCATCACCCGACCTAAAAAGAAGCCTAAAACCATCACCCCACCCACCGAAACAATAGTCATCATCATCCCCTCTTTCGACGATTGCAACGACTGCTGAAGATTCATGCCAAAACCCAGCCCTACGACTGAGAATTGGAGTAGATATTTCGATGTTTTTTTACTGAAATTCGGATGCGGATGGCTGAGGATGAGCGAGAAAGCGATTCCAACAAACAGAGCTACTGCAGGCGAAACAAAAAGCGAACCAACCAAAAGGACAAAAAAAAGAATTTGCACCATCATTATCTATTAATTTTGATGCAAAGCTACACCTTCTTTCGCTCGTATGCCAATACTATTTTTTGATTGGCTATAACTTTTTATTATCAAATGCCTTGACAAACTCCATAAAACGCTCCGTTAATTCATTGTGAACGCCTTGCGCTAAGACAAAGGAGAATTCACGACAGAACTCCAAACCATTGATTTCTATGACTTTTAAAGTGTTATTTATCAGCTCTTTGGATAGAGCTGCAATTGAAATAATAGCATAGGCAGATGGTGCGTTTGACAAAAAATATTTGATGCCCTCCGTTGCCCCCATCTGCAACAGAATATTCATTTGCTTGAGACTTAATTTGTGATCAGCAAGCGCATTTTCAATCACTTCGAGAGTGCCTGACCCTGCCTCACGCAACACCAGCGGCAGCGCAACCAACTCATCAACAGAGACCTCATCCTTTGATCTATTGGTTGTAGAGGTCACCATTACCAGTTCGTCATTAGCAAAAAGCACATATCTCAGCCCTTGGCGATGACGGCTCCCCTCAACCATACCAACATCAATTTTGTGGTCATCAATCGCCTGTTCAATCTGCTCTGAATTGCCCGTCAGCATCGACAATTTCACATCAGGAAATCGTGTGATAAACTTGGCAATTATCGGAGGTAGAACATATTGCGCAATGGTCGTACTTGCCCCAATGCGCAATTCTCCATTAAATTTCCCCGACATGAGGTTCATCTCCAGCTGCATCCGCCGATAACTATCTATTATCGACTCGGCGTATTTCAAACAGACGTTGCCTGCCGCCGTGAGCAACACACGATTGCCGACACGCTCGAACAGCTGCATTCCAAGCAAGGTCTCTAACTCCTGAATATGCTTAGAAACAGCAGGTTGCGAAATATGCAACTCACGCGCTGCCTTCGTGAAGTTTAAATTGCGCGCCACAGAGATAAATGCCATCAAACGGAATTCCATAATATATAGGTGTATTAGTCAATAAAAATCCTTATTCGCAACAAATGTAACGAATTAAATAGCTCAATGCACGAACTGTTTGCAAGGTTTTTTTGCATTTCATCGAAAATCTTTTGTTTCTCGGCAAAAATATGCTATATTTGCACACTCTTACGCATAAAAGAGGGTTTGGAGAGATGGGTGAGTGGCTGAAACCACCAGTTTGCTAAACTGACGTACGGGTAACTGTACCGGGGGTTCGAATCCCCCTCTCTCCGCCATGCGCATTGATTATCAAGCAGTTACAAGTTTTACACACGATTTTACACACGATTTTAGCGAGTCGTGTGTATTTTTTTTCGCCCCATATAGAGGGTACGGGGCTATTCCCAGAAATTGGGCTTATTGGTCAAAATAGTAGATAAAATCGGGGTGGTTTTCGTTTATTGGTCA
>JAVVWE010000008.1:0-85239 GCA_036652255.1 Alistipes sp. | reverse complement strand
AAAAAACTATTGCAGACTCTTAATCTCAAAATCATCGGCATCCATCCATGCAGGGAACTGCTGACGGAAAGCGCGCTGCTCCTCCAAATCAAACGTGACAACCATCGTCCACTCACCACTCTCGGCATCCGCCATCGTGCGACCAATGTAGTCCACCGCCATCGAATCGCCAATGTAGACCGCGTCGGGATCGGTACCCACCCGGTTCACGCCCACCACATAGCATTGGTTCTCAATGGCGCGTGCACGCAGCAGTGTGCGCCATGCGTCACGACGTTTGTTGTCCCACGAAGCACAATAAATGATGGCATCGTAATCACCACGGTTGCGACTCCAAACCGGGAAGCGCAAATCGTAGCAAACCAGCAGCAGAAAACGGAATCCTTTATACTCTACCACCACACGCCGATCGCCCGGTGTGTAGTCGCGCCCCTCGCCACCCGGACGAAAGAGATGATGCTTATCATAATAGGTCATCTTGCCCGATGGCTCGATGAAAAATTGACGGTTGCGGTATTTGCCCTCTTCCAGAATTACGACACTTCCCACAATCGCTTTGTTGTAGTCGTGTGCCCAGCGGTGCATCGCCGTCACCACAGGTCCATCCATCGGTTCAGCAACCACCGAGGGTCGCAATTTAAATCCCGTAGCGAACATTTCGGGCAGTACAACGATGTCGGCAGCAGCTTCTGCGACTATTTTCTCGATGCGGGTAAGGTTATGAAGGGTCTCTTCCCACTCCATATCTACCTGACAGATTGCAATATCTAACTTCATTTCATATTTAAATTTGAAACAAATATAGCAAATTTTCCTATGATTCACCACACAAGCCAAAAAAAAGCTTACTTTTGTGCAACTAAATCATTGAAAGAACCTATCGCCATGCTCAAAGCCGGACACACACAAACACTTACCGTCAGCCGCGTATCGGAATACGGACTCTACCTTGCCGACGAAGAGCAGGAGGAAGTACTGCTACCCAACCGCTATGTATCGCTGACCGACGAGGTGGGCGACAAAAAAGAGGTATTCGTCTATCACGATTCGGAAGACCGACTGGTTGCCACCACCGAGACCCCTCTGCTCCGAGCTGGCGAAGCGGGCTTTTTGAAGGTTGTGGACAAAAATCTGCACGGGGCATTCCTCGAATGGGGGCTGTTTGGTAAAGATTTATTTTTACCAAATCGCAATCAGCAGGGCGGTATTTTGGTTGGTGAAAGCTATGTGGTCTACCTCTACGAAGACAACATCACGGGTCGATGCGTGGCAACCAACAAACTCAAGGGATTCATCAACAACGAGGAGATTACGGTGCAACTGCGCCAAGAGGTCAATCTGCTGGTTGCTTCGGATAGTCCAATTGGCTTTCGCGTGATTATCAACAACCGCCATTGGGGCATGATTTACCACAATCAACTCTTCCGTCCGGTGGCTGTGGGCGATCGTCTGAAGGGCTACGTACGTCAGATTACCGAGGACAACCGTATCGACGTAAGTCTTCAGCTGCAAGGCTTTGCACAAGTGCAGGACTCCGCGGCCACCTTGCGCCAGTTGCTCGTCGACAACGGCGATTTTCTCCCCCTTGGCGACCATAGCGACCCGGCAGATGTAGCAGCTCGCACACAGATGAGTAAAAAAGTATTCAAACGCTCGCTCGGCACACTACTCAAAAGTGGTGAAATAGAGGTCACAGACGAAGGTATAAAACTGATACATAAGAAATAATGGCTAAATTCGTAACGGCAGAACGTGTGTCGCGCGATGCCTCAGATAATTTTGTTTTTCAGCGTTCTCTTTTGGCATACAACGCTGCGGCTCAACGCATCAACGGTGATGTGCTCGAAATTGGCACGGGATCGGGCTACGGCATCGAAGTGGTCGCACCGTACGCCGCACGCTTTGTCACCATCGACAAACACGCTCCAGCCGCACAACTAATTCAAGAACAGCACGTAACCTTTCATCAAGCCACCGTTCCGCCCTTGAATTTCGCCTCGGAGAGTTTCGATTTTGTGATTACGTTTCAAGTCATTGAACACATTGTGCACGATGTGGAATTTGTGCGCGAAATACGGCGTGTACTACGTCCGGGCGGACGCTTGATTGTCACCACGCCCAACGCCCCGATGTCGCTCACACGCAACCCGTGGCACGTGCGCGAATACACGGCAGATCAGCTCTATAACTTATTGAAATGCGAGTTTGAGCAGGTGGAAGCCTTGGGTGTTGCGGGCAACGAGAAGGTGATGGCATATTACGAAAATAACCGACGCAACGTGGAGCGGCTGATGCGCTACGATGTACTTGATTTACAACACCGTCTGCCTCGTTGGATGCTCCAACTACCCTACGACATTCTCAACCGCCGCAACCGCCGCAAATTGCTACACACCGATAGCGACCTCACATTATCCATCGCAATGGAAGATTATCAACTTACCCCCGTGACCGATCGTTGTTTCGATTTGTTCTACATCGCTCAGAAAAACACGCAATAATCTCTGCCACAACAACTTACGCACTACTCTAATTTACATCCTTCACGCAACGAAGACCACCCGAAGGGGAAGGATTACCACTTTGCAACCAAAGTACACTATTCACAATAGCAAAGCAAGGACGCGCATTCGATTGCCCGGCGGCAGGACCAAAAGAGTAGCTGGTGCGCGACATCGCATTATTGTCATGAATCGAGGCTCGCGAGAACATCAAAGCAAGCTCACGTTGATTGGGCATTCGCCAGCCATCAGGACAACGATTATCCACCCTACCTGCGGTATTTTGCGTATTATTACGGATATTGGTTGTGATTTGCAGCCACGTTTTATTCAAATTTCGAAAGGAGCCGTCAATAACAAATTTTGTCCATGGTTTATTATCCGCCTGCCGCTCGTGGTGTTCGGGCAACTCCGCCTGCTGAGTGTAATCTCGAATTGATTTTCCGTCGAGTCCCTCGAGTGAAACGGTTTTTGTAGCGGCATCGTAGCTGGCAAAATCTTGCGGAGCCCCATCCGTAGCGGCATCAATGCCTAAATTACGCACGCACCGCACCGAAAGTCCTATTCCACCGCCACCACCTACAGGACCCACACTGGATCCCTCTTTCGCCCAAATCAGCTGCTCACTATTCCCCCCATTAATGGTGGTACTACTTACATACAACTGGTCTGCACTGTTGGTTTTTTGGTAAAGTCGCGCCTGCAAATCGAAGGAAGGCTCGCCAATCCAAAGGTCAGATAACTGGTTAATGCTTGTCAAATACCAACGCACCTCCTGCTTGTCAATCAAATTATTTCCGTTATTGTCGCGATTGCGCTGCAAACACGCATAGACAGCATTACCGGCATAAGCAGGCGCAGTCGCTCCCGTTGCAGTGGTTACATAAGTATCCCAACGCAAAGATGGTGACGCGGTTATATTCCACAGTTTCAATGTATTGGATCGCCCATCATCGGCATCCGTATTTGTATTAATCGAAGCTGACCATGTGTATGTTTCTTTCTTATCGGAGGTCATCTCCGTGCCCCACGCGGTTTTGTTGCCGCTGTAAGTTGTGCTGTACATGGTCTGAATGGATGCCTGACGGAAGAGGAACAGCGCATCTGTTTTGATGCTTTGCCCATCCAAACTGATACTTGTGCCCGACAAAATGCGTAGACTGCGCTCAGGCTGATTCACAAATCTCTTCCACAACTCCGATGTCGAGGGGACGGCCGTAGTCGGATCTTGGTCGTAGTAGAACTCGTTGACAAACGCGGTAAATAAAAGGTTTCCGTCCGTATCGAACAACGTTCCTGTATAATCGTTAGGGTGTTTCTGCTCTTCTCTCTTGTTGAGTTCGAGCACCGCGAGCAGCTGATCAACATTCAGCAGCTCCGTAGTACCAGCTTGATAATCAGCCACAGAAGTAATATTTGCTGTGCGCACATTATTCGAGAAAGCGGGCAAATCGTTTGTGTATTTGCCCTGTGCATTTTTGGCATTCAACGCGAACAAAATCCATTTATAGTCTGCGGGGGTCTCGGTCGCCGTTTTTGCCCCCACACTGAATGGCGTATCCACGTACCAATACAATTTACCGGGAACAATTATCAACTGCGGAATAACCACCGTCGCAGTTTCGTAGTGTGAATCGAAATAGAACGACTCCGTAGCTGCGGTGATATCGCCTTCAGCACCGGGTTGCAGCTCAGTGCCATCCGGACTTATCGCCTCAACAGAGATGTTATTCACCGAATTGATTTTCAAGGTATAGATGTAACTTGTGTTGCGAAGGTTATCGTAATTGTTGGGGTCGGGCGGGGTTCCGGTGTAGCCCAAGTGGATGGTATAGACCACATTGGCAGAAATCTTCGCAGATGATGCTCCATACTCGACGTGACCGCGCAGACGCACATAAGTCGAGTTATTGTTAGCGTAAACGAATGGACCATTGATAATTGACCCATCGGGCTGCACATTGCTCTTATCTTGTTTTTCGCGCAACGCATAACCGGCATCACCGGTTGCAGTAATTCTCTGTTTCGGTGTTTGTTTATTTTCCAACACATAGAAGGCGAAAGTGCGCCCCATTTCAGCCCCTTCCCCCTCGAAGTGCGCCCAGTTGGAGGTGAAGTAATCGGCAGCGGCTTGAAAAGTGCCGGCAGGTTGGGTGAAAAGTGTCGAGCGACGGGGAGCTTGCACCACCTGCCAATCTTTGGCAACGAAGGTGACCCCCTCCGCGGTCGTGATTTTAAATTGAATTTTCGAGTCCACGCGGCGTAATCGAATGGCATCTGCGATTGTCGTGTTTCCACTGTTGATGGTGACTGCTTTCACCGTGCCATCTGCGTTTTCCACACATCCACTCATCACGAAACTCGTACCACGCGAAACGGTGTTCTGATTGAGCTGCAAATTGCAACTCTGCAACTCCGACTCAGTGGTGATGGCTTGCAGCTGCGCCATGGTGACATCCACCATTCCCAGTCCGATGTTAGCCACGGCATAGATGTGACGCTGTCCCGTGGTGGTTGCCAGAGCAACCGTATTTTTATTGGTACCGGTAAATTCTGTCGCCTCGAAGAAACGGGTTGAGAGGATCTTCTGGCTGACAGCATCGAAGACAAACACAAAGAGGTTGTTGACCGCATTCTCTGCCGCCTCTGGCGAGACGGAGCGGCTCTGCAACTCATTGTTTTGTGCCGCAACGGTGAGCGTAATGGTTGCAGGCAACCCCTCTTCGAGCGGCTGACCGTCAATCTCACTCTCCGTGCACGCGCCAAGCAACAGCAGGGAGAGCAGCCAAAAAATATGATTAATTTTACGCATGATTCATCTTCGTTATACAAATGGAGGAATAGTGACGTTCTCCGGACTCCAAGCTACAAGGGTGTAGCTCACCGAGATGGTCGGCAATGCGCCCGTACCGAGCACAAGGGTCACTTTATATCTTTTCGCCCGAACCAACTCTGTGAAAGTCGTCGTTCGCAGGTTACCCTGAATGGTCTGCTCCTGCGTGACTCCTGTGGTGGTGTTGGTTCGTGCCACACGCACCGAGAGCGTCACCACATCGGCAATCGACTGAGGTATGACCATCATCATCATGCCGTTGGCGGGGGTGAGTTCCTGCACCGTAGTGGAATTCATCGGCTTGTCCAGTAGTGAGTTATCGGCAACAGACACCGTGTATGTATTGTCGGCTGTACTCTTCAGCGCGCTCCACACAAACGCACTACTGCACGTCGCCTCGTTCGCCAAGCCACCGATTGAAATCGCCTTGACCGTTCGAGTTTCGTTCGTCAGCGCACCATCCATCCGCGCGGCAAAGGTGATGCCCGCGAGCACGTGGTTGAACTGAAGTTGCACGGGTTGAGTGGCACTGTAAGTCTGGTCGAGTGCGGGTGCTGCGATGAGCAGGTCGTGCTGTGCCGCCACGCTTTGCGGCACATGGTAGGTGAAGGTCGGTTGCCCCACCACGCTCTGCGCCGAGGGAGTCGCCACACCATAGGGCGCATAGGCAAAGAAACTCAGCTTGCCCTCCGAAGGCCAATACTGAGGCTGTTCGAATGCCCACAGAGTCGCCTGTTTCACCACTTTTTTGTTGTGAATATAACTGGGCTTATCGGTTGCAGGGTTGAATGCAGCCGATTTGCAACACAGCACCCCGAAATCGGCAACCGTCGTGACGGGCACACCTCGAGTTGTGGCAGCATCGGGAGTCAGCTCCTGCTCCACGGCAGGGGCGAACTGCAACGGCATCGCCTCGGTGGGCAGCGATTGGGGCAGCGCATCGTCATCGCACGCCACGCCCATTGCCCCCGCGAGCAACAAAATCCCAATTATGTAACACTTTTTTTGCATTTGTTTCGAACTGAGTACCTATGAGGGGAATCAACCCCTCATAGATTAAAATTACAATACTACATCGGAAGAGGTAGCTGTTGCCCAACCCTCTGTGATAGTTGTCGTGTAAGTGATCGGTTTCAAAATCGGTTTGCCGTTCACATCGTAACCACCACCGAACGTCAAGTTGTAGGTGAGGTTCTGAGCTGCTGTCCAAACATAAGCAAGCGGCATATAGAGCGTAGCGTAAGCCGCAGCCGTACCGTGCAGATAAACCTGATCAGTACCGTTCTCAATCCAAATCTTGCAGTTGATAGAGATGTAAGAGCCCGTGGTTGATGTTGTAATCGCACCGGTCGTCGCCCAAGCTGTCGTCGATTGTGGTATCAGCATCA
Source organism: Alistipes sp. (assembly GCA_036652255.1). Classification (GTDB taxonomy): domain Bacteria; phylum Bacteroidota; class Bacteroidia; order Bacteroidales; family Rikenellaceae; genus Alistipes. The sequence goes on along the minus strand of JAVVWE010000008.1, from coordinate 78,517 downwards.
CATAGCTCTTCGCTGCATTGTCAAGCTTCGTATAGTCGGTTGCATGATAACCAATTGTTAATATTTCATCAGATGGAACTACATAATCAACCAATTCCGCAGCAGTAGGAGTGGGGATAGACCACATACCGGCACCATCCTTAACTGTGAATAAGCTTTTAGGATTCACGTTGCACAAGGAGATACCATCCTTTGCAATCGCCACGTGCATATTATCCGCTTCGGTGCGCGCTGCAAAGTGAATCTGCGTCAACGCGTGTTTGAAATTCAATGCAACAGGAGAACCACTGGCTGTTGACACATCAGCAACATTGGTGAAAGCGAACATGAAATCTTGTTGTTGTGCGGCATCTGTGGGCACGGTGTAGTCATTAAAGGTCATCGAACTTGCACCTCCTACTGGGTTGGCAAATGCAGGTACAGCACCACGAGCCGCATCCGTGAATGGGGTGTAGGCATAAAACTGCATAACACCTGCTGAGGGCCAGAAACGAATCTCCGATGGCACTTGATAGTCCCAAGCAGTTCCGTAATGAATCTGCGTTCCCTTAGCCGCCGTTCCTACGTAAGGTGTAGTCTGTGCACCTAAAAATGCAGCCACACCAAACTCTCTGCCATTCACTGCAAACGCAGCGTTATCAGCAATTGGTGTACCTTTAGTTTGGTTAGCATAGGTCGCAAAACCTATTACACGTTGATCGGTGGGGACTCCCGAATCAATCACTTCGCTCTGTGAACATCCCGCCATTGACATTGCGAGAAGCGCAAACCCCAATAAGTAATTTGTTTTCATAATTGTAAGTGTTAAATGTTAGTTAGTTAGTTAGTTAGTTAGTTAGTTAGTTTAGTTAGTTAATGTATCATTGTATTACATAGGTATCTCTACTGTTGTGTCATTCCACTCGCCCACACCGGTGTCGAAAGCTCCGCCACCGCCACCACCAATCGCCTTCGGAAGCTCAATTTCCACCTCCACGGTGAGTTGCGTATGCACCCCCCGAGCCACCTTCAGACGGTCGGTGATGTCAATCGACACTGGGTATTTCTGCCCGTCGACCAGCATGAAATCCACATCGAGGTAGTAGCGGTGCGGTGCGCGCACCGACTCCGGAGTCAACAATCCGAACGTTGTAATCTGATTGCAAATCATGCCGTCGGTGGTGCTGCCCGGATTGAACGTGCGGTTGTTGAGGATGAATTCGTGGGTCACCACACAAGCCGAATTTTGCCCAAGCCCAAGGTAGAAGCCACCCGACATATTGCGCAGATGAGCCACTGGTGCACTTGCCGCGTAACACAGCCCTTTGACGTGCGCACGAATCGTCGCCACCGAAATCGCCCGCTCAGGAACCACAGCCACCTCCGCAACCACCGCACCCAATGCCGAACCATCGGGACGATTGTAGTAATATTGAATCATATCAGAGGTAATCTTCAACCCCATCACCCGCGCCGTAGCCAGAGTGTCGGGATCGGCGACAATCACATCTTCCGCACCCGAACGCCCAATCGACCGCCGCAGGGGCTCCTTCACCATCGCATACGCCTCGTAACGCTCCATACGCTCCATGCCACGAAAGGCGACAGAGCGGTATTCACCGGGGGTATTGTTGTAAATCAGTACATCGTAACTACCTTCTGGCAAGGCTATTGTAGCATAATTCGGATTACTCATGTAGGGGAACGCCTCAAACAACGCACCATCCTCACCGTAGGCAACAACCGTCGCACCATTGGGCTTCAGCTGCGCCTGCGACCAATCAATACGTAGCCCGATGATTGCTTTGTTGTTCGCGCCATAGTACAAATGGTCGCGCTCGCAAGAGCTCGCCAAGCAGAGCAACAGCATGATATAGATGCCGTATCTTCTCATTGCGTCGCTCCTCTCTTATTACAGTTGCGGTAGCGGTCACGAATCAACCAGACCAACGAAATTTTAGCTTTCGTGGGTCCAATCCATCTATTACGGCTCGTCTGCCATGGATATTTCCACACCTTGATGTCGCCATAGCTCGTACCATGCTCCACGGTATACTCCTTGTAATTGGTCTGCATATAGCCCACGCCGACCGAATATTCCAAGCGTAAACTGCGCCCGATGGGGTGCGCAAAACCAACACTCAAACCCGTAGCAATAAAAAATTCACCTTGAACACCCTTCGGGTCAAAAAGCTGCATATCGAAGAGTCCGCCACCTGCATAGAGCCCCACGTTCCACCCCGTCAGCACATCGCGACGATGGCGATTTCCGAGCCAGAAGCGCACCTCCAGATTACCAGTTAACAGCTGGAATGTTAAGTCGTTAGCGTGGCTCTTCCACCAAGGGAAAATGAACTCACCCGCGATGCTCCATCGCCGCCCTATGGGCACCTCAATCTCCAGATTGAGAGCCGATGCTGCATCGTACAATAAATTGGTTTTAAAGGCAAGAACGGGGCACGCAACAGGTGAAACCACCGATGCTGTAGGCTCAATCGGCACTGGAATTTGCTCCTCAACCACCGTACATTCGGGCGTAGGCTCTGTGTCCGTTTCAGCGTGCGCACCGAGATTCAAGCCGGCAACCAGAGCCATTCGCTCACAATTCGCTTGTGAAGCAGATTCCGAAATAGATTCCGAAGCGGGCTGCACTTGTGGTGCGCAAAGCTGTATATGAATAGTGATATTACGAAGCTTTGGGAAAAATTCCTGCTCCATATAATTCCACGCCTGACCACCCCTTACACTCATGAGTTGATGCTTACAGCCATCGACCCATCGGTGATGGTCATCGTAAATAAATTCGGGCGTATAGTCAAGAATATCAATCACTTCATCGCGATATTCCATCTGCGACGCAGCGACTAAATCGCGCAATTGCGCATAGCCGATACCTCCGTTCGTCTTCTGCACACAACAATCGGGTAGATAGAGCCGGTCGTTGAGGTATCGTTCGATGGCACGCAGCCGTCGTTGAGCTAAATCTTGATTAGATGAAAATTGACCTGTGGGCGAAGTAAACGCCTCAAGGGTGATACTGTGAATGGCTTGGGGGGGGGTGATTTGACGCAAATAAGATGTTAACGCACACAGAATCTGCTCATTGTCACCATACGACTCATCAATCCAACAACTCCCGTCACGAAATAGCACCTTTGCAACATAGGTCGGTTGTTGTGCGATTGCCGTTGTTACAGATGAAAAAACGACAAATAATAATATGGAAATAAATTTCATCTTTAATTATTGCCAAATAAAAATGCAAAATATTCTAATCTAATGTAGGCAAATTCATATACAAAAGCGGACTATTTACACATACATTTAGTACAAATGTATATAAAATATTTCAATTGCAATACTTATTGCTATTATTTTATGCTTAATAAATTTTATGCAAAAAAGAAAGACAGCAAGTCGTAAACTTGCTGCCTTTTCAAACTATTCCCACTCAATCGTTGCAGGTGGCTTCGACGAAATATCGTAAACGACGCGATTCACACCTCGTACTTTATTGATGATGTCATTCGACACGTTAGCCAAGAATTCATAAGGCAGGTGCACCCAGTCTGCGGTCATGCCGTCGGTCGAAGCAACCGCACGCAATGCCACGCAACTTTCGTAGGTACGCTCGTCGCCCATAACACCCACACTCTTCACTGGCAACAAGATAGCTCCTGCCTGCCACACCTTATCATAGAGACCTGCCGCACGCAGCGAATCAATATATATCTTGTCCACATTCTGCAAAATCTCCACCTTTTCGGGGGTTATATCTCCCAAAATACGAATCGCAAGACCCGGACCGGGGAACGGATGGCGACCAATGAGGTGCTCCGAAATGCCCATAGAGCGACCCACACGGCGCACTTCATCCTTGAAAAGCAGACGCAACGGCTCGACAATGCGCAGATTCATCTTCTCGGGCAGACCACCCACGTTATGATGCGATTTGATGGTCGCCGAAGGGCCATTGACCGAACAGGACTCAATCACATCGGGATAAATCGTTCCCTGCGCCAACCAGCGTACTTCGGTGAGCTGCAAAGCCTCCTCGTTGAAGACCTCGACAAAGTCACGACCAATGATTTTACGTTTGGTTTCGGGATCAGAAACGCCAGCCAAATCACCTAAGAATTTAGCCGATGCTTTCACACCTTTCACATTGAGACCCATGTTCTTATAAGACTCAATTACATCCTCAAATTCATCTTTGCGCAGCAGACCTGAGTCAACAAAAATACAGTGCAATTGCTTTCCAATTGCCTTGTGCAGCAGCACTGCCGCCACCGACGAATCAACACCGCCCGACAAACCCAAAACGACCTTGTCCGACCCTATTTTTGCACGTAAATCTTTGATTGTAGCCTCCACAAAGCTCTCAGAAGTCCAATCTTGCAGACAACCGCAGATGCCCACAACAAAGTTTTTGAGCAGTTGTGCACCATCCGTCGAGTGATAAACCTCGGGGTGAAATTGAATACCCCACGTTTGCTCTCCTTCGATATGAAACGCTGCAACTGGCACATCTTCCGTACCAGCAATCAAGCGGTAAGAGGCAGGCACCGAGGTGATTGTATCGCCATGCGACATCCACACCTGCGTCGTGCTTGGCAGCCCTTGCATCAGCGCATCCGACTTTTCGCCCACAGTGAGCATCGCCCGTCCGTACTCGCGGCTCTTGGCTGCTTTCACCTCGCCACCGAATGCCGAAGCAAGGAATTGCGCTCCATAGCAGACACCTAAGAGTGGAAATTTGCCTTTTATTGTCGACAAATCGGGATTGGGAGCCTGCGCATCTCGTACAGAGAAGGGGCTGCCCGAAAGGATTACCCCTCGCACCGAAGCATCCAGCGTCGGAATTTTGTTGAAGGGATAAATCTCGCAATAGACACTCAGCTCGCGCACGCGACGCGCAATGAGCTGCGTGTATTGCGATCCGAAGTCCAGTATAATAATTTTCTCCATAATTTTACTCTCCACGGCTGTAGTTGGGTGTTTCACGCGTGATGGTCACATCGTGAGGGTGATTCTCGACCACACCATTCGATGTAATACGTATAAACTGAGCCGTTTGCAACGTTGCAATATCTTTGGCTCCACAGTAACCCATGCCTGCACGAATGCCACCCACCAACTGGTAGACCGTCTCGCTGAGGTCGCCCTTGAACGGTACGCGAGCCACGATTCCTTCGGGAACAAGCTTGTTAATGTTCGACTCATCGGCTTGAAAATAGCGATCTTTCGAGCCATCTTTCATGGCATCAATCGACCCCATACCGCGGTAACTCTTGAATTTACGACCATTATAAATAATCGTCTCACCCGGAGACTCCTCCGTGCCGGCAAACATCGAACCAATCATCACGCAGTTGCCGCCCGCAGCCAGTGCCTTGACAATGTCGCCCGAGTAGCGCAATCCACCATCTGCAATGATTGGCACGCCCGCTTTCTTCGCCTCGGTCGAGGCTCCATAAATTGCTGAAAGCTGCGGCACACCCACACCCGCAATGACGCGTGTGGTACAGATTGAACCGGGACCGATACCGACTTTTATACCGTCAGCACCATTGTCAATGAGGTATTTAGCCGCTTCAGCCGTCGCGATATTACCCACCACTACGTCCAACGCAGGATATGCCTGTTTGATAGTTTTCAGCAGCGTAACCACCCCTTTCGAGTGTCCATGCGCCGAGTCGAGCACCACTGCATCGACATCCTCGGTCACCAACGCCTTCACGCGATCCATCGCATCGGGAGTGATACCCACACCGGCAGCTACACGCAAACGTCCCTTGACATCCTTGCAAGCATTCGGATGATCCTGCACCTTAGTTATATCGCGGTAGGTAATCAGCCCCACCAACTTGCCATGGTTGTCCACCACGGGCAATTTCTCGATTTTATTGGCAAGTAAAATGTCCACCGCACGCTCCAAATCCGTATTGTGAGTCGTGATGAGTTTCTCCTTGGTCATCACCTCATCGATGGAGCGTCGCATATCGCGTTGAAAACGCAAGTCGCGGTTGGTCACAATACCAATCAGCAACCCCTCCTTGTCAATCACAGGAATGCCGCCAATCTTGTTTTCGCGCATCAGGGTCAGAGCATCGCCCACCGTGTGATTCTTCGAAATGGTGATGGGATCGTAAATCATGCCGTTCTCGGCGCGCTTCACTTTGCGAACGTGCGCAGCCTGATCGGCAATCGACATATTCTTGTGAATCACACCAATACCCCCTTCACGCGCCAGCGCAATAGCCAATGGAGCCTCAGTCACGGTGTCCATGGCAGCAGAGACAATAGGGATGTTGAGTTTGATATTTCGCGAAAAATAAGTCTCTACAGAGACCTCCCGCGGCAACACTTCCGAATAGGCGGGTATGAGCAGCACATCGTCGAACGTAAGTCCTTCGGGCTGTACCCTTTCATTGATAAATGACATAATGAACGTGGATTTTTGTTGCTCGCAAAAGTAATCATTTTTTTCGGAATTGCAAGCATGGAGAAAAAAGAAAATTTAAAAATTCTGTATTCTCCTGCGCCAGTCTTGATACTTTCGCTGCCGAAAGTATCGTAGAGAGATGAAGGAGATTGCCACATCGCTACGCACCTCGCAAGTCGAGCCGTACAGGAAACCCATCCCGCTCCGCAGCGTGATAAAACGCAAAAAAATTCAAAATCAGAGTTTAAATCTACTCTGATTTTGAATTTTGCACCTTAAACAGGATCTGTTACTTTATATTTTCTCGAAAAACTTCAAAAATTCGGTTGCTTTGTTGACCATATTTTTCGATCCAATATAGAGCGGTGTCCGTTCGTGAATGTCTTGCGGCTCAATATCGAGGATGCGACCAGCACCGTCGATAGCTACACCTCCCGCCTGCTCAACGATGAATGCCACAGGGTTGCACTCATATTGCAAGCGCAGTTTACCGTGAGGATGCACGTCCGTTTCGGGGTAGATATAGATACCACCCTTGAGCATATTACGGTGGAAATCAGCCACTAACGACCCAATATAACGCGATGTGTAGGGACGACCGTGACGTGTATCTTTCTCCTGACAATATTTGATATATTTCTTCACACCTACGGGGAATTTCTCGTAGTAGCCCTCATTAATCGAGTAGATTTTGCCATTGACGGGAATCTGCACCAACGCGTGAGAGAGGCAAAATTCGCCAATCGACGGGTCAAGTGTAAATCCATTCACACCGTTGCCCGAGGTGTAGACCAGCATGGTTGATGAGCCATAAATCACATAGCCCGCAGCCACCAAGTCGGTACCTTTTTGCAGAAAATCGGGTTTATCGGCAGGCGAACCAATGGGCGAAAGTCGTTTGTAAATCGAGAAGATGGTACCCACCGAGACGTTCACATCGATATTCGACGAGCCATCGAGCGGATCCATACAGACGATGTAACGACCGTTTTTGCACAAACCCTCGTCGAAGATAATGATATCCTCGTTCTCCTCCGAAGCCACACCGCAGCACTCGCCACTGGCGCGCAACTCATCGAGAAATGTTTCGTTGGCATAGAGATCGAGCTTCTGTTGCTGCTCGCCCTGAATGTTTTCCGTACCCGCTTGTCCGAGAATGTCGACCAAGCCCGCTTTGTTCACCTCGCGGTTCACCTTTTTGGCTGCAATGGCTATATGATGCAGAAGGCGTGAAAGTCCACCTGTTGCCTGCGGGAACTCAGCCTGCTGCTCGATGATGAACTGGTTTAAGGTTGTAACTTTATTCATAGATTTCGCTTCAGTTTGAAATTGAATACAAATTTAAACTAATAATTTATTATAAACAAATCTATTTCATGATTTTTTAACTTATTTAAAACATTTAATATCTAAAAAGCAGGCAACGATAAAATATCGACGCCTGCTTTCCTAAAAAAATCGAGGTGTTTAACCGTTCACACGGCACCACACATCGTTTTATTTATTAATCTTAGCCCACGAATCCTTGAGCGTAACCGTGCGGTTGTAAATCAAGTGTTCGGGTGTTGATTCAATGTCGGGACAGAAATAGCCCACCCGCTCGAACTGCACAGCCTGCCCAATGGGCGTTTCGCGCAACGAAGGTTCGAGGTAGCCCGTAATCTTGACCATCGAGTCGGGATTGAGGTTATCCTCCCACGACTCGCCCTCTGCCACATCGTCGGGATTTTCCTTCGTAAAGAGCGGGTTGAACAGACGCACCTCCGCCTCCACAGCATCTTTTGCTGAGACCCAGTGGATGACCCCCTTCACACGGCGACCATCGCTCGACGAACCGCTGCCCGACATGGGATCGTAGGTGCAGCGCAACTCGGTAATATTACCTGCCGTATCCTTCACAACCTCTTCGCACTTAATCAAATAAGCATAGCGCAAACGCACCTCGCCACCCGGACAGAGACGGAAGAATTTTTTGGGCGGCTCCTCCATGAAGTCGTCGCGATCGATATAAATCACCTGCGAGAAGGGGATTTGATGCGTGCCAGCAGCCTCATTTTCAGGATTATTGACCGCCGAGAAGAGCTCTGTTTTGGCTTCGTCGTAATTGGTGATGACCACCTTCAAGGGGTTCAACACGGCCATACGGCGATCGGCAATCCGGTTCAAATCTTCGCGCACACAAAACTCCAACTTGCTCAAATCAATCACATTATCGCGCTTGGCTACCCCCACCATCTCGGCAAAAGCACGCACCGACGCAGGCGTATAACCCTTGCGGCGCAGGGCGCAAATGGTCGGCATACGCGGATCATCCCAGCCCATGACGGCATTTTCCTGCACCAACTTCAGCAATTTACGCTTCGACATCATGGTGTAGGTGAGGTTCAAGCGCGCAAATTCGTACTGATGCGACGGAAAAATCTCCAACGCCTGAATAAACCAGTCGTAGAGCGGACGATGCACATCGAATTCAAGCGTGCATATCGAGTGTGTGATTTGCTCAATCGAGTCGCTCTCGCCATGTGCATAGTCATACATGGGATAGATGCACCATTTGTTGCCGGTGCGGTGGTGCTCGGTATGCAAAATACGGTACATAATCGGGTCACGGAAGAGCATATTGGTGTGCGCCATGTCAATTTTGGCGCGCAGCACCTTTGCTCCATCGGCAAACTCGCCGTTTTTCATCCGTACAAACAGATCGAGATTCTCCTCCACCGAGCGGTCTCGCCATGGCGAGACTTTTCCCGGCACAGAAATAGTACCACGATTTTCACGAATCTGCTCCTGTGTTTGGTCATCCACATAGGCGAGCCCTTTTTTGATCATCACAATAGCCCAATCGTAGAGTTGATCGAAATAATCAGAAGCATAACGCTCTATTGCCCAGTTGAATCCGAGCCATTTAATATCACGTTTAATAGCGTCCACATACTCCACATCCTCCTTCACGGGATTCGTATCGTCGAAGCGCAGGTTGCATTTGCCACCGTATTTCTTCGCCAATCCGAAGTTAATGCAGATACTTTTAGCGTGACCTATATGAAGGTAGCCGTTCGGTTCGGGCGGAAAACGAGTTTGCACCCGCGTATTGCCTTTGGCGATTGACTCCTCGATAATCTCTTCAAGGAAGTTGAGTGATTTCTCTTTTGGTTCGTTCGTTTCGATTGCCATATTATATAGGTATAATTTTATTTTGCTTTTTTCGTAAACACTTTACCCAAACGCACATTCAGCTCCAGCAACTGCGACGTGCCTACTCCCGTGCCGTCATAATCGAAGAAGATGCCCGCTTTGATGCCGACCGTGTCATGCGCAAAACGACGTGCATAGCTAATCTCCGTGCGGTTGTAAATATTGTGGTGCGTGCCGAAGAAGATGTTATTCGGATAGAGTGCCTTGCCGTAACGGTTATAAAACGAGAGCTGATTTTGCCCCACATAGAGCATATTGCCCAACGTCACATTCCAGCGACTCATGCGCAAATCCAGTGCAACACCTTTTGGACTCCACGACTGCCCTATACATCTATCACGCTGATAACTTTGCAGATATCCCAGTCGAAAATCGAAGTCGAAATAGGCATTAAACCGCACACCACCGTAGAGGTTACCCAGCATATTATCCACCACCCCTTCGCCGTCGACAGGGGCAGACGTTTTGGCATAATGCCCCACCGAAAGGGCGTAACCACCGTAAAAACGAGCACCGCGATACTCGCCCGCAGAGAGCAGCCGAAACTGCTCACGCACCGTGGGTGACTGCATTCCCTCCCAATCAATGGCAAACTCGACAAAACCACGTTCAGCACGATATTGCCCCATCACACCTTGTATGCGGTTGTGATAAAAGTTGTAAGAGCGGTCGAAAAATGCTTCGCCGTAGTCGCCACGCAGCTTCGTACGCGGAAAAATTCCCGCCACAGCCAACACCTTAGGCAATTCGAATTGGTACCATATCTGCGGCTTCGCCTCGGTCAGAAATTTGGTATCCTCACCGAAATTCTGCATCAAATCCACCCCAATCATCAGGGTGTGGTGCTGCTCCCAGCGCAAACCAATCTGCGGGGAGAGACGGGCACTAAAGCAGGTCTCCGATGTGTCAAATCCCGTGCTCGCATATTCACGGTTGTCGAAATAGGTCGTAAAATCACCTCTGACAACCAATTCCTGTGCCGAAGTATGCACCGCTACGAGTGCCAATATAGTGAGTAATAGATATCTTATGAAAGACATAGAGCGTGTGTTGAATAAGATTGCAGCTCCAAAATTAGGAATAAAATTTCGGAATAGCTACATTTGGGCTCAAAATATGAAAAACTGCTTAAATATGCGCAAGATATTAAATGAAGAGCTGGGTCGTCCGACTCCCGAAGAGTTTGCCCACATGGAGCGAATGCCCGTAGTGGTGGTGCTCGACAACATCCGCTCGTTGCAGAATGTAGGTTCGTTTTTTCGCACGGGCGATGCCTTTGCCGTGGAACACATCTATCTCTGCGGCATCACCGCCACCCCACCCAACCGCGATATTCACAAGACGGCACTCGGTGCCGAGCTGACCGTGGGCTGGACCTACTGTGCTTCGACAGTCGATTGCGTGGCGCAACTCCACACCGAGGGCTACCGCGTACTTGCAATTGAGCAGGTCGAGGGGGCAGCCATGCTCAACACCATTCAAGCCAATACACAAACACGTTACGCACTGATTTTCGGCAACGAAGTCGATGGTGTAGCGCAAGAGGTGGTTGATGTGTGCGACGGTTCGCTGGAGATTCCGCAAGCCGGTACCAAGCACTCACTCAACGTCTCCGTCTCAGGCGGGGTTGTTTTATGGAATTTCTTTTGTCAAATCGGTGTAAAGCATTAACTTTGCCCCGCTAAACAAAAAAACTATGTCAGTAGAAAGTACTGTAAGAGCCGTCACGACCTATCGTCTGACGGAGATGAAACAACGTGGCGAGAAGATCGCAATGCTCACATCCTATGACTATTCGATGGCGAAAATTGTGGATGCTGCGGGTGTCGACGTGATTCTTGTCGGCGACTCGGCAGCCAATGTCATGGCAGGCTACGAAACCACGCTGCCCATCACACTCGATATGATGATTTACCACGCACGGTCGGTCGTTCGTGCTGTCAAACGCGCCTTGGTCGTGGTCGATCTCCCGTTCGGTACCTACCAAGGCAACTGGAAAATCGCCCTCGATTCAGCCATTCGTATCATGAAGGAGACCGAAGCCGATGCCGTGAAGATGGAGGGTGGCGAAGAGATTATCGAATCGGTACAACGCATCCTTTCGGCAGGTATTCCCGTCATGGGTCATTTGGGATTAACACCGCAATCCATCCATAAATTTGGGACTTACAACGTCCGCGCCAAAGAGGAGGCGGAGGCAGCAAAGTTAATTCAGAATGCACATCTGCTCGAAGAGACCGGTTGTTTTTCGATTGTACTGGAGAAAATTCCAGCCAAATTAGCTACACAAGTATCTCAGGAGCTGCACATACCAATTATCGGAATCGGTGCAGGTGGTGGTACGGACGGTCAGGTACTGGTCATCCACGATATGCTGGGCATCAACCAAGGGTTCTCGCCCCGTTTTTTGCGTCGCTACGCGGATCTGCACACCGAAATGACCAATGCCGTGACGGCGTATATTGGCGATGTGAAATCGTGCGATTTCCCCAACGAGCAAGAGCAATATTAATAGGAGAGTGCGCAGCCTTTACATCAAATGGCCGAAGGTGCGCAAGCCACAGAGGTAACGCCAAAGGATTGAACCTTTGTATAGAATCGGTGATGCCGAGTCGCTGCACGATGTGCGGATGACTCGGCGTTTGATTGATAGCGCGCGGTGCCAACGCAGAAAATCGCAATAGGCACGCCCCACAGCTCGAAAATTCGCCCAACGTCCTTGCGCCAAATACGAGAGTGCCGCCATACAGTCGAGCAGTGGACGTATCACCGCCACCATGGCGCGTTGCACGGGAGAGGCACATTTATAGAGCATTGCCAAATTATTGCGATGGTTGTAGAATACCTTAGTCGGCGAGTCGCTCGCAAGTGTACCTCCTCCAAGGTGGTAGACCACACTCGATGGGATAATTCGCACGCGATAGCCAGCTAACTGCATCCGCCAACAGAGGTCAATCTCCTCCATGTGGGCAAAAAAATCAGCATCGAAGCCACCCAACTTTCGGAACACATCGGCTCGGCAGCAGAAAGCTGCCCCACTCACCCAGAAAACATCTCGCGCATCGTCGTACTGTCCGGCATCGACCTCCAAGCGGCGCAAAATACGCCCGCGGCAAAACGGATAGCCCAAGTAGTCAATAAATCCTCCCGACGCACCGGCATACTCGAACTTCGTTCGCTCCTCGTACGACAAAAGTTTGGGTGCAGCTGCTGCCACATTCGGATTCCGCCTCAACATATCGAGAATCGGCTCAAGCCAGCCACGCGGAGTCTCCACATCGGAATTTAGAAGCACAAAATAATCTGCAGAAACTTGCTCCAAAGCCTTGTTGTACCCCCCTGCAAAACCGTAATTACAATCCAACCGAATGAGGCGAACCGTCGGAAATTCGCGCTCCAGCAGGTCAATGGAACCATCCGTTGAACCATTGTCCGCCACTGTGATTCCGACCCCTATGGGTGCAGAAGCGACCACACTGGGCAAAAATCGCCGCAAGTGTTGCTCACCATTCCAGTTCAATATGACTATCTCAGCAGACATTTCGCTTATGTTTCCAACGACGGTGCGACCACATCCACAATTCGGGATGCTCTTGAATCATCTTCTCCAACCGTCGCACGTAACGTTCAGTAATTTCATTCACATCAACAACCTCTGTTCCATCGTAAATTTGCTCAAACTTAATTTCATAGCAGCCACGACGAATACGCTTCATGTAGGTGAAATAGACAGGCAGGTGGCACTTGAGAGCTAATTTTTCACCTCCGTCGAAAAAGATTGTATCTTGATTCAAAAACTTGAACCAGTGGCTATTGGGACGCATGGGAGGATTCTGATCGGCAATTAGTCCCATGGCAAAATTCTTGCCATCCAGACCATGCTCGCGATGACGTAGATAGAATCGGATATACTCATTCATCGCCACCGTCTCCGCATTGTGTTGTTTGCGCAGCCGCTGATAAAACTCATCCATCACCACACTTCGCAAAGGGTGATAGACCGCGACCACTACCTGTGTCGGATCGTAAATACCCCACAGCGGTCCATATTCCCAGCAGCCGAAGTGCGCCATCATGGCAATCCAATCAGTCCCCTTGACCAGTGCCGTATGTTTCTCTACGTGGGTGTAACGCGCCAATTTTCGCGCTTGCTTATCGGTGATTCCGGCTAAGCTCACCGTATCGACAAACATCTCAGCCAGCGTACGATAGAACTTGCGACGAATGAGAAAACGCTCCAATTTACTCTTCTCAGGGAACGAATTCCGCAGGTTTTCCACCACCACTTTCTTGCGATAACGAAGGCAGTAATAAAGTACGAAGAAAATAATGCTTTCAATCACAGAGTAACGGAACCAATAGGGCAACTTGGCAAAGCCACGACACGTATGCCACAACATTCCGAGCTGCAGATGTTGGAAGGGGGTCATTTGTACATTATTTTCCATTAGCAAGGGGCTGTTCCTCAACAAACAGTTTTATATTTTCAATTTTAGTACGGATGCGCAACCAATGGGTGAGCGTTTCAGTATCAATAGTTTGACCACTTTGGTGAGGGGTCACATGACAGAGTAACAAGGTGTCCTGCGCAACGCCATGGGTATCGAATCGCACCCCCTTAGTCAGCACAATCGCACCCACTGAAGGCATCACGACACCCACCTCTTGCGATATGTCGTCCACATCCACATCAACCATCTGATAGCGACTGAGTTGCGATTGCATATTAGCAATTTGCTTGTTCTTCTCCTCAAGTAACTCCACATAGCTTTTTTGAAGCGTATTCACATCCACTTTATCGGAGTTAGAGGCTTGACGCACAAGTAATTCAACATCTTGCAGTCCAAAGAGCGACAATTGCGATTTGGCATGATCAATCACCTCTGCCGCAAGTGGTTCACCCACCAACAACAGCTCAACACGCGAAGATTTCCATCCGCTTTCATAAAATTTATCACATTCAATTACCCGCGTTGAAGGGAATGAAAAGACTTGATTTACATATTTATCGACCACCCGTTCGAAGGCCGAAACCCGCACCATGTGCAACCCAATAAATACACTGGGAATAAAGGTAATAAGGGTGATAGCAAGCATCAATCGCCGCACATTACGCTCCTTAATCTTGTCGATCATCGCCTTCTTTTCATACTTCAGAAAACGCACCATCAAAAAAGTAGCAAGGGCAATAAAGACCGAGTTGATGAAGAAGAGATAGAAAGCACCTATAAAATAGCGATATTGCCCCGTAGCCAGACCAAACCCCGCCGTGCAAAGAGGTGGAATGAGTGCCGTTGCAATTGCCACACCCGGAATCACAGTCGACGTGCGATCCTTGCGTGATTGCGCCACGATGCCGGCCAAGCCGCCAAACAAGGCGATGAGCACATCGTAAGTAGTTGGCACTGTGCGTGCTAACAACTCACTACCCGCATCAGCAAGTGGCGTAAGTAAGAAATAGAGCGTTGAGGTGACAATGGCAACGATGAACATCAAAGTCAGGTTGCGCAACGATTTCTTCAACAAGTCGAAGTCATTGATACCCATTGCCACACCCACACCCATGATAGGACCCATGATAGGCGATATGAGCATCGCGCCGATAATCACGGCAGCCGAGTTGACATTCAGTCCCAACGAAGCGATGAGTGTGGCAAAAATCAACACCCACAAGTTGACACCCCGAAACACCACCCCTTTTTCAATAGAGGCTATGACCTCTTCAGATTGTGCCTTGTCCTCATCAAGGCTGAAGCGTCCCCGCATAAACTCGCGAAAACCAGCCAGCCATCGACGGTTGGAGCGATTTTCTGATGGTGAATTTGTCTCTAAATTATTCATTTTCCTCCTCCGCACTCTCTTTTGTCGCTTTGGGCTTTCCGGCTACCACAATCACAAATTCGCCTTTGGGCGCAGTAATCGCGAAATGGGCAAGTACCTCGGCAAGCGTACCACGTACGGTCTGTTCGAATTTCTTAGTAATTTCGCGTGAAACGGAGACTTTACGCTCTTCTCCAAAGGTCTCAACCATCAGTTCGAGACACTTGACCACGCGGTAGGGTGATTCATAAAAAATCATGGTTCGCTCCTCATCAGCAAGTGCCGCAAGAAATTTCGTGCGCCCTTTTTTCTGCGGTAGAAAACCCTCAAAACAGAATCGATCGCAGGGGAAACCACTCTGTACCAGCGCAGGAATCAACGCCGTAGCACCGGGCAAAGTCTCCACTTCAATTCCCTGTTCGACACAAGTGCGCACCAACAGGAAGCCGGGATCAGAGATTCCCGGTGTACCCGCATCAGAGATTAATGCCACATTGCGCCCCGCAGCAATCACATCGGCAACCATCTGCACAGTAGCGTGTTCGTTGAATTTATGGTGTGAGCGCAAGGGTTTCTCAATACTCAAATGTTTGAGCAACACCAACGACGTGCGCGTATCTTCAGCAAGAATCATATCTACCTCTTGCAACACTTTGATTGCTCGCAGCGTGATGTCGTCCAAATTTCCAATGGGCGTAGGAACAATGTATAATTTTGCCATTTTCTGCGTATTAAGACAATTTGCGTTCAATCAACTTCATCAACAGTTTTGCACCATCGGAGTTGGCATTCCATACGTAATTTTCAGCTATGTAAATCATGCAATCATCGAGGTCATCAAAACCGTTCAGTATGTCGATTGCTTGGTTGTAAGCTCCGGTATTGCCGTCGAATAAGTCGCGAATCATAAGGAAACGATCGTTAATACCGACCATCTTGCACAAATCATTTGTCGCGTGCGATGCGTGGTCATGTGCCGTTGCCAACGTATCGGACAACGTCTGTTTATCGTGATTCATCACCTCTCCCAACACCGCATAAAGCTCTCTGTCAGCGGCTTTTTGCACAGGCACGTCCACCGCGACTTCCTCCTCTTGCTCATCGTCGAGATCAATCTCTTCAATCATCATATCGTCATCCTCATCACAAGTGAGGGCAGACGCAGGTCGAACTATTGCACTCTCCACCGTTGCAGATTCCTCACGCGCAGGCTCAGTTGCCACCGTCGACTTTTCAACAATCGGCTGCGGTGCCGGTGCAGCAACAGGTGCAGGAGCCGGCTCCTCAATATCATAAAGCGACATCATCACACGCTGTTTTTGGCGGTGACGCAACAAGTCGTCCGTTCCGAACAACGTCGGAGAGTTGGGCACGGAAGCGGTCTCCGTCGCAGCTCTGTGGGTCGGCACAGGCGCAACTTCTGGTTCTGGCTCTGGTTCGGAAATCACCTCCATTTCGGGTTCGGACTCTGGCTTTGGTTCGGAAATCATCACCATTTCGGGTTCGGACTCTGGTTCTGATTCGGAAATCACCACCATTTCGGGTTCGGACTCTGGCTCTGGCTCCGGTTCGGAAATCACCTCCACTTTGGGTTCAGGTTCCGCATCGAATTTTCGACCAAAATTTGCCACGTCAACCGACAACATCTCGTCAAGATTAATATTCTCCGCTTCGACCTGTTCAACAATATCTGAATGTACATCCGCCAACAACAGAGCTTCATACAAAGCTTTGAGTTTATCAAGTGCCAAGTCGCGTTCGATGGGGGCAATGTTACCCGAAGCAACCCAACCGTCAACCAACGACGAAAATTGCCGTAAAATGTTCCTTATATCATTTGGTGTCATAACACATACGCTATTTGCCCCCAAAGATAGGTAAAATTTAGAAAATCACGACAGGATATTCGAATATTGTCAACCTTTTGATTGTCAAAATATAGGCTACGGTACAGAAAATTCAAAAATATATCAAAAATATATCGTACATTTGTCATACGAACAACTCTAAATTCAAACCTATGTATACCAACGATAAAAGAATAGTCATCACGCTCGATGCAGGCGGTACGAACTTCGTATTCAGTGCTATGCAGTCGGGACACATGGTCATTGATCCCATTTCGGTACCCTCCAATGCAGCCAATCTCGACCTCTGTTTGAAGACACTTGCCGATGGTTTCACAACTGTTATCGGTCAACTCACCGAACGCCCCGTGGCAATCAGTTTTGCATTTCCCGGTCCAGCCGACTACCCCAACGGCATCATCGGCGGTTACTTGCCCAACTTTCCTTCGTTTCGCGACGGAGTAGCCTTGGGAGCCTATCTCGAAAATAAATTTGGCATTCCTGTCTTCATCAACAACGACGGCGATTTATTTGCCTACGGCGAAGCCTTGTGTGGTGCCCTGCCCTCCGTGAATCAACGCCTGCGTGAAGCAGGCAGCAACAAGCAGTACCACAACTTATTGGGCTATACATTCGGCACCGGATTCGGATTTGGATTGGTCACCGAAGATACAAGGTTGCACATGGGCGACAATTCGTGCGCCGAAACGTGGTGCCTGCGCCACAAAAAATGCCCTGAAGTTATTGTTGAAGAGGGTGTTGCAGTGCGCGCAGTGAAGCGCGTCTACGGTGAGCAATCGGGCAATCCCGACCACAACTTCACCCCCAAAGAGATTTTTGACATCGCCGAAGGGAAATGTGCAGGCAATCGCACCGCAGCCATCCGGGCTTTTGAGGAGATGGGCGAGATTGCAGGCGATGCCATGGCAACTGCCGTGACCCTCATGGATGGATTGATTGTCATCGGTGGCGGTATCACAGCAGCGCACAAATACTTTATGCCAAGTCTTTTACGCGAACTTCGCAGCCAAATTGGCACCCTCGGTGGCGAGCACATCAATCGGGTGCAGATGAAGGTTTACAATCTGGACGACGCAACCGAATTTGGTGAATTTGCACGAGGCGAGCAGCGCAAGTTAAAAGTGTACGGAACCGACAAATTTGTGGTCTATGATCCACAAAAACGAATCGGTGTTTGCATTTCGGAGATGGGTGCCGATTGCGCCATATCAGCAGGTGCTTACGCATTTGCATTGAACAAGTTAGACGAAAATAAAAAATAAAAAAATGGATATTCTGAAGTTTCAGCCCATTCTGAAATCGACCCTTTGGGGTGGCGAGAAAATCGTACCATATAAACAAATCAGCTCCTCTCAGGCAGCTGTTGGTGAGAGCTGGGAACTGTCGGGCGTGCGCGGTAACGAATCGGTTGTGGCAAATGGTGACGATGCAGGCATGACCCTACCACAACTCATTGCGCGCGAGCGCGGTGCGCTGGTTGGAGGGCACGTTTATGATCGTTTTGGCAGTGAATTTCCATTACTCATCAAATTTATTGACGCGCAGCAAGATCTTTCGATTCAAGTACATCCCAACGACACGCTGGCACAAAAACGCCATAAATCGCAGGGCAAAACCGAGATGTGGTACGTGGTTGATGCGGATAAAGGGGCAAAATTGCGGTCTGGATTTGCACAGCACATAACCCCTGCGGAGTACGAGGCTGCGGTGGCGAATAACACCATCACCAACCTGCTGCGCGAATATGAAATTCATCGGGGCGATCTCTTTTTCCTCCCCGCAGGTCGCATCCACAGCATCGGCGCAGGATCCTTCATCGCCGAAATTCAGCAAACCTCGGATATCACCTACCGCATTTACGACTTCAATCGCCGCGATGCAGCGGGTAAAACTCGTGAGCTACACACCGAATTGGCAAAGGATGCCATCGACTACTCAGTGCTACCCGACTACCGCACACGCTACACCTCCGTAGCGAATCACGAGGTAGAATTGGTTGATTGCCCCTACTTCACCACCTCGCTCTATGAGTTAGATAAACCATTGACAATCAACTACGCTACGCTCGATTCATTCGTTGTCGTCATCTGCACCGAAGGCTCGGCACAACTCACTGCCGACCATAACACGCCCCTCTCAATTCACGCAGGCGAGACAGTACTCGTACCGGCAAGCGTGCGCGAATTACACATTGCGCCCACCTCGCAAACACGCCTGCTGACCAGCTGCATAAAATAGACTCTCCACAACTCACAACAAAAAAAGCACACCTTCGCAGGTGTGCTTTTTCTTTTTGCCGCGTCTCTCTTATTCGGCAACAATTGCTTCGCTTGGGCAAACGCCTGCGCAAGTACCGCAGTCGATGCACTTATCAGCATCAATAACGTAAATATCGCCGGCAGAGATTGCCTCAACGGGGCACTCGCCAACGCAAGTTCCACAAGCAACGCAAGAATCAGTAATTTTGTAAGCCATGTCTAAAAAAATTATATGTTAGTGTTTTTTTGTTTATTATTCTGCAAATGTAGTAACTTATTTTATAATATCAAATCCCGTATAGGGAATTAATACCTCTGGGATGCGAATCCCCTCTTCGGTCTGGAAATTTTCGAGTAGCGCGGCGACAATTCGAGGCAATGCCAACGACGATCCGTTGAGCGTATGCGCCAACTGCATCTTTTTGTCGGCATCGCGATAGCGAAGTTTCAGCCGGTTAGCTTGGAAAGCCTCAAAGTTCGAAACCGAAGAGACTTCGAGCCAACGTTTCTGCGCCTCAGAGTAGACCTCAAAGTCGTACGTAAGAGCCGACGTGAACGAAATATCGCCACCACACAAGCGCAGTATGCGGTAGGGCAAGCCAAGCGACTTGACGAGCGACTCTACGTGTGCCACCATGCCATCGAGGGCAGCATAGGAGACTTCAGGCAGACTCAACTGCACGATTTCGACCTTATCGAATTGGTGCAGACGGTTCAAGCCACGCACATCCTTGCCATAAGATCCGGCTTCACGACGAAAACAGGGGGTGTAGGCGGTCATTTTAACAGGGAAATCCTTCTCGTCGAGAATCGTATCGCGGTAGATATTGGTCACCGGCACCTCCGCCGTGGGCACCAAATAAAAATTATCGACCGTGGCGTGATACATCTGCCCCTCCTTATCGGGAAGCTGTCCTGTTCCGAAGCCCGATGCTTCGTTGACCAGAATAGGCGGTTCAATTTCGAGGTAGCCTGCCGCTGCGTTACAGTCGAGGAAGTAGCTAATCAAAGCACGTTGCAGACGCGCGCCCTTGCCTTTGTAGACGGGGAAACCTGCACCTGTGAGCTTCACCCCCAAATCGAAGTCGATGATGTCGTATTTGCGTGCTAACTCCCAGTGGGGCAGCGGATTTTCGGGCAATTTTGTATAGGTCTCCACCAATTTCACCACCAAATTCTGCTCTGCGGTCTTGCCTTCAGGCACAATGTCAGCGGGGAAGTTGGGCAAGGTGACAATCACGGCCTGCAACTCGTCGGTCACTTGCTTCTGCTCGGCTGTCAGGCAATTCGAACGTTCCTTGAGTGCGGCTACCGCATTTTTTTTCTGCTCAGCCTCTTCACGGCGATTCTGCCCCATGAGCATACCAATCTCCTTGGCTGTTTTGTTTTGCTCCGCCAGACAGTTGTCTAATTCAGTTTGAAGTGCTTTACGGCGGTCGTCTAACTCCTCAATGCGGGTGAGGGCAGCAGTGGCATCAAACCCTTTTTTCGCAAGTTTGCGTATTGCCAACTCTTTGTCGTCGCGGAGTTGCTTTAAAGTAAGCATAGTATTTCGTTTTTGATAGATTTCATAATATGGTGCAAATTTATAAAATTTATTGTCATTTGGCAATTGTGAATTACGAATAGTTTTCTACTTTTGTCTGAAATAACACTTTTGTGAAACGAATTGAACTTTTGGCTCCTGCCAAAGACTACACCTCGGCAGTTGCCGCGGTCGATTTTGGTGCCGATGCAGTCTACATCGGCGGCGCACAATTTGGTGCGCGCCATGCTGCCGGAAATACAGACGAAGAGATTGCACGCGTAGTAGCGTATGCACATCAATATGGTGTGCGCGTGTATGCAACCCTCAATACACTGCTTTGGGACGACGAGTTGGCAGCTGCCGAGCATCAGGCGCACGGATTGATTGCCGCCGGCGTTGACGCGCTCATCGTGCAAGATATGTCACTACGACGGATGGCACTACCCGTGGAGCTGCACGCCTCGACTCAGATGCACACGATGACCCCCGAACAGGCAGTTTTTCTCGAAAAATGCGGCTTTGCGCGGGTCATTCTCGAACGCGCTATGTCACTCGAAGAGATACGCGCGGTATGCGCAGCAACACGTGCTGAGGTCGAGTGTTTCGTCCATGGAGCCATCTGTGTGGGTTACAGCGGACGTTGTTTTCTCTCGCGCTCCATGGGATCACGCAGTGGCAACCGCGGACAATGCAGCCAATCGTGTCGGCTGACCTACGACCTGACCAATGGTGCAGGTCGACGCTACATCAGTGGACAACACCTGCTTTCGGTGCGCGACTTGAACCTCGCAGCACACATAGGCGAGTTGATGGATGCGGGGGTGACCTCATTCAAGATTGAAGGTCGTCTGAAAGATGTCAACTACATAAAAAATGGAGTTGCCGCCTATCGACAAGCCATCGACGAGGCAATTGCCGCACGCACAGGCTTTGTCCGCTCCTCGACAGGGGTCAGCGTGCCCGACTTCGAACCCAACACCGCCAAGAGCTTCACGCGTGGCGAGTCCGAATATTTCTTTGCGGGACGCGTGGCGGGTGTGGCATCGTTCGATACTCCAAAAGCCACGGGTGAACTCATAGGAGAGGTCATATCCATTGACAATAAAAGCTTTACACTCGACTGTACACATACACTTGCCGCGGGCGACGGCATCTGTTTCGGTGCCAATGGCACCAATGTAAACGTTGTTTCTGGTCGACGCGTGCAACCCAATCGTATGGACGGAATCGTCGTTGGCACGGAGATTTTTCGCAACTATGACCACCGTTTCACCCAACTGATAGAGCACAGTCGCACCCGCCGTGTAATCCCCGTGCGCGCACTCTTCACCTCGGCTACCGATCGGGTTGGAATCTACTTCACCGACTGCGATGGGGTCATATCCGAGGTGTCACGCGAAGGGTCATTCGAACTGGCAAACGACTCGGAAAAAATGTCTGCCACGGTACGCACACAGCTTCTCAAGAGCGGCGATACCATCTTCGAGGTGCGCGAGGTGGAGGGGGCTGACGGACGCTTTTTTATCCCCGTATCTGTGTTGGGAGCACTGCGACGCGAAGGGTTGGAACTACTTCGTCAACAACGACTTGCACGCCAAATCAAGCAACGCATTTTGCCCGAAGAGGTGACAGTGCCCTACCCCTCCACGCAAATCACCGCTGTGGAGAATGTCACGAATCACATGGCGGAGCAATTCTATCGCGATCACGGAGTACAGACCATCGAGCGCGGACTCGATCTTGAGCCCTCAACCACAGGGCATTGCGTGATGCGCACGGCTTATTGCTTGCGTCGCGAGATTGGCGAATGCCTGCGCGAGGAGTCGCAACTGCGCGGCAATCTCTATCTTGAACGGGGCAACAATCGCTACCGTTTGGAGTTCGATTGTGTGAAATGCGAGATGCGATTGATGGATGAATCGGATAAAAAATAAAAAATATGCAAGAGCAGTTAACACCGCAATTTGCGGATTATGAATTAATTGACACAGGCGATTTTGAGAAATTGGAACGCTTTGGATCCTATATTACGCGTCGTCCCGAACCGCAAGCGATTTGGCACAAAACACTCTCCGAACCGGAGTGGCAAAAGCTGGCTCACGCCTCCTTTCTGCGCGATGCACGCAGCGACGAACGTGGCGAATGGCGACTCAAACCGCAAACCCCGGAACGGTGGGTAATCGGCTATGATTGTCGGGGCAAAAATCTCCGTGTGCGACTCGGACTCACGGCATTTAAACACGTGGGCATCTTTCCCGAACAGGCTGCAAACTGGGACTTCATCTATGATCGATGCACAGCACTTCACACCCAAGGCACAACACCTCGCGTGTTGAATCTCTTTGCCTACACGGGTGGCGCAACCCTCGCGGCACGCGCTGCGGGGGCTGAGACCACCCACGTCGATTCGGTGAAGCAAGTGGTGTCGTGGTCACGCGAAAATATGGAACTGAGTGGCTTGGATGGTGTGCGTTGGATTGTCGAAGATGCCTTGAAATTTGTGCAACGCGAAGTACGCCGCGGCAACCATTACCACGGCATCATTCTCGACCCGCCCGCTTATGGACGCGGTGCAGATGGCGAAAAGTGGATTTTGGAGAACAACCTCTGCGAGATGCTCGAATGTTGCGCACAACTGCTCGAACCTTCAGGGGCATTTTTGGTCTTGAACCTCTACTCCATGGGGCTCTCCTCCACGTTGGCACGCACCGCCGTACGGCAGGCATTCGGCACACCGTCCAACGAGCAGTATGGCGAACTATGCTTCACCGACCGCGCCGGCAAAGAGCTGCCACTTGGAACCTACTACCGCATGACACGCTAAACAGCCGACTGTCACACAAAGATTAAAACCTCTACTCCGCAAAATCAACAGGGACGAAAAATTCAGGGCGATGGAAATCAGGGCGCGTAGTGGCAATCGGTCGCCACGACAAAAAATGCGGAGGCGAAAGATGGTCACCACACTTATATAGATTCATGCGCGCGCGCAACCCATCCCACGAGCTGAACGCATGACGAAAGAGTGCTTCGGGTGGAATGACAAGGGTCAACGACCAATGGTTGTCGCCCTGCCGCTCGACAAAAGACGCACGAGACAATGTTGATATGCGACGCACAGCGTGCATCACCTCCACAGGCGCATATTCGGGTGTCGGACGCTCTTTGCGGAATGCCAACAACATGGTACCGATGCAATTCGTCTCGAAATTATAGTAACCGCTATCGTCCACTGCAAGGAAAAACTCAACGCACGAATCAGTCCATACCTCACCTTGATCTGCAACAACAACCGCTGCGGTAGAGTGCTCCGCAACCTCAAAGCGGATACACAGTTGCGTTCCAGTGTGAAACATACGGAACTCAACACGAGGAGTATAGGGATAATCAACGGCCCAATTATTGCAGGCAATCGGCTGCGGCACAATCAATTTGAACACGTCATCCATTTGCTTCGCATCCTGCGAATCGATTGTGAATCGCGGAATTTTCATCGTCGCACTCATTTCACCTCAATATTATTTAACAAATCAATTTTTCCATCATCTATTAGCTTGAGTATCAGCTCACCAAACAATGAATTCTGCCATGCAAACCACGGACGGGTGAATTTCGTCGCATCATCCTTGTGCACGGACTCGTGGATGAATCCCGTACCGGCATCGGTGTTGACAAGAGTCTCAACACACCATTTAATTTCCGCATCATCCGTGCTTGTGAATGCCTTCATCATCAGGCTCATGGGCCACACCATATCGAAACCAATATGCGGTCCGCCCACCCCTTCAATCACTTTTCCGCTGAAAAAATAGGGATTCGAATCGCTCCACACGAAGCGACGCGTATTGCGATAAATTGGGTCGTCTGCCGCCACATCGCCCATGTAGGCCAACGCCAACAAACTCGGCACATTGGCATCATCCATAAGCAATTGATTGCCAAATCCATCCACCTCAAATGCATAAATTTTACCATATTTCGGATGGTCATAGAGAGCATATTGTTTCAGAGCTTGCTCCACTTCGGCAGCCAGTGTGTCGCACTCGGCAGCCAACAGCTCTTCGTGATTCACCGCGCGAAGAATCTCTGACGCTTTGCGTAATGAAGTAACAGCGAAGAAGTTAGACGGTATTAAAAATGGAAAAGTCGTTGCGTCGTCCGAGGGGCGAAATGCCGAGGCAATCAGCCCCACAGGCTTCACCGGATTGCCGTAACCGCCATTGAGTTGCGTGTCGGCAGGCGTTTCGGTCACCCGCTGAAAATGGTAAGGACCCAGCCCCTCTTTGCGCTGCTGCGCGCGAAAGGTCGTGAGCACGGTGCGCATCACCTCCACCCAGCTATCATCGAAAATTGACGCATCACCCGTCGCCTTCCAGTAGCCGTGCGCCAGTCGAATCACATAGCAGGGCGAGTCAATTTCCCACTTGCGTTCGTGCAAATCGGGCAGCATCACCGTCCAGTC
The DNA here is from genome assembly GCA_036652255.1 of Alistipes sp. Taxonomy (GTDB): domain Bacteria; phylum Bacteroidota; class Bacteroidia; order Bacteroidales; family Rikenellaceae; genus Alistipes. The sequence goes on along the minus strand of JAVVWE010000008.1, from coordinate 52,962 downwards.
ATCTTGCCAACCCGTGCCTGTTGGACCATCGTTGAAGGCGTTGGCGTAGGGGTCAATCAATAAACAAGTAAATTGCCGACGAATAACCCCCGCAATCAGATGACGCAGAGCCTTATCCTGAGCTGCAAAACGGACATAAGGCCACACTTGCGCACCCGAATCACGCAACCACATGGCGTGAATATCACCCGTATATACAAAGGTATCGTCCTTTCCATCCTTGTCCTTGCGGTAGTGGACGGTCGTATCGAGCGTATTGGGAAAGCAATTTTCGAACATCCAAGCCAATTTATCGACTGAGAGTGCGGTCTTTACCTGCTCAATTTGCTGCTCAATGGCTGTCGATGTGAAAAGCCTATCAGACTTGGGCGGGCGGGCGGTCTTGCTGTAATCCACACCGTGAGACGCAGCGGTAGAGAGCCCGGCTGCAAGGGTAATCAAAAGGGAGAAAATCAGTTTTTTCATGCTGTTTTGCGATTTTTACAAATATAATACTCATTGGGCAATTTACGCACACAATATGCGTCGTTGACTCCTCATTTCACGTTGTTAGTTATTTTTTTGAACGTACAAATTTTTCACGGTATTCCGAGGGGGTCATCCCCTTGAGCTGTTTGAAGGTGCGCGAAACATTTTTGATGTCGGAAAAGCCCAGCTCTGCCGCCGCCTCCGAAACACTCATTCCCTCGCCCAACAGCTGAACCATCTTTTCGATGCGCACTTGAATAATGTAGTCGTAAACCGAAGTTCCCATCTCCTGTTTGAAGCGGGTTTCGAGCCGTCGCCGCGAGAGGGGCACTAACTCCACCAAATCATCCACCGCAATTTTTTGATTGATATTTTCGTGTATAAATTTCAACACTTGCGTGATATGCACATCGTTATTTGCATAAATATCAGTCGATTGCCGCGTAACTATGTGGGTCGGCATGACCATCACATCTTCCGCACGCGCATTGGGCACACGAATCAGCCGATCGATGAGTTTTGCCACGTCGTAGCCCCCCTGCTCAACGGCTTGGTTGAGCGACGAGAGGTTCGGAGTCGAGAGCTTACACATCGTCTCGTCATTGTCCACGCCCAAGATGGCGATGTCGTCGGGAATGCGACATCCTCCGCCCTCAATTTGATGGCACGATTCGGCAATATGATAAGCTTGATTATCGTCGCAAGCCATGATAGCCACCGGTTTAGGCAACGATTGAAGCCATGTAATCAACCGCGACGAATCGTAGTACCAGAGATCATTTTGAGCTTTGCTGCGGAGTGCCGAAAAGCTAAATTCAGGGTTTGTTTGGGCAATTGTATCGTGAAAACCCTGACAGCGTTCGTCCGACCAGACCACATTGCGTGTACCGTAAAACGCAAAATGATGATAGCCTTTCTTGATAAAATATTCGGCACACATCTCCCCCGCCAGCCGATGTGGACCCGTGATGTTGGGAATGGAGGTAAAACGATTTTTAAAATCTTGCGCCACCGCTATAATCCCATTTTGACGGAACAACTCGACGTTGTCAGTGTTGTAAAATTGACCGATTACGGCATCGGCTTTCATCTTCCGCGCCCACTTCACAACCGCCTCTATACCATACTTATCACGAATCGAAAGTGGCAATTTTATCAGGTTCCACGCCTGCCCGGTCTCCTGTGCATAACGGGCTATGCCACGCAGAATACTGCGGGCGTACTCCTCAGAAAAATCGGTTAAAAAAATTGCACGTGCCATAATATCGTCTATTTATGGAGTAAAGTTATGATTTTTTTACTAAATTAGCAGCGTGTTCGATACATATTTCATCGTTTTGCAATATTCATTTTGCCTAAATGACTTATTTGCATTCCAAAATCCTTCTTCTGCGCAATATGAGGATATAAAAGCGCAAATAGCCCCCGCCCTAAAGTTCAAATAGGCTATTTTTGTATAATTAAAATAGCAATATGAAGAATTTTAAAACAACACAATCAATATAATTAAATTATTTAACAACTTAAACCCAAGCAAAGTATAGAAAAAAAACAGACAAAAGACAAAAGTGAAAAAGGTAGTCCGTGCTGACTACCAACGAAAAGAACAGTTTCACACCTATCTTATTACTAACTTTATTAAGCAAAAAATGAAAAAATTTAATCCATGCTTAAGTATACTCCTGATGGTATTCATGCTAATACCTATGAGTATGTTTGCACAGAGTGCAGGTTTTGAGGTTTCGGGCGTCGTCTCCGACAAGAACGGCGCAATCATCGGAGCCAGCGTACTGGTGAAGGGGACCACAATAGGCACTTCGACCGATGGGGAGGGAGCCTACTCAATCACAATTCCTAAGAGTCCCGCTACGCTTGAATTCTCATTCATCGGCTACAAAACACGCGAGATTCCCGTTACATCCGCCACTAAATTGAACGTGGTTCTCGAAGAGGACGCACAGACATTGGCAGACGTGGTCGTGCTCGGTTTCGGTGCAGCATCGCGCAAGGCCGACCTTTCGACCTCGGTGGGCGTAATGAACAACGTCGAGGAGAACAAAAATCGCCCCGTGAGCTCGGTAGCTAATATGCTCCAAGGTCAGATGGCAGGCGTGACGGTGGTCAACAACGGTGGTGACCCTACGGCTTCTCCTTCAGTTATGATTCGCGGTATGGGATCGCAAGCCAACGAGAACGTACTTTGGGTAGTCGATGGCGTTCCGGGCGCTCCCTACAACATCAACGACGTGGAGTCGATTGTCGTCCTGAAGGATGCCGCATCGGCAGCCATCTATGGTGCTCAATCGGGTGCCGCAGGTGTTGTTTTGGTTACTACCAAGCGAGCTAAATCAGGTGCACCATCCGTTACCTACGAAGGCAACTACGGTGTCCGTGTAGCTGCCAACTTACCTCAGTCACTGTCAGTTGAGCAGGAGCGTATGGTTCGTACACAGTCTTTGGCTGCTTCGGGTCAGAAGATCTCGGATTTGTGGGATCCCATCAAGAATCCAGAGATGGCACAGACACGTACCGACTGGATCGACGAAGTGTTCCGCACTGCACTCTACCAACGTCATCAAGTATCGGTGAGTGGTGGTACAGACAAGTTCGCCAGCCGTGTATCCTTCAACTACAACAACGACGAAGGTACGTTAATCAATACCTTCAACAAGACTGCCAGCATTCGTTTCGACGGCAAATACGACATTTCGCGCCACATCACCATCAGCGAGGATGCCATGTGGTCGAGCAATCAACAACGCGGTCAGACGACGGGCGCATACACCGATGAGGGTTACACAGGTATCCTTTGGACTGCACTTTCTATGCCACGCAGTGCTCGTGCTTACTACGATGATGGCTCTTACGGAGGCACCGCCGAAATGGGTAGCAACACAGCCGGTCTGCACGGTGACTTGGTCAATCCATTGCGTCTGCTGAAGGCAAACACAATCCAAAACAAGTTAGAGAAATTCTCGACCACAACTGCCCTGAATATCCACGGCATCATCCCCGGTCTGAAGTTCAATAGCCGTTTCACCTATCGCACATCGAAGCTTTTCTACAAAAAATTCGCCCCAAAGACTCCAGAGCCCGGAAAACCTACCGGCACCAACACACTGGATTATGCAACCAATGATTTCTACTTCTGGGAGACTGAAAATACGCTGACCTACGACAACACATTTGGTCGTCACACAGTAGGTGCTTTGATATCAACAACTGCCTCAAAACAACGTCAACGCAGTTTCTCGGTTCAAGGACGTTTCTTTGATAGTGAGGCGGAAGCCGATCAGTATCTGAGCAATGCCGGTGAATTCATGAATCCGGAAGATGGTTTTGATTATCCCGACAACAACGTGGCTATCGTAGCTCGTCTGTCATATAGCTTCGACAATCGCTACTTCGTCACAGGTTCATGGCGTCGTGACTATGCAGGTCGTCTGCCCAAAGGCAACAAGAGTGGCGACTTCCCGGCAGTGACGGGTGCATGGAAAATCTCGAGTGAGCCTTTCTTCAAGGAGAACGACGTGGTTACCCTGCTCAAACTGCGTGCATCGTGGGGTCGTGTAGGTAACCTCGGTTCGGTAGGCTATGCTTATGGCTATCCAATGCTCGATTTCGACGGTAATGGTGATGGTACACAGGTAGGTGGATTGAGAAATTCAAACTTCCCATACCTCGGCACAGCCCTCAACCCCAACCTTTCGTGGGAGACCTCTGAGCAGACCGATATCGGTTTGGATTTGGATATGTTCCGCAGCCGTTTGTCGATTTCTGCCGATTTCTTCATGAAACGCACCTTCGACTTGATTCAAGCGCAGACCACCAATTGGCCCGACTACATCGGCATCTCGCCTATGTTGGTCAACCAAGGCGAGATTCGCAACCGCGGTTTCGAGTTCTCTGCAACATGGAAAGAGCAAGTGAACAAAGATTGGAGCTACTTCGTAAGCGGCAACTTCACAACACTTAAAAACTGGGTATCTGACATCGGCGTGAAAAACGAAGAGGGTATGCCCGGCGTATGGGGACACGATGATAGTTTCCGTGGTACACTCAAACCGTTCCAGACAGCCGAAGGTCAACCATTATACACCTATTATTTGGTTAAAACCGACGGTCTGTTCCAATCCGATGCTGAAGCTGCAGGTTATGTCAATAAGGAGGGTAAACCCATCCAACCCAACGCCAAAGCCGGTGACTTGAAGTTCATCGACTACGATGGTAATGGCAAGATTGACTCAAACGACCGCCAATACATGGGCAGCTATATGCCGAAATTCACCTATTCATTCTCGGCAGGATTCACATGGAAAGACCTTTCATTCAGCATGATGTGGCAGGGCGCAGCGAAGACCAAAGCCTTCAACGCAACCAAGTTCACCTTACTCAACGAGTCTCAGGGCGTATTCAACCGTTCGACCGATATTTTGAAGGCATGGCCTGCATCGAACGATGTGCCACGTCTGGCTGCCAACGACGCGAACAATAACTTCGAGACCGCATCAGATTTCTATCTTGAAGATGCTTCCTATCTCCGTTTGAAGAACATCACCATCTCCTACGACCTGAGTCGTCTCGTTCGCAAGAGCGCGAAATTGGCTGCTCGCGGAAGTTCGCTTTCGGTATTCTTCAGCGCAGAGAACCTTCTGACCATCACCGACTACACGGGCTTCGACCCTGAGGTGGGTGGTATCGGTCTCGATGCGGGACGTTATCCTGTCTCACGCGTCTTTTCGTTCGGTATTAAATTAACTTACTAAAATTATTGATGGATTATGAAAAAGATACTATCAACAATCGCGGTTTTAACGTTAGGCATAGCGACGCTGACTTCTTGCGCCGACTTCCTCGACACGAAACCCGAAGGTCAGCCTAATCAAGGTGGTTTTTTCAAAACCGACAAGCAAGCAATGGATGCCATCAATGCGGTCTATTGGATTTTCGATAAGGAGGAGACTTGGGGACGAAACCTGTTCTGGGAGCAGGCGTGCGGCGATGACATGGTGTTCAGCAAATCACGCTGGCCATCGATGGTCAACTATCAATTTGTAGGCGATGAATCTCCGCTTACAGACAACTGGGAGGTCTTCACCGAGTATATCTCGCGCGCCAACTGGCTCGTAGCAGGTCTGAAAAACAAGGGCGTTGACAAACTCACTGTAATCGAGAAACGCACCTTGGGCGAGGCACTCTTCATGCGTGCATTCCTCCACTTCCACATCGCTTACCGCTACGGTCGTGTCGATCAGGGCGTGCCATTCATCCGCTATGAGGATGGAGATGGAGCTCTGTCAACCATTCCTGTACAGCAAGCTACGGTGATGGAGAACTACAAACTCATCGAGAAGGATTTGGACGAAGCGGCTGGATATCTGCCCTTGTTCGAGACCTATAATTCTGACAACCAAGGTCGCGCTCACAAAGCAGCTACTTGGGCACTCAAGGTGAAACTTTATGCTTACTGGGCTTATCACGATGCCACGAAGTGGGATTTGATTCCCGCATTGGTCGATAAAATTGAGACAGAAGGTCACCGCGCGCTGCTCGGAAATTATGCCGATGTCTTCAAAATCAAGAACAACTACTCTTCGGAGTACATCTGGTCGGCTACGGGTAGTGGTATTCCGGAGGGCGGTCCTCGTTTCCCGGGTGTCTGCTTGGTCAACAAAGGCTGGGGTATCTTCAACGGCTGGGGCTCACTCAAACCCACACGTAGCCTTTGGGAAGAGTTCGATGAGGGCGATACACGTCGCGACATTTCAGTATTCAGCTACGGCATGGACTTCAAGTACTTCGGTGCCGATCAGCCATTTACCGATCCCGCAGGTGATGCTATCGTTTCTGGTTTTATGTTTGCTAAATACATGGAACCCTACTCTTACGGCGATCGCGTTCTGAACGATGAAGGTAAACTTGATCCTGCGAAAACAGTACAAAGCAATCCCCATGTTTCAAGAAACGGTAACGATATGACCACCGACTTGAACATCCCGTTGATTCGTCACGCAGAGATGGTGCTCTTCAAGGCTGAAGCACTTATCCATCAGGGTAAGGGTGGCTTGGCTGCTACGGAGCTCAACCGTCTGACTTCGCGTTGCGGTTTGGGTAACAAGTACGCTTCGGCTACCATGGAGGATTTGATGCACGAGCGTCGTTGCGAACTTTCGGGTGAATTTACCGATCGTTTCATGGATCTCAAACGTTGGAAACAGTATGACAAACTCAACGCTGTGCAGTATGACCGCGTACCAGTTGACGTTTCAAAACCGCTGAGCGAAGAGAATCCGCTCAAAGAGAAGGTCGCTATTTGGCCCGTAGGTGGCAAGACACGTAGCTTTGAGCCCGATTTTGACCTTGTATTCCCCTATCCGCCGCTTGAGGTGACTAAAGCCAACGGTAAACTGAAACAAAACCCCATCGGACATTAGTCCGCAATCACTCAAAGAGCGTCCACCTTCGGGCGGACGCTCTTTTCCAATTCGGGTCACAGACACCTGCTTAGAGCGGATGTCTGTGGCTGCGGATTGGTTTTTTCAACACTGTTTCACTATCAACAACTACATAATTCAATCCGATATGAAAAAATTAGCTATCTTATTGCTCTGCACTCTCGTTATGAGCTGCAATCGTGCAACGCCACCGCGTGCTAAACACGTCATTCTAATCGGACTGGATGCCATGGGAGCCTACGGCGTACAACGCGCCAAAACACCGACACTTAACTACTTGATCGAAAACGGTGCCGTATCAATGAATACGCGCTGCGTTCGTCCCACATCGAGCAGTCAGAACTGGATGTCCATGGTCAGCGGTGCGCTGCCAATCCATCACGGAGTGACGGATAACGACTGGGAGCGCAATAAAATGACAATCGAGCCTTGCCTTAAAAATCGGCTCGGACTTTTCCCGACTATCTTCGACGACATCCGCCAGCAACGTCCGGATGCCACTATTGATATGTTCTACGAGTGGAGTGGACAAGCACGTATGTACGACGTTTCGGTCGTCAATCGAGCAGTCACAGGACTCGATACGGAGCAGACTCTGCGCAGTGCCATTGACGCATTTTTCACCGACAAACCCGATTTTCTCTTCGTCTCGCTCAACGAGCCCGACCACGTAGGGCACGCCTATGGTCACGAATCGAAGGAGTACCTGAATACCATCACACGCCTCGACGCAATTTTAGGCGAACTGGTTGCCCGTCTCGAAAAGGAGGGCATGATTGAGAACACGGTGCTCATCGTCACTGCTGACCACGGCGGTTTGGGTCAGTCACATGGCGGCGACTCGGTCTTCGAGCGCACCACACCCCTGATTTTCTTTGGACAAGGAGTCACACGAGGCAAGGTGATTGAACCCACACTGCTCATCTGCGATGTAGCCGCCACGATTGGTGGTTTATTAGGTGTCGAGCTGCCTCGGGAGTGTGTCGGCAAATTCGTCAACGAAGCCTTCTCCCCCAAAACAGACAATAAAATCTATGTTCCCGTCCCCTACATCTCACCTTCAAATGGCTTCTTCAGTGAACCTATCGAGGTGACTATCACGGGCGATGTGGCAGATAGTGAGATTTACTATACACTCAACGGCTCCACGCCCACCACGCAGTCGATGCACTACACGCAACCTTTCAAACTCTACGCCCCCGCTGTGATTCAAGCTGTGGTCTGTCGCAAAGGAGAGTTGGGTTTGGTGGCAGTCGGCGATTTGCGCGTACTACCCACAAATACACAACCCCGAGTAGCCTACAAATACTGGGAGGGGATTACCTCTGTGAGTCTACCTAATTTCGCAACACTCGGAACCCCCGCACGCACGGGATATGTGCACGAGATATCGCTCGACAAGCTCGATGTGCAGAACAAAGACCACTTCGCCGTGGAGTTCAACACCCGGCTGCGCATCGACAAAGCTGGCTGCTACACTTTTGGTGTACTCTCGGACGATGGCAGTAAACTCTATATCGACGGCAAGCTCATCATTGACAATGACGGTTCGCACACAGCCGATAAAAAATATGGTATCACAGAACTCACTGCTGATTTGCACGACGTACGCGTTGAGTATTTCGACGACTACATGGGGCAAAGATTAGAGTTGTATTATGCCTCCGATTCACTATCTTTGCAGGTGCTACCCTTCACAAAATTCGAATAAAAAAACTAAAATAATATGATCAGAAACCTCGTTTACACCCTCTTAGCATTTGCGGCACTCTCGTGCTCACCGCAATCGGACGACGCTGTTGCTTACGTCGATCCCTTCATCGGTACGGGATTTCACGGACACACCTATCCGGGTGCCACAACCCCTTTCGGCATGGTGCAACTCAGCCCCGATACGCGTGCCAACAATTGGGATGCCTGCGCGGGCTATCACCACGATGACCAGACAATCAATGGTTTCTCGCATACGCACTTGAGCGGTACGGGCTGTGCCGATTTGGGCGATGTGATGTTCTACCCCACGCTGTGCGACACCATCGTTCGAGGGGGTGCATTCGAACCGCATCCCTACGCCTTCTCGCACGATGACGAAGAGGCTTCATGCGGTTATTACTCCGTCAAGTTGCCCACCGAAGGCTTCGATGTGGAGTTGACCGCGACCCCTCGCACGGGCGTACATCGCTATACATTCCATAAGGAAGGACCGCGTCAAGTGGTCATCGACTTGATGCACACCATCAGTGAAGAGGTGGTTGATATGCACGAATTGAGGCAGTCAACCATGGACGAAATTACGGGTATGCGTCGCACACAGGGGTGGACACCCAACCACTATGTCTACTTTTCAGCTCGTTTCTCGGAGCCATTCAGCGATGTGCTGTTCATCAACAACCGTCAAGTGTTGCTCACCTTCGCACCCGAAGTGAAGAGCCTTACGGTGGCAGTGGGTTTATCGTCTGTGAGTGAGAAAAATGCACACGAAAACTGCATGGAGGAGGTCGGAGGTCTCGATTTCGATGCAACACACAAACAAACTGTCGAGAGTTGGCGCAAAGCTCTGGGTGACATCCTCGTTGAAGGGGGTAGCAAAGAGGAGCTGACCAACTTTTACACGGCTCAATATCACACCAAACTCACACCCAACATCATGAGTGACGTGAATGGGGAGTATCGCCGTCACGATCAGACCATCGCTCGCGTACCCGACGGCAAAGTCTACTACTCAACATTCTCGTTGTGGGACACCTTTCGGACGTGGAATCCATTGCAAACCATGGTCGATGCAACATTGGTCAATAACATGATTCGCAGTATGTTGGATATGTATGATGCCACGGGCGAGTTGCCCATTTGGCCTTTGGCTGCGGGCGAGACCCGCACCATGATTGGCTACCACGCGGTCTCGGTGATTGCCGATGCCTACATGAAGGGCATTCGCGACTACGATGCTGAGAAGGCACTCGAAGCAATGAAACAATCTTCAAACATCAACAAAAAAGGCTCGGCATATTATGTCGCGCAGGGCTTCATACCCTCCAATGTGACTCGCGAATCGGTCTCCTGTGCCTTGGAGTATGCCTACGACGACTGGGCAATTGCCCGCATGGCTCAAGCGATGGGTCGTCAAGCCGACTTCGAGGAGTATGCACAACGCGCACTGAACTACGTCAATATCTTCGATGGTTCGACTGGATTTTTCCGCGGTCGTCAGTCCGATGGCAACTGGTCAACCCCCTTCGATGAGTTCGTTTCGGGTCGCGACTACACCGAGGCTACACCGTGGCAGTACCGTTTTTTTGTGCCCCACGATGTGAACGGTCTGGTGCAGCTTTTTGGCAGTCAAGAGGAATTTATCGCACAATTAGATCAGCTTTTCACACTCGAATCGAAAGAAAAAGACCCGGAATTGGTAGATATTACGGGGCTTATGGGGCAATATGCTCATGGCAACGAACCCAGCCATCACATGGCGTATCTCTATGATTATGTGGGCGAACCGTGGAAAACACAAGAACTCACGCGTCGCCTACTCGACCAAATGTACGACTCCACGCCCGCCGGTATCGTCGGCAACGAGGATTGCGGGCAAATGTCAGCATGGTACGTCTTCACCAGCTTGGGCTTCTATCCGGTTTGCCCCGGCTCCAACGAATTTGCGTTGACCACACCGCTATTCAAAAAAGCTACCGTGCAACTCACCAACGGCAAAACATTGATTGTCACAGCCGACAATCCGCGGCGAAATCACTATATCGAGTCGGTGACGCTCAACGGAACCCCAATCGAAACCAATTTCCTGACCTACGAGCAGTTGATGCAGGGGGGCGAATTGCACTTCACTCTCTGCGCCAAGCCCAACCACGCACGAGGCACGCATCCCACCGTGCAACCCTACTCTCTAACTCAAGGCGAAGTGGTCTCCATCCCCTACACCACGCAAAATGTAAGTCTCTTCACGGATAGCGTTGCAGTTGATTTAGCTTCGCGAACAGCTGCTGCCGAGATTCGCTACACGCTCGATGGTTCGGAACCTACGGAACAATCCATGCGCTACACCGCCCCCATCGTAATCAACAACTCATTGACACTCAAGGCTCGCGGATTCAAAGCCGATGCCACACCCAGTCGCACGATGGTGCTCAACGCCGAAAAAGCAGTCTTCATGCAGCCCGTCCATGCCACCGCCTTGCAGCAGGGCACACGCTACACCTACTACGAAGGGACGTTCGCTCACGTGGCCGATTTGACCGCCGCAACACGCAAATCTTCGGGTGTGATGGTCGAACCATCCATCGCAACCGCACCTCAACGTGACCACTTCGGTTACACGTTCGAAGGGGTGATTCGCATTCCACAACGGGGCATCTGGGAGTTTGTCACCAAGAGCGACGATGGCAGCGTCCTGCTCATCGGAGGTCGCAAAGTGGTCGATAACGACGGCTCACACGCCGCCATCTCTGCCACAGGACGCATCGCTCTCGAAGCTGGTTTGTACCCCTATACACTGCTCTATTTCGAAGATTATGAGGGTGAAGATTTGTCTTGGGGCTGGAAAGCACCCGAAGCAACTGAGTTTGCACCAATTCCCGCTGAAAATTTATTTATAAAATAAGTAAGATATGAGACGATTGATTTTTATTTTTACATGGCTTTCATTTGCCGCTTGCAGTACAGCTGCCGAATTGAACGTGATGAGCTTCAATATGCGTTACGACAACCCCGAAGATGGGAATAATCGCTGGAGCTGCCGCCGCGAACAGGTAGCTAAAGTCATCACTTCGAACGACATAGACATATTCGGAACACAAGAGTTGCTCGACAACCAATTCAACGATTTGAAAGGGTTACTGCCCGACTACGAAGCAGTCGGCGTAGGTCGCGAGGATGGAGCCACAAAAGGTGAATACAGTGCTATATTCTTCAAAAAAGGACGTTTCACTACCCTCTCGTCTGGTACATTCTGGCTCAGCGAAACCCCCGAAGTAGCTGGTTCGAAGGGGTGGGACGGAGCTTGCGAACGGGTAGCAACATGGGCTATTTTGCGCGATCAAAGTGGCGTGGAATTGCTCTTCATCAACACCCACCTCGACCACGTGGGACGCATGGCTCGTAGCCAAGGAGTCACACTGCTCATCGAGCGCATCGAGAAGCTGCGCGCGAGCCGTCCTGTGATACTGACGGGTGATTTTAATGCCAATCCCGATTCGAAAGTAATCGCCCACGTTGTGGCAGATGGAACACTGCTACACACCAAAGAGATTGCAACTCAGAAGGCTGGCACCTCGTGGAGTTTCTCCGATTTCGGTGAGATTCCCGAAGCACATCGTCCGCTGATTGATTACATTTTTGTCAGTCGCGGCATTCACGTTAATCGCTACGAAGTACTGCCACAAATCATGAATGGGGTCTATGTTTCGGATCACGCACCCGTAATGTCAAAAATTGAAATTGAAAAATAATATTAAACGATGAAAAACATAAAAATTTGGCTGCTACTTGCAGCTCTCTGCATCTGCAGCACCGTCGTAGCACAACGCCCCATTTTGATTCATTCGCACAACGACTATGCGCAACAAGTTCCTTTCTACCAAGCCTATGCGCAACAAGTCTATTCGATTGAAGCAGATGTATTCCTCAAGGATGGACAGCTGCTCGTGGGACACGACATCGAAGATTTGCGTGAGGACGCATCGTTCGAGAAGCTCTACATCGAACCCATCGCAACGCTCTTCGAGCGCAACGACGGTCGCCCATGGAGAGGTTCAGAAAATCTGCTGCAACTGATGATTGAGGTGAAATCGGAGACCGCACCCACGATGGATGCAGTGGTGGCAATGCTGGCAAAACACCCACAAATATTCGATCCTGCAAAGAACATTTATGCCGTCCGCATCGCCATCACAGGACGAGTACCTGAGGCTGAAGAGTTTGCGAAATATCCCTCCTATGTGATGTTCGATGGCGATCCGCAGACCAACTACACCCCCGAACAACTGCGCCACGTAGGGCTTATCAGTGCCAATTTCCGCAATTACACACATTGGCATGGCAAAGGTTCCATTCTGCCCGAAGAGCGCGCAAAACTCGAAGAGGTAATCAACCACGCTCACGCCATGAATCGTCCGATTCGCTTTTGGGGCGCACCTGAAGGGGTGACCGTCTACTACACCTTCTACGACATGGGCATCGACTACATCAACACCGACCATCCGGAGACTTGTGCCGCCTTCTTCAACGATTTTAGCAATAAAAATTACCAAATTGGGGCGCAACGTACGGCAACCAACGAGGTCACAGGAACCAAGCGATTGGACAAAGCAACCAAAGATTTCAAAGGCTTTGTCAACGACAAACTCTACCTCTCGAAAGGGATTGACATCTACACTCCCACCTACAAAAACGACGGAGCAAAGAGCAAAATTAAAAATGTAATCTTTCTGATTGGCGATGGCATGGGGTTGGCACAAATTGTTGCTGCCAACTATGCCAACAAGGGACTCACCATCATGGGACTCAAACACATAGGGCTGCAACAAAACAATCCCAAAGGCTCTTTCACCACCGATTCGGCTGGAGCCGGAAGTGCTTTAGCTACGGGCGAACGTCACACCAATCGCCACATTGCGATGGACGACGCGGGAAATAACATTCCCTCGCTAAGCGACTTCTTCTTCGAAAAAGGGTGCGCTGTTGGAGTGGTCACATTGGGCAATGCCGCCGATGCAACACCCACAGCATTCTACGGTCACGCACTCGATCGTGACAAATCAGATGAGCTGACCCACTGCCTGTTAGATGGTCGTCTTGACGTACTGTGCGGCAGTGGCATTCGCGAATTTACCGAACGCAACGACGGTGTGGACTTGGTGGGTGAACTTTCAAAAAAATATAACTTTGTTCGCTCAATAGACGAAATAAACGCCAAAAAAGGCAAGGTAATTTGCATCGACGAGCGCATGGACGAGATGGCAACCGAAGAGAGTCTCAATTTGTTGGTAGACGCTACACGCGCTTCCATTGCCAAATTGCAGGAGCGCAGTGGCGACAAAGGCTTTTTCCTGATGGTTGAAGGGGCGAAAATCGACTACGCCGGACACTCACGCTGTCTGCCCGGCTCAATTATCGAGATGTTGAGTTTCGATCAGACCGTAGCTGAGGCGTTGCGTTTTGCCGATAGCAATGGCGAAACCCTTGTTATCATCACTGCCGACCACGAAACAGGTGGTCTGACCCTGCTCGATGGCGACGAACAAACAGGACGTGTGATGGGTTGCTATGTCACCGACGACCACACCCCCATCATGCTCCCCGTTTTCGCCTATGGACCGGGTGCCGACCATTTCTGCGGCACCTATCGCAATACGGAGATTGCACGCCGCATCCGTTCACTGTTTAAATAGATTAAAACGATGAAAAAAATCATCTTGCTCCTCTGCTTTGCAGGTTGCCTGACGAGCATCGTTGCGCAGGAAGGGAAATACAAATTACCCTACAAAAACACCTATGTCAAAGAGCCTCTGGTTGCCGAAAACGAGTTTCGAGTAGCCAAACCTCAACGCATTGAGCCACGCAGCTTTGCCGAAGCACGCAAGATTCTGCCCGCCCCCATGTGGGAGGGTCATGATCAAGAGGTGGCGATGTACTGGCACGCATGGCAAATTGCTGTGGGTAATATCCGCCAGCCACAGGAGGGTTCGGGCTTCGTCTCGCCCTACCTCGACATCGCCTACAACGGCAATATTTTTATGTGGGATGCTTCGTTTATGATGATGTTCGCCCGCTATGGTTACCGTTATTTCCCGTTCCAACGGACACTCGATAACTTCTACGCCAAGCAGCATCCCGATGGCTTCATCTGCCGCGAGATTAAGGCAGACGGTGCCGATTGTTTCGAACGCTACGACCCCACATCCACAGGACCCAATCTGCTGCCGTGGGTCGAGCTGATGTACTACCGTCAATTTGGCGATATGGAGCGTCTTCACAAGATTTTTCCCGCATTGTGCGCCTATGCCAAGTGGTGGCAGCAAAATCGTACGTGGCCTGACGGAACCTACTGGTCAAGTGGTTGGGGTACAGGCATGGACAATATGCCGCGTGTGAAACCCGAATACAATCCCATCTACTCGCACGGACACATGGTTTGGCTGGATACCAATCTACAACAGATGTTGGTCGATGAGTCGCTACTGCAAATCGGCTTTTACATCGAACGCTGGCAAGAGATTGAGGAGATGGAAGACGAAATGAAGCATCTGCGCACCTACATTAACGACAAACTGTGGGACGAGCAAACGGGGTTTCTGCACGACCGCTACGCTGACGGATCACTTTGCCCAACCAAGGGGATAGGTGCTTATTGGGCACTGCAAACCAACGCGCTGGATTCGCAACGGCTCAATCGGCTGGTAGCTCATTTAGCAGACACCACCGAATTTAACCGTCCGCACCGCGTACCGTCACTTTCGGCGGATCATCCGAAATACAATCCATTGGGACGCTACTGGCAAGGTGGTGTGTGGCCGGGAACAAACTATATGGTTATCGACGGTTTAAACCGCAAAGGCTACACCAACCAAGCACGGCAAATAGCTGAGAATCATTATACTTCCGTCTTCAAGGTGTGGCAAAATACGGGTACATTCTGGGAGTATTATGCACCAGAGAAAATTGAACCCGGATTCATGGCGCGCAAGAATTTTGTGGGCTGGGCAGGGCTACCTCCCATTGCGGTCTTCATCGAGTACATCCTCGGAGTGCAATCCGACTACTCGGAGGGGCAAATCACGTGGGACATTCACCACACAGAGGCACACGGCATCGATCGCTATCCCTACGGTCCCGATGGCGTGGTCGGCTTGAAAGTCAAAGCCCGCACCTCGCTCGATCAAACTCCCGTGGTGAGTGTCACCACCAATGTTCCGTTTGATTTAACTCTCACTTGGGGCGCAGGACAACGGTGCACGGTGCACGTGGAGAAGAGCGGTGAAGTTAAACTGAAATAAAAAATAGAGCTATGAAAAAGATAATCACCTTGTTATGTGCTATTTGCGCATGGGGCGCAACGCAGGCACAAACCCCCTCACTGCACTTTTCAAAGGAGGGGCAATTGAAAATTGCACAATTCACGGATATGCACGTCGATTTGGAGACTCCCGAAAGGCGTGCCGAAGCGGAGAAGACCATCGGACAATTGTGCATGATTCTCGACACAGAACATCCTGATTTTGTTGTCTTTACAGGCGATATTGTCACGGGACCTCCCGCCGCCGAAGCGTGGCATCGCGTGCTCAATCCCGTAGCCGAACGCAAATTGCCTTTCTGCGTGGTGTTGGGAAATCACGATGCAGAGCAGGATTTGACTCGTGCAGAAATAGCAAAAATCGTCACCTCCTACCCATTGAGCATGAATACGTTATGTAATGGCGAGTTGGACGATTGTGCGCTGACCGTGCAGACAAACGGGAACAATAAACCCGCAGCCCTTCTCTACTGCCTCGATTCGCACGACTACTCAACCGTGAAGGGAGTAGATGGTTACGGTTGGTTCACGCAAGCTCAGATAGCTCGCTATCGCACTTGGAGTGAGCAATATACTACTTCCAACGGAGGTACTCCGCTGCCCGCAATGGCATTTTTCCACATTGCCTTGCCGGAGTACGTTACCGCATGGCGCAATCCCGAAAATTCACACATCGGACGAGCTGGTGAAGATGAATGTCCGGGAACATTGAATCCCGGAATGTTCGCCGCCATGGTCGAGTGCGGTGATGTGATGGGTGTCTTTGTGGGACACGATCACGACATTGATTATGTAGTTGCCGAACAGGGAATTGCGCTCGGCTACGGTCGTTATTCAGGTGACCATACCACCTATCACCACCTTCTTCCGGGGGTGCGTTTGATTGTGTTGACTGAGGGCAAACGGGGTTTTGAAACTTGGATTCGCGAACGCGACTCTCGCATGGTCGATCACGTAGAGCTACGCGAGGGGCGCATACAAAAAATCAAATAAAAGTGATAACGATGAGAATTGGCGTAGATTTAGGCGGCACTAATGTGCGCGTCGGGTTGGTCGAGGAGGATCGTATCGTGCGGTTACTTTCGGAGCGTTGCAAATCAGACTTACCTGAAGAACAAGTAATTAACCATATTTCCTCACTCATTGAGGCTCTCATAACGCCTGCCGTAACGCAGATTGGCATCGGTGTACCGTCGGTTGTCGATGCTGCACGCGGCATCGTCTATAACGTAATCAGCATTCCATCGTGGCGCGAAGTTTATCTCAAAGATAAACTCGAGGCGCGTTTCAAAATCCCCGTGCACGTCAACAACGACTGCAACTGCTTCGCAGCGGGTGTCTGCCACTTTGGCGAGGCACGCGGCTATCGCAATGTGGTATGCGTAGCATTGGGCACAGGGGTCGGCGCAGGCATCGTCATTGACGGCAAATTATACTGCGGGCGCAACACGGGTGCAGGCGAAATTGGCAGCGCACCCTATCTCGACAGCGACTACGAATACTATTGCAGCAGCCGCTTTTTCGTCGGGCACGGCACCACGGGGCACGAAGCCTACAAGCAAGCTGTCGCAGGTGATGCGCAGGCATTAGCACTGTGGCAGGAATTTGGTAATCACGTGGGCGATTTGATGACACTAATACTCTATGCTTATGATCCTGAAGCAATTGTAATTGGGGGAAGCATTGCCAATGCGTTCGAATTCTTCAAGGATGCGATGTACGAACGGCTGAAAGGATTTCCTTATGCCAAGACCACCGAGGGGGTACATATCCTCTGCTCAACAGTCGAAAATGTGGGGCTTTTAGGAGCTTCAGCCTGCGAATAAACAGTGTGAAAATATGACAAAAATACTCTCAATTTTGGTTTTATGCGCTGCTATGTGCAGCTGCGGCAAAGTGGTGAAAAGCAACGGCGAAATTGCCATCATTCCTCTTCCTGAACGCGTTACGGCAGGCGAAGGAATCTTCCGCCTCACCCCCGCGACTCCCGTGTCGCTACTTTTCGACGATGAGCGGTTGTCCTATGCCGCTGAAGCTCTGAATCAGATGGTGCAACCTGCATTTGGACAGGCGTTGAGTGTGACTCGCGCGGAGCAATCCGGTGCAGGAGCGGTGAACATAGCACGCGATAGCACCCTATCGGCTGAAGGCTACCGGTTGAGCATCACATCAACTCAAATCGACATCGCTGCAGGGGGTGCCCAAGGGGCATTCTATGCCGTACAGACGCTACGACAACTGCTTCCTATTGAATCATTTACAGCACAAAATGTGCGAGCCATCGAGATACCTGTGGTGACCATCGAAGATCAGCCTTGTCTCGCCTATCGCGGCACAATGCTCGATGCGGGACGACATTTCTTCCCTAAAGAGGAGGTGAAACAACTGCTGGATATGCTCGCCATGCACAAAATAAATGTCTTTCACTGGCATCTAACCGACGATCAAGGTTGGCGCATTGAGATTAAAAAATACCCGAAATTGACCCAAATCGGATCGATTCGCAAACAGACACTCATCGGCAAAGATCCCGGTGGCGACTACACCCATTCGGAGTTCGACGGCACACCCTACGGAGGATTTTACACACAGGAAGATATTCGAGAAGTGGTCGCCTACGCCGCGCAACGCTTCATCACGGTGATTCCAGAGATTGAATTTCCGGGTCACGCCGTAGGTGCTTTAGCCTCCTATCCGTGGCTCAGTTGCACGGGCGAGCAGTACGAAGTGCGGCAGGCGTGGGACATCGACGATCGGGTCTTCTGCATCGGCAAAGAGAGCACATTTGAATTTATCGAAAACGTACTTTCGGAGGTGATAGAGCTCTTTCCGTCGGAATATATCCACATCGGAGGAGACGAATGTCCCACGGTGATGTGGGAGCAATGCCCTCTCTGCAAGACACGTATGAAAGCGGAAGGAATGGTGCGCCCGCGTCAATTGCAAAATTACGCTACGGCACGTGTCGAGCGTTTTCTGAACGCACACGGGCGGCGACTGATAGGCTGGGACGAGATTTTGGAGGGCGATGTGAGCCCTACAGCGACCATCATGTCTTGGCGCGGCGCAGCGGGAGGCATTCGAGCTGCGCAGCAGGGCATTCATGCCATCATGTCCCCCTCAGAGTACTGCTATTACGACTATTACCAAGCACAGCCCACCGACAAAGAGCCATTGGCTTGGGGTGGCTACGTGCCGCTTGAGAAGGCATACGCGCTCAACCCATACGAGGGATTAACACCTGAGCAACAAGGTTATATACTGGGTGTACAGGCAAATTTGTGGACGGAATATATTCCAACTTTCGAGCAGGTGCAATATATGTTGCTGCCGCGCCTGAGCGCACTCTCGGAGGTGGCATGGAGCCTCAATCGCAAAGATTACAACGACTATATGCGCCGCCTACGCCACCTAACAAAGCTCTACGACATCTACGGCTACAACTACGCCCACGCAGCAGTCGATGTCAAGTAATTCACTCAGCATAAAGCAGGTACGGACGACGTAGCTCGCGGAATTTTGCTACGTCGTCTATCCAGCAAGCTCGAATTTCAGCTGCTGAACAGCCCTCGATAATCATCCGTCGCACATAGCCGACACCGATTAATTTTTCGAACATCGGCAAGAAAAACTTCTCGCCCATTCCAAGGTTACGGTAGGCAGCAATCACTGGTTCCAAATCAACCCCCATGGCACGCGTTGTTGTGTCGGGCAAATTGCTCAAATCGACTCCGTAGCACATCTGACCCATGAAAGGTGGATTTTTAGCCCCCGCTGTGGAGCGCGGTGTAAAGTGAAACGAGCAACCTTCCATAGCAGGATGCCCGTACCATTCGAAGGGTTTCGCTGTGCCACGCCCCACGCTCACCACCGTCCCCTCGAACAGACAAATCGACGGATAAAGATAGATTGCGCGTTGCGTGGGCAAGTTGGGCGAAGGGGCAATGGGCAACACGTAAAGCGTTGAGTGTGTGTAATTGCGACAACTTACAACCTGCAACCGGCACGGTTTCGACCACTTCTCACCAACTGCCATACGGGCAATTTCGCCCATCGTCATGCCATGCAACACTGGCATTGGCAGCCATCCCACTCCCGATTTGAATTTCATGTCGAGCGTCGGGCCGTCCACCACACCGCCATTTGGATTGGGGCGATCGAGCACAATCACGCGCTTGCCGTAATCGGCACAGGCATCCATCATGCGAATCATCGAGATGTAATAGGTGTAAAAACGCAATCCCACATCCTGCATATCAACCACCAACACGTCGAACGAACGCATAACAGCATCCGAAGGACGCTGCGTGCGACCGTCATAGAGCGAGAGGATTGGGATTCCAGTTGCGGCATCCACGCCATTCTTCACCGCCTCACCAGCATCGGCTGTGCCACGGAAACCATGCTCAGGGGCAAAAATTCCACGCACATTAAAGCCCTCACCATGGAGCAGATCAACCAAATGAATCCCATTCGCCACAGCCGTATGGTTCGCCAGCACCGTCACGCGCACACCGCGCAACGCAGGAAAATACGCTGCCGTATCGGTCATGCCAACCTGCACCTCTTGCGCCGATGCGCCCAAACACACAACAAGGCACGCGAGCATCGCAACAATTCGAAATTTCATATTTATCACCACGTATAGTTTTGTATTTAATTCAATTAGAAATATTCGACCAAGCATACTTTATTGCGCCCCGCCAAACTCCATCAGAAATCCCTTGATGAAAGGGTCTAACTCGCCATCCATCACAGCCTCTACATCCGAAGTTTGCACCCCTGTGCGGTGGTCTTTCACCCGCCGATCATCGAAAACATAAGAGCGAATTTGCGAGCCCCATTCAATACGTTTCTTCGATGCCTCCAACTGCTGCTGCATCGCCATGCGCTTATCTAACTCGCGCTGGTAGAGCTTCGAACGTAGGATGCGCATCGCATTTTCACGGTTCATCAACTGCGAGCGCGTCTCCATATTCTCAATCAGAAATTCCACTGCCTCACCCGTCTCAGTATCCTTGCCGTGATAACGCAGGCGCACCGCGGTCTCCACTTTATTGACGTTCTGACCTCCTGCACCACTGGCACGGAACGTATCCCACTCCACATCAGCCGCATTGACCACAATATCAATCGTATCGTCCACCGCGGGCGAGACAAACACCGAGGCAAAGGTGGTCTGCCGCTTGTTGTTGGCGTTGAAAGGCGACAACCGCACCAAGCGATGCACACCATTTTCGCTCTTCAGGTAGCCATAAGCATACTCGCCCTCAACCTCCAAAGTGCAAGACTTGACCCCCACTTCGTCACCCGCTTGATAATCCAACATCTTGATTTTGTAGCCATGCGCCTCTCCCCAACGAGTGTACATCCGCAGCAACATCTGCGCCCAATCGAGAGCCTCCGTGCCACCTGCACCTGCATTAATATCGAGAATGGCACCGAGTTTGTCCTCCTCGCGGCTCAACATATTGCGCATTTCAAGAGCTTCGATATGCGCCATCGTCTGGGCGTAGTGACTATCCATCTCCTCGTCGGAGACCACCCCCTCCTTTGCAAAATCGGGCATGAGCACGAGATCTTCAACCTCCTTGCGTATGGTGTCGAAATCATCTACCCACGCCTTGATACCGGCAACCTTTTGCAGCTGTTTACGCGCCTTATCGGGATCATCCCAGAAGGTCGGTTCCTGTGTTTTTTCCTCCTCGTTTTGGAGCTCTATTCGTCTACGGTCGATGTCAAAGAAACCTCCCCAACGTATCCTGACGTCTTATAGCTTCCTTAATTTGGTCTGCTAAAATCATAATAATTTATTTTGAATTTAATTGTAATTTTCGTTGTACAAAACACACCTTTCTCGCCCACGGTCTGTTCTTGTAAGGGGCGTAGCGACGCAGCCGTGCATTATATGTAAAAAGGTCTCACGCGACTCAGCGCGGAGACCTGTAAACAAAAAGCGGCACAGACAGGCTACTCCAAATCCCAATCGTAACCCTCTTTTTTGTCCTTCACACGCACGCCTGCCGCAGCCAATTCATCACGAATTTTATCCGACAACGCCCAATTTTTATCTGTTTTTGCCGTCTGACGCATATCAAGAAGCATGGTCACCAGCGCACTCACATAATCCTTGCCGCCCGTAGCACCTGCCGCTTTCTCGTCGCACAGACCCAATACATCGAAAACGTAATGACGCACCGTGGCGGTCAATTGCACCAACTCCGCAGCCGTTATTGTTTGCTGACCATCCGCAAGTTGATTGATAATACGCACCCAATCGAAAAGAGCTGAAATCACAATCGGCGAGTTCAAATCATCGGACATCGCCTCCGCGCAACGTGTTGCCAATTCGTCGGGATGTACCGTCGACACAGCTGCGGGCTTGATCTTCGAGAGCGTTTCAACCCCCTTCATCAAGCGATCGAGCCCTTTTTCGGCAGCCTGCAACGCTTCGTTCGAAAAATCGAGTGTCGAGCGATAGTGCGCCTGCAAGACAAAGAAACGAATGGTCATGGGCGAGTACGCCTGTGTCAACAGCGCGTGGGAACCATTGAAAAGCTCCTCAAGAGTGATGAAATTACCCAGCGATTTGCCCATTTTCTTTCCATTGATGGTAATCATATTGTTGTGCACCCAATATTTTGCCGAGTCGTGACCCAATGCCGCTGCCGATTGCGCAATTTCGCATTCGTGGTGCGGGAACATAAGATCCATGCCTCCACCGTGAATGTCGAAACGTTCACCCAAGTAGCGGGTGCTCATTGCCGAGCACTCCATGTGCCAGCCCGGAAAGCCCTCGCCCCACGGTGATGGCCACCGCATGATGTGTTCGGGAGAGGCATTTTTCCACAGCGCAAAATCGAACGAGTGGTGTTTGTCACTCTGCCCGTCCAGCTCACGCGTATTGGAGATAATATCGTCGAGGTTGCGTCCCGAAAGACGACCGTAGTGATACTTCTTATTATAGGTCTCTACATCGAAGTAGACCGAGCCGTTGACCTCGTAGGCGAAGCCGGCATCTAAAATCTTCTTCACAAATTCAATCTGCTCGATGATGTGTCCACTGGCATAGGGTTCAATGGATGGGGTCAGCACATTGAGTGCATCCATGGCTTGGTGATACCGCTCGGTGTAATAGTGCGCCACCTCCATCGGTTCGAGCTGTTCGAGCCGCGCCTTCTTGGCAATTTTATCCTCGCCCTCGTCGGCATCATGCTCCAAGTGACCCACATCGGTGATATTGCGCACGTAACGCACCTTGTAATCCAAGGAACGGAGGTAGCGGAACAGTAAATCGAAAGTTACAGCCGGACGCGCGTGTCCCAAATGCGGATCTCCATAAACCGTAGGCCCGCAAACATACATACCCACGTGGGGCGGATTGATGGGCTCAAACTCCTCCTTGCGGCGAGTGAGCGTATTGTAAAGTACGAGTTTAGACTCCATAGATGAATTCTTTTGCCTTAGTAGAAAGCGACTAATTTTTTACAAAAATACAAAAAATATTCAAAAAACATACCTTTTACACCACACATCATATAAATTAGGCGCGGAAGCAAAAAAACGTATTTGGGATGATTTAACCCCCGAAAAGTTACATTTTATTAAATTATTCGCCAAATAATAGATAATCTGAAAAGAAATTCATACTTTTGTATTGCTTTTCAAACAACTAAACAAAAAACTTAAATTCAAGGCATGGACAAAACTAATGTACAAGAACTGCAGGATGTCGTTATCCGTTTTTCGGGTGATTCGGGCGACGGTATGCAGCTCACAGGTACACTTTTTTCCGACACCTCGGCACTGCTCGGTAATGGAACTTCTACGTTCCCCGACTATCCTGCCGAGATTCGCGCACCGCAGGGCACAGTGGCTGGCGTTTCCGGATTCCAGGTTCATTTCGGCGATCATCGCGAATTAAATCCCGGTGACTATTGCGATGTGCTGGTTGCAATGAACCCCGCAGCACTCAAAGCTAATCGTAAATGGCTCAAGAAGGACGCTACCGTAATCATCGACGGCGACTCGCTAACCGAAGAGCACATCACAAAAGCAGGCTTCGCCACCATGGATCCAATTGAGGAACTGGGTCTGGGCGAGTACAACGTAGTCGTTCCGGCCATCACCACGATGACCAAGGATGCGCTGGCGAACTCTGGATTGGATAACAAATCGGTTATCAAATGCAAAAATATGTTTGCACTGGGCATCTGCTTCTATCTCTATAACCGTCCTGAGGATCATGCACGCAAGTACATCGACTCAAAGTTCGGCAAAAAGAACCCTGCCGTTGCCGAAGCTAACAAGCTGGCAATCAACGCAGGTTACAACTACGCAGCCAACACGCACCAATTCGCAAACACTTATACGATTGCTCCCGCCAACTTCGAGAAAGGTACCTACCGCTCGATTAACGGCAACGTAGCAACCGCTTGGGGTCTGTGCGCAGCAGCCGAGAAGGCAAATCTGCCCCTCTTCTGCGGTTCATATCCTATCACTCCGGCAACGGTCATCCTTGAGGAACTTGCTAAGCGCAAAGACCTCGGCGTGAAGACCGTACAAGCCGAGGACGAAATCGCCGGTATCTGCACCTCCATTGGTGCTGCATACGCAGGTAACCTCGCCGTAACAACTACTTCAGGTCCGGGTCTGTCGCTCAAGAGCGAGGCGTTGGGTCTTGCCGTCATGGCAGAGCTTCCGCTGGTTGTGGTTGACGTTCAGCGTGGTGGTCCTTCGACCGGTCTGCCTACCAAAACGGAGCAGAGCGACCTTGCACAGGCTCTCTACGGCCGTAACGGCGAATGCCCTGTCATTGTAGTAGCTGCATCGTCGCCAAGCGACTGCTTCCACTACGCTTTCGAGGCTGCCCGTCTGGCTATGGAACACATGACACCAACCATTCTGCTCTCCGACGGCTTCATCGCCAACGGCTCGGAGCCATGGCACGTGCCTTCGATGAAAGACTACCCCACCATCACCCCCCCGATTGTCAACGATGCACCCGCAGGCGGCTTCATGCCCTATGTGCGCAATGAGAAATTGGCTCGTGGCTGGGCATTCCCCGGTAAGGTAGGTTTGGAACACCGCGTAGGCGGTTTGGAGAAAGACAGCGTAAAAGGCTGCATCTCGACAGACTCAACCAACCACCAGAAGATGACCGACTTCCGCGCTGCAAAAGTAGCCAAGGTAGCCGAAGATATTCCAGTACAAAAAACCTACGGCGACGAAAAGGGTGACCTGTTAGTTGTCAGCTGGGGCGGTACTCGCGGACATATGCAGGCTGCTGTGGACGAGATTCGCAAAGAGGGTAAAAACGTTTCGCTCTGCCACTTCAACTACATCAACCCACTGCCCCGCGGTGTACGCGAAATCTTCTCTAACTTTAAGAAGATTGTAGTCTGTGAGTTGAACGAAGGTCAGTTTGCGAACTACCTGCGTCACGATTTCCAAGAGTTCCACTACGAACAACTGAACAAATGCGAAGGTTTGCCCTTCACCATTGTCGAGTTGAAACAGAAATTTGAATCCTTATTGAAGTAAACGATTATGGCAACCTATAACTATACTCCCGCGGATTTCAAAAGCGATCAGGAAGTTCGTTGGTGTCCCGGATGTGGCGACCACGCTATTCTGAATGCCGTGCAACGTGCGCTGCCCGAAATTGCAGACGCCACGAACACTCCGCACAATATGTTCACCTTCGTTTCGGGCATCGGATGCTCGTCGCGCTTCATCTACTACATGAAGACTTTCGGCTTTCACAGCGTCCACGGACGTGCGAATGCCGTAGCAACAGGTGTCAAAACTGCTAACCCGAAATTGGCTGTTTGGGTAGCCACAGGTGACGGCGACTCGCTGGCTATCGGTGGTAACCACTTCATTCACGCCATCCGACGCAACGTGAACCTCAATGTAATCCTCTTCAACAACGAGATTTACGGTCTGACCAAGGGTCAGTACTCACCCACCTCGAAGCTGGGCAAGATTACCAAAACTTCGCCCTACGGCACGGTCGAAAAACCGTTCAACCCCGGCGAATTGGTCATCGGCGCGAAGGGTACCTTCTTTGCTCGTTCGATTGATATGGAGGTCGGCATGACCAAGGATTGTCTGGTCGAGGCTGCTTTGCACGACGGTATGTCGGTGGTTGAGGTGTTGCAGAACTGCGTTATTTTCAACGATAAGACACACGCCGCATTCGCTGCCGACAAGGCTACGCGTGCCGAGCATACTATCTCGCTGCGTCACGGTCAGAAGATGACCTTCGGTGCCAACAACGAGAAAGGTATTGTCTTCGAGAACATGAAACTCAAGGTGGTGACTATTGGTCAGGACGGTTATACACTCGATCAAGTGTTGACCCACGACGCACACGAAACGGACACCACACTCCACACGATGCTCGCGGCAATGAAGTACCCTAACTTCCCCGTCGCATTGGGCGTGATTCGTAATGTGGCTGACACAGCGGTCTACGATCAGGCGGTTGAACGTCAGGTGGCAGAGGTGAAGGCGAAGAGTCCAATCCACAACGTTGAAGAGTTGCTCCACTCAGGCGAGACTTGGGAGGTGTAACCTACCTCATTTGCGAATTGCAAATATGAAATATAAATTATTGGTAATTTGGCTAATATACTTCATTATAAGCGGTGGAATCTATTATTTTTTAGCAAATAATAGAATTTTATCAAGCTTGATTGTTGGAGGAATTATTGGAGGAATTGGGGCTTGGATTTACGCCTTACAACACAAACATAACCAATAATATATTTCTCGTAAATCAAGGCGGCTTTCGAGTCGCCTTGATTTTTTTTGTAACTTTTTCACAACTTGTGTCATTTATCAAAATATTTCTGCTAATTTTGTCTGAAGAACATTTTGTAAAGCGTGCGACGGTTAACCATCATACTCTGCGTGATTCTACTCAGCTGGTGCTGCGGTGCGAAAGCATCCGTAGCAGAGCCATGTCATACAACGACGTGTAGCGCGCAAATCGGCATCGATGCCTCAACCTCGAACGAATTACGCTGCGAACGAGAGTACAATTCCGACCTCCATCTTCCCCGCCCATTGGCTGAGATGGAGCCGGTGCGCACCCTCTCGCTGCGACTGCTTTCCAACCCCGAACGCATGGGTGTCAAATGTGGCATTCCCGTCGGACGCGAGGGCTGTAACGTGGATTGTCTACCTGAATTCACACATAACGTACTGCTTGCCGGAGGCGATGCCGTAGATTACTACATCTATCGACTACGGCGGCTGCTTATTTAGCGATTCCATTTTTTCAGTAGCTTTCATCTAAAAAAATGTCAAATCGTTAAATAATAATTTGTTATGGATAAGAATAAAATTTGCGAGGCGTTGTACGTCTTGCCCGAAAATGTAGTTGTTCGCCACCGTAAATCGTTGGTTGTACCCATTGTATTGCTTCTCGTTGGAGTCGCCGCACTTGTTCTGAATAATGTTTTTGCTGCACAATTGTCCAACAACCTGCGCTCATCACTGATGTTCATGGGTGCACTGATTGCTATTTTTGGATTGGTGATGACCCTTGTGCGGATGTTTGGAAATAGTAGCGAGCCCTACCACCGCCCTTCGAAGTGCGCGTTGCAATATGAAGAGCTCTATTTCGACCACAAATTGTGGCGCGACGTGGTGGAGTGTGTGAATGGTGGCGATGTGGCGCGCTTGCGCTCAATGACACATTCGCAAGTGCCCGCCGTGGCGGTGGCAATGTACACCACGCCCAATGGAGCATTCGCAGCCGTGCAAGCATTCGAATATGCAGAATTGGAATACAGACCTTTATCTGAATTAAAGGTTGTAAATAGTTGAATGCAAACAAATTAAATGATTAACATCAGCGGAGAAAATATCGTATTTGTAGGAGCTCTCCTGTTGGGTGTTGCGGTCATGGCAGGCAAGGTTGCCCACCGTTTCGGTGCCCCTGCCCTTTTGCTCTTTCTGGGTGTCGGTATGCTTTTCGGCATCAATTTCATCTCGTTTCACTCCGTCAGTGCAACTCAAATCATTGGTATCATCGCCCTCTGCATCATCCTTTTTGCAGGTGGCATGGATACCAAATTTTCCGAAATACGTCCCATCATTGCACCGGGTGTGGTTTTAGCCACGCTCGGTGTTGTGATGACAATGCTGCTGGTCGCAGCATTCGTCTACCTCATCGCCCCATGGCTCGGATTGCAAATTCCGCTGGGTATCGCCCTGCTACTGGCAGCCATCATGTCGTCCACCGATTCAGCATCTGTTTTTTCGATTCTGCGCAGTAAAAAGCAGGGACTTCGCGAACACCTGCGCCCACTGCTGGAGCTTGAGTCGGGGTCGAATGACCCAATGGCGTATGTGCTAACAATCCTGTTGGTCGGCGTGCTGACCAACACGGCAGGTGGTGTGGGTATTGCGTTGAGTATTTTGATGTTCGTGGTGCAAATAGCCATCGGCTTAGGGCTTGGCTACTTCATTGGTCTGCTCGCTGTATGGACGATTAACCGCATCAACTTGGTCAACCACTCACTCTACTCGGTGTTGCTACTCGCCTTCATCTTCTTTTCGTTTTCATTCACCGATTTGGTGCACGGCAACGGCTACTTGGCGGTCTATATTTCAGGCTTGGTGGTGGGCAATCACCGTCTGGTGCAGAAGAGAGTGTTGAACATTTTTTTCGACGGTTTCACGTGGCTCGTGCAGATTGTAATGTTTCTCACGCTGGGGCTACTTGTGAATGTAGATGAGCTACTTCAACCCAAAGTGCTACTATTAGGCATCTCGATTGGTGCTTTCATGATTTTTGTGGCGCGACCGCTGACCGTCTTCACGTGCCTTGCCCCCTTCCACCATTTTTCTACCAAAGCACGCCTCTACATCTCGTGGGTCGGGCTGCGCGGTGCTGTGCCGATTATCTTTGCCACCTATCCCATCTTGGCAGGTGTGGCAGATGCCGATTTGCTCTTCAACGTGGTTTTCTTGGTAACCATTATCTCACTTGCAGTGCAAGGTACGACCGTCAGTGGCATGGCCTACCTATTGGGTTTGGGATTTGAGCGGAAAGAGTCGGCTTTCGATGTCAATGTGCACGACGACATTAAGTCGGCATTGACGGAGGTCGAAGTCAACCATTCGATGTTGCGAAGCGGGCATACACTCAGCAAAATCACTTTGCCCGACAACACCCTCGTGATGCTGGTCTGCCGCGATGGCGATTATTTCGTTCCGCAGGGGAAGACCGAATTGCTACGCGGTGACAAATTGTTGGTCATCTCGGATCGCGGCGAGGAGCTTGCCTCGACCTACAAAGATATGGGAATCGACGAGGTAATGAAGTTAGGCGAGTAGTCTACTGTGGTATAAAGATATAGGTGATTGTTCCTACCTGTTTCTGCGGAGCTGCGCCATCTATATTGAAGCGCGATTTGCGCGCAGCACGCAGTGCTGTTTCACGCATACAATCGTCGCCCCCCGACTCCACCCGAGCCGAGACAACATCGCCCGAACGGTTGAGCACCGCCTCGACTACCACTTCGCCACCGCCCTCACACTGATAAGCCGGAACCTCAAGACAATGAGCACGATGCGTACGCACCGGATTGGGGAATGAGTAGGAGACCGTGACACGCCCCTTGACCCGCTGGTCACCACCTTGCTCGGAGGCATTCGCTTGTGGTTTGCCATTGAGAATCGCCTGCTCTTCGGCAAGTCCACGCTCGTAGGCTTCGCGATTGGCTTGCATTCGCTCACGCAGTGCCTTGTCGCCTGCGGGGTCAGCCACTCCGCGACTACCCTTCGTTCCTACCTCTTTGGCGTTTTCATTCGACACCAGATTTTGGATACTTTTCCAATCCGTATTGTCGTTTTTCTGCTGCTGAGTCTGCTTTTCAAGACGCGCCTTCTCCGCCTCCAACTCGACCAAGTTTTGTAGGTCAATATAGATTGTTTCATCATGAGGCGTGGCATCAATAACAATTTTGCCAGCCACAAACGAGATTGCCAATACGAGGTAGGCAATGAGCGTGATGCAAAGCCCCGCGCGATGGTCGTAAACCCACTCGCCAAAATCGCCGTGTCGCTTCTCGAACGGAAGATGCACGCGCGGACGACGGAGCGGTTTAGGCGTATTATTAGAATCAGTAGTTTTCATTATTGCGCAAAAATACTGCTTTTTAGCGAAATTTTCCTATCTTTGCATGCAAATAAGTAAATATAGGAAGAATTTCTGCTTATGCCAACAAAACAACAAACTCTAAAAGCCCCCATCTCATTTTCAGGAAAGGGGTTACATACGGGTCTCAAAGTGACGATGACCGTTAATCCAGCCGATGCCGATACGGGCATCGTGTTTCGCCGTATAGATCTCGAAGGTACCCCCACGGTTCCCGCGCTGTGCGACTATGTAGTTGACACATCGCGCGGCTCGACCATCGAAAAAGACGGAAACCGCATCAGCACCATCGAACATATCATATCTGCACTTTGGACCTTAGGCGTGGACAACGCCTTGATTGATATTGATGCCTCGGAGACCCCCATCATGGATGGCTCAGCAAAGGAGTATGCTACGGCAATCACCAACATCGGACTCGAAGAGCAACCCGCCGAGCGCAAATATTATCACGTGACGGAGAAGATGGTCTACACCATTCCCGAAAAAGGGGTGGCGGTCATTCTCTATCCCGACGATGAATTTTCGGTCTCACTGCACGTCGATTACAACTCAAAAGTAATTGGCAATCAATACGCTACATTCAATCCGGGAGACGACTATGCAACAAAAATTGCCCCTTGTCGTACGTTCGTTTTCTTGCACGAATTGGAACCGTTGATGAAAATGAATCTCATCAAGGGCGGGGACTTGGATAACGCCATCGTAGTGGTTGAGAATCCTGTGCCGGACGATCAGTTAGAACATCTGAAAAATATTTTCGACAAACAAAATATCGAAATTACGGGCGGCTACCTGAACAACCTCCAACTGCGCTTCAATAACGAGTTGGCTCGCCATAAATTACTCGATCTATTAGGCGATTTCGCACTCTTAGGTATGCGCATCAAAGGACGTGTGTGGGCTACCCGTCCGGGGCATTTTGCCAATACGGAGTTCATGAAACAACTCAAGCACACCATCCGCAAAGAGGGCGAAAAGCCTCGCTATCAATACGATTGCCGCAAGCCGGCACTCTACGACATCAACGCCATTCGCCGTATGCTACCCCACCGCCCGCCGTTCCTGTTGGTGGACCGCATCTTCCACCGCGATAGTACTTCGGTCGCCGGCATCAAGAACGTGACCATGAACGAACCCTTCTTTGTGGGGCACTTCCCCGAAGAACCCGTCATGCCGGGCGTACTCATTGTCGAAGCAATGGCGCAATGCAGCGGTATTCTGGTACTTAGCTCAGTCGAAGATCCAGAGAATTATTCAACCTACTTTATGAAGATTGACGGTGTGAAATTCAAACGCAAAGTCGTTCCGGGCGACACACTTCAATTCGAAATCCATCTGCTCGAACCCATCCGCCGCGGAGTGGCATTGGTCGAGGGCAAAGCCTTTGTTGGTGAATCACTTGCCTGCGAAGCAGTCATGATGGCGCAAATCGTAAAGAACAAAAAATAAAACCCATGATTAGTCCTTTAGCATACATACACCCCAACGCGAAACTGGGTAACAACCTGACCATCGAACCCTTCGCATATATTGCGGGCGACACGGTAATCGGTGACGATTGTTGGATTGGTCCGGGTGCTGTGATTCACGACGGGGCACGCATCGGCAAAGGTTGCAAAATTCACACCGCCGCCTCCATCGCCTGCCAACCGCAGGATTTGAAATTTGCTGGCGAGGTGACCACTGCTATCATCGGAGACTACAACGACATTCGCGAATATGTGACCATCAGCCGCGGAACCTCCTCGAAGGGGACTACCGTGGTCGGAAGCCACAACTTAATTATGGCGTATGTACATATTGCTCATGACGATACGGTAGGCAGCCACTGCGTCATTGCCAACCGCGTATCACTCGCCGGCGAAGTGCAGGTAGGCGATTGGTGCGTCATCGGCGGTCATGCTGCCATCCATCAATGGACACACATCGGCGACCACTCAATGATTCAAGGCGGCGCACTATTAGGGCAGGATGTACCTCCGTTTATCATCGTGCGTAACGACACATTGCGCTTCGCAGGAGTCAACAAAATCGGATTGAGTCGTCGCGGATTCACCCCCGAACGTGTTAACGAAATTCACGATGCTTGTCGCATTCTGTTTCAAAGTGGCATGAACTACCTGAATGGATGCAATGAAGTGGAAAAAACAATTCCGCAAAGTGCAGAGCGTGACCAACTTGTTGAATTTATCCGCTCTTCACAGCGCGGCATTATCAAACCCTACGCGTCATCGTCGAATGAGGAATAAATAAGATGTCAAATAAAAAAACATCTATATATATCTGTATTTCAAAATAAATCACTATATTTGCATTGTCGAAAGACAATGTGGAAGAGGTAAGGGGACGGAAGTCCCCTTATTTTGTAGTTAAAAACAGGCGGCGGCACCCTCCGTTGCCATACAAGACATTGAGTTAAAGAATGATAGACACCCAGAAAATAATCGCCGCAGCAGAGCGGAACATGGAGGGCACGGATATGTTCGTGGTTGGATGCACGTGCACAGCGGGCAACGAAGTGGAGTTGCTCATCGACAGCGACACAGCAGTCTCCATTGACGCTTGCGCTACACTGAGCCGCACCGTAGACGAGGAGTTCGATCGTGATGAGGAGGATTTCTCACTCACCGTCGCTTCGGCAGGTATCGGCTCGGAGTTGAAGTGCCTGCGTCAATACCGCAAACTCATCGGTTCGATGGTCGAGGTGTTGTTGAAGGATGGTACAAAGATTTGTGCCCAACTGGAGGATGCCACAGCAGAGCAGCTGACCCTCTCGTTCGAAGAAAAACAGCTCATAGAGGGCAAAAAACGCAAACAGCTGGTCACCGTGACCCGCGCGTATCCTCTTGGGGAGATAAAATACA
The DNA here is from genome assembly GCA_036652255.1 of Alistipes sp. GTDB lineage: Bacteria > Bacteroidota > Bacteroidia > Bacteroidales > Rikenellaceae > Alistipes. The sequence goes on along the minus strand of JAVVWE010000008.1, from coordinate 19,974 downwards.
CCAAGGAATACATTGATTTCAAGTAATAAATAGATTGAGCAGCTGGGGCGTAAGCCACCAAGTCTCGATAAAAATTGACAAACTAAAAATAAAAATAGATATCAGACAATGGACAATTTGAATCTTATCAGCAACTTTGCCGAGTTTAAGGAACTGAAGAATATTGACAAAAGCACAATGATTGGTGTGCTCGAAGATGTATTCCGTCATACGCTCCAGAAACTTTACGAAACTGACGATAATTTTGACGTAATCATCAATCCCGAAAAAGGAGATCTCGAAGTGTGGCGCACGCGTGCCGTAGTCGAAGATGGTGCCGTCGAAAATGCGCAGATGCAGATCACCGTTACGGAGGCAAAGACCATTGACCCCACCTACGAAGTGGGCGATGAAGTGGCAGATCAGGTGAAGCTCGAATCCTTCGGGCGACGCGCTGTGTTGTCGTTGCGTCAGAACCTTGCATCACGCATCCTCGATCTGGAAAAGGCAAGCTTATTCGAGAAATATTCGGAGAAGGTGGGCGACATCATCACAGGTGAGGTGTATCAAGTATGGAAAAAAGAGGTGTTGATTCTCGACGACGACGAAAACGAGTTGTGCCTGCCCAAAGCAGAGCAAATCCCGAACGATTTCTACCGCAAGGGCGACACTATCAAAGCCATTGTCAAAAGTGTGGAGATGAACAATAACAATCCCCGCATCGTCCTCTCACGTACCGCCGATCAATTCCTCGAACGTCTGTTCGAACAAGAGGTTCCGGAGATTTTCGATGGTCTGATTACGATCAAGAAAATTGTCCGCATACCGGGCGAACGCGCCAAAGTAGCTGTCGAGTCGTATGACGAACGTATTGATCCAGTTGGAGCTTGCGTCGGCATGAAAGGCTCGCGCATCTACTCTATCGTCAAGGAGTTACGCAACGAGAACATCGACGTGGTGAACTTTACCACCAACACCCAATTGATGATTCAACGTGCATTGAATCCCGCCAAGGTTTCGAGCATCACCATCGACGAGGAGCGTAAGACCGCTTCGGTTTACCTCGCACCCGATCAGGTGTCGCTGGCAATCGGCAAGGGTGGTCTGAATATCCGCCTTTCAAAAATGCTCACGGGTTACGACATCGATGTCTACCGCGAAGTCGAAGAGGAAGACGTTGCACTCACCGAATTCACCGACGAAATTGAAGGTTGGATTATCGACGCTCTGCGCAATGCGGGCTGCGATACAGCCAAGAGCGTGCTGGAACTCTCTCCCGAAGAGATTGCCACACGCGCCGATTTGGAGCTGGAACAGGCACAGAAGGTGCTCACCGTGCTGAAGGCTGAGTTCGAGGAGTAAATTAAATTAAAAAAAGAGAGGAAAATATATGACTAACGGAAAAAGATTAAGGCTTATTCAAGTTGCGAAGGAGTTCAACGTGGGATTAAACACAATCACGGACTTCTTGCAAAAGAAAGGCATCAAAAGCGACGGTTCGCCCAATGTATTGGTTGAACCGGAGGTGTACACCGTGCTCGAAAAAGAGTTCGGGGCAAATCGCAGCACCGGCAATTCACGCGAATCTATTCGTGAGCGTATTGCCCAAAAGCAGACCACAGTGACACTCGACGAGAACAAGCGTCCGACCAAAGAGGATGAAGAAGAGGTTGTGATTAAAAGCAACGTCATCAGCATCAAGGATGAGCTGCCACAGCCCAAGATTTTGGGCAAAATGGATCTCACACCTAAACCAAAAACGGTGCATACACCCAAACCTGCGCCTACGCACACTTCGACTCCCAAATCGGAGAGTGTCGCTACGCCCAAACACATCGACAAACCGCACACAACGGAGAGACCGGTACACGTTCAGCAGCCCAAACCTGCCGCGAAGCCAGTCTCAACATCTGTGCATGAGGTAAAAGTTGCTCCCATTGCGAAACCCATTGCAACCCCCGCACCCGCGGTAGCAACACCTCCCGCAACCCCCGCAGCCACAGCAACCCCAGTGGCAGCACCCGCCGCGGAGAAGCCAAAAGACAATATATTTCGTCCGACAACTCGCACGCTCGTTGGGCCGCAGGTACTGGGCACGATGGATGTATCGAGTTTTGTTGCAGGTGGAAAGCACAAGCGCAAACGCCTGCAAGACAAGAAGGTAGATGTGACTAAGGCACAACCGAAAGGGGCTGCTGGGGCAAACAAACCCGGAACGGGTGGTGCTGCATCGGGTAAACCAACACACAACCAACCTCGTCCGGGTGATGCGCGTCGCCGCCCGAATACGAACAACAATAATAATAACAATAAGAACAAGCCCAAACCAATTGTGCGCCCCGAAGTGAGCGACGAAGCGGTTTCGAAACAGGTGAAAGATACACTGGCACGTCTGACCTCGAAGGGCACGAAGAGCAAAAGCTCGAAATATCGTAAAGATAAACGAGATGCCGTAGCCGAACGTATGACCGAGGCTTCGGATCGCGAAGAGAGAGGACGCTCAGTACTGAAAGTTACGGAATTCGTGACTGTCAGTGAATTGGCGACCATGATGAATGCCCCCGTAACGGAGGTTATCACCGCTTGCATGAACCTTGGTTTGATGGTTTCAATCAATCAGCGTCTCGACGCTGAGGCATTGGCTGTTGTGGCTGAGGAGTTCGGCTTCAAAACCGAATTTGTCTCGGTAGAGATTCAAGAGGCAATCAGCGACGAGGACGACTTAGACACAGAGGCAACTTTGATTTCACGTCCGCCGATTGTGACGGTCATGGGACACGTCGATCACGGTAAAACTTCGTTGCTGGATAACATCCGCAAAACGAACGTGATTGAGGGCGAGGCCGGAGGTATCACGCAGCACATCGGTGCATACAGCGTAGTGCGCAACGGTCAGAAAATCACCTTCCTCGATACTCCGGGTCACGAGGCGTTTACCGCCATGCGTGCACGTGGTGCGAAGATCACCGACGTGGCGATTATCATTGTGGCTGCGGACGATAGCGTCATGCCACAAACCATCGAGGCAATCAACCATGCGCAAGCAGCAGGTGTGCCTATGGTATTCGCAATCAACAAGATAGACAAACCAAACGCGAACCCCGACCACATCAAAGAGCAACTTTCGCAGATGAATTACCTCGTTGAGTCGTGGGGTGGTAAATATCAAGATCAAGAAATATCGGCAAAGAAGGGCATTAATCTCGATAAACTACTCGAAAAAGTGCTCTTAGAGGCAGAGATGCTCGATTTGAAAGCTAACCCTAACAAGAAAGCTGTCGGCACAATCATCGAGTCTACACTCGACAAAGGTCGCGGATATGTCTCGACTATTCTGGTGCAAACCGGCACGTTGCACGTAGGTGACGTTATCCTTTCGGGTGTCAGCACAGGACGTGTGAAGGCAATGTTCAACGAGAATGGCAAAAAGATTACCGAAGCTGGACCTTCACTACCGGTGCAGGTGCTCGGTCTGAACGGTGCTCCACAGGCTGGTGACACATTCAACGTGATGGACGATGATCGTTCGGCACGCGAAATCGCTAATAAACGCGAACAGCTGCAACGTATGCAGGGTATCATGACTCAGAAACACATGACCCTCGACGAGATTGGTCGCCGTATCGCTATCGGCTCCTTCAAAGAGCTCAATATCATTGTCAAAGGTGATGTGGACGGCTCTGTGGAGGCGATGTCAGGTTCGCTGATTAAACTCTCGAAAGAGACCGTGCAGCTCAATGTCATTCATGCCGCCGTAGGTCAGATTTCGGAGTCGGATGTGTTGTTGGCTGCCGCTTCAAACGCTATTATCGTCGGTTTCCAAGTACGTCCATCCGCTGCGGCACGCAAGGTTGCAGAGAAAGAGGAGATTGAAATACGCCTTTATTCAATCATCTACGATGCCATCAACGATATTAAAGATGCCATCGAAGGTATGCTCGAACCCATCACCAAAGAGGAGATTGTATGTTCGGTCGAAGTGCTTGAAATCTTCAAAATCACCAAAGTCGGCACTGTGGCAGGCTGCTTGGTGCGCGAAGGCAAACTCGCGCGCAACACCCCCATTCGCGTCATTCGCGATGGTATCGTAATCTATACAGGCAAGTTAGGCTCACTCAAACGCTTCAAGGACGACGTGAAGGAGGTGACTGCCAACCAAGATTGCGGTCTGAACATCGACGCATTCAACGACATCCAAGTGGGTGACTTCGTCGAAGGATATGAACAAGTGGAAGTTAAACGCAAATAAATAACTCAAAACTAACCAAACTTAATAAGATGAATTGCCAGATTAAATTTACGACTGCTGAGCAGGCTGTGAAGGTCATCAAGTCGGGAGACCACGTACACCTCAGCTCCGTGGCTTCGGCTCCTCAATGTCTGATTAAAGCAATGTGCGAGCGCGGTGCAAACCACGAATTGAAGGATGTTCACATCCACCACCTCCACACGGAAGGTCCCGCGCCCTATGCGGACGCGCAATTTGAGGGCGTATTCCAGCTCGACTCATTCTTTGTGGGCGGCAACGTGCGCAAAGTGACGCAAAGCGGTTATGCGGACTACATTCCGATTTTCTTGAGCGAAACACAACGCCTATATCGTTGCGGTGCCGTACCGTGCAACGTGGCGATGATTCAGGTATCGACACCCGACAAACACGGCTATGTGTCGTTGGGTACGTCGGTCGATGCAACACTTGCAGCTGTCGAAACAGCTGAGTATGTGATTGCTGTGGTCAATAAATACGTGCCCCGCGCCTTCGGCGATGCCATGATTCACGTTTCGAAGATTAACCTCTTCGTGCAGGATGATTCACCGCTGGAGGAGGCTCATTTCTCGGAGCCGAGTGCTGTTGAGGCAGCTATCGGAAAACATTGTGCAGCTTTGATTGAAGATGGCGCAACGCTTCAGATGGGTATCGGTGCCATTCCTAACGCAGTGCTTGCACAGTTAGGCGGTCACAAGAACCTCGGTATTCACACCGAAATGTTCGCCGACGGTGTACTGCCATTGGTTGAGGCAGGTGTGATTAATGGTGAGGCGAAAAATATCGACAAAGGTAAGATGGTCTCCACATTTTTGATGGGTTCGCAGCGTGTCTACGACTTCATCGACGACAATCCGGGCGTGCTAATGATGGATGTAGGTTACACCAACGATCCGTTCATTATCGCCAAGAACGACCGTGTGACGGCAATCAACTCGGCTTTGCAGGTCGATCTTACGGGTCAGGTCTGCGCCGATTCACTGGGCACGAAGTTCTATTCGGGCGTTGGTGGTCAGATTGATTTTGTCTACGGTGCTTCGCTCTCGAAGGGCGGCAAGGCAATTATTGCCATGCCTTCGATTACGAACAAGGGCATTTCGAAAATTGCACCCGTGCTTGATCCGGGTGCCGGCGTGGTCACCACACGTAACCACATTCACTGGTTTGTGACCGAGAATGGCGCAGTCGATCTCTACGGCAAAACGTTGCAAGAGCGTGCTCGTCTATTGATTTCGGTGGCACATCCCTCGGCACAAGAGGCGTTGGACAAAGCGGCTTTCGAACGTTACGGACAACACCACCTCTACATCAAAAACTACATGAAATAATCCGTTCGAAACGGAATATAAATGTTTTCTAAGTGTTCTTCCTGCGGGAAGGACACTTTTTTTCGTATATTGTGCACAACAAACCACACTCGGCATGAAAAAACTTGGCTGTTATCTACTTCTTTTACTTCTTGTTACAGGCTGCGCCACCTCGCGACATACCGCAGTCACGCACTCTTCGTTCGACCCGAATCGCTACGTAGTCATCCTCTCGATGGATGCCTTCCGTTGGGATTTGGCTCATCGCGCACATACCCCTACCCTCGATTCGCTGCGTCGTGCGGGCGCATATGCCGAGATGATTCCAGTCTTTCCGGCCAACACCTTTCCGAGCCACTACTCGATGGCGACGGGGCTTCATCCCGACCACCACGGCGTGGTGAATAACTCATTTTACGACCGCACACACCAACATCGTATGTCGGTCTTCGACAAGGAGGATGTTCGTACGGAGGGTTTCTGGGGTGGCGAACCAATTTGGAACACCGCCGAACGCCAAGGACGCGTAGCCAACATTTTCATGTGGGTGGGGAGTGAAGTGCCTATCAACGGACGGCAAGCCACCATCTGGACACCTTATTCGAGCCGTCCAACCTTCTATGAACGTGCTGATTGGGTGGTGAACGCCATGACCCGCACAACTGAGGAAATTCCAAATTTAGTCATGTGGTACTTTGAAGAACCCGATGCCACGATGCACGACTACGGACCCACCTCGCCCGAAGTAGTGGCGCAAGCAGAGCACATCGACTCGGTGCTACGCTACTTCTTCTACAAAATTCGCCAATCACCGGTCTACAATAAAATAAATTTCATCATCACCGCCGATCACGGCATGACGGAGCTTTCGCCCGAACACACCATCAACCTCTACAACCACCTCGACACCACACAGGTGATACGCGTGGTTAAAGGGTCACCATTCGGGCTTGAGGTACAGGAGGAGTATGTCGATGAGGCTCTTCGCACATTGCGTCGTACGGGTCATATGCAGGCATGGCGTCGCGAGGCGATTCCCGCAAAATTTCACTACGGGACAAATACCGAACGTCTTACGAACATTATCATCCTGCCCGAAATGGGTTGGTCACTCAACTATGCTGCCTCACCGCGCGGACTTCGAGGCAAGCACGGCGCACACGGCTACAATAATTTCGAACGAGATATGCGCACGATTTTCTATGGTTCGGGTCCTGCGTTTAAGGTCGATTACAGACAACGCAAATTTCAAAATCAAAATATATATCTTATTCTCTGCAAGTTACTTGGCATTGAGCCAGCACCGAACGATGGGGATTGGCACGATGTGCAATCCATGTTTCGAGACAAAGAAAAATAAAAAATATTGACAACAAGGAGAGAAAAGGGGGCAATTGCGTATATTTGCAACGAAAGACTAAAGCAAAATCGGATGAAAATAAAATTGATAGCGGGCGCGATGCTGCTATTGCTGCTCTGCGCCACAAGTTGCAAACAAAAGCAGATGTTGACCGAAGAGGTTGCATTCTGTCAAAGTTGCGGGATGCCAATGATTGAGTCAGAAACCTTCGGAACCGAAGCCGACGGGCTACCCAACAAAGATTACTGTATCTACTGCTACAAAGATGGTAAATTCGTGAGCAACTGCACGATGGAGCAGATGATTCAATTTTGTGCGCAACTTAACGACGAATTTACTGATAAAAACGGGCGCACCTACACCCGTGAAGAGGCAATTGAGGAGATGCGGAAATTCTTTCCGACTCTCAAACGTTGGAAAAAATAGGGCTACTGTTTCGGCTTCACCAACTCACCTTGCAAGGCGGGCAGACAGATTTTGAAACGCACTGCAAGCACACGGATTAAGATGACCGAACTGGCGGCAATGGTTTGTGTCAGCGCAGGCGAAAGGTTCAAATAGAGGCAGGCATAATAGATGAATCCGCCGCATACACAGGCAATTGCATAGATATCCTTGCGGAAAATAAGCGGCACTTCATTGATAAATATATCGCGAAACATACCGCCCGCAGCACCCGTCATGGTTCCCATGATGATGCCCACCCACAACGGATAGCCCGCAGCAATGCTCTTTTCGACACCGACCACCGTGAATAATCCCAATCCGATGGCATCAAAAATAAAAAAAGTATTATCAAGACGCACAACGTATTTGCGCAGCGAGACCACGAACAACAACGCCATAGCCGAGACAATCAGATAAGAGATATTCATCATCCAAAACGGAGTCTGTCCCAGCATCAAATCACGTGTCGTACCACCGCCCACTGCGGTCACAAAACCCACAACATAGGCACCAAACCAGTCAAAACGTTTTGCCGAAGCCAAGCGTATTCCACTGATAGCAAAGGCAAAAGTTCCGATATAATCTATAATTGTAATAAAATCCATCTCAGTTTTAATTTATTTTTGCGCTGACAAAGATAATAAAAAAATTAATGAATCACGACTAACTACCTTACAAAGAGCAGAGGGCTTGACGATGTCAAGCCCTCTGCGCATTTATAAATGGGACAGCGTTTACTTCGCCTTGTAAGCCTCAACGCCACTGCGCAGATAAGCTATAAAGTTCGCCACATCCAAATCGTAACCGCGAGGCTGCACAAGAATCTTACCGTCGCCACCCTGAAGCACGTAGTAAGGTTGCGCATTCACGCCGTAAGTCGTCAGGGCATAGTGCGAGTTGATTTTACCCAAGCTCTTCAGCACTTTACCCGATTCGGTGGTCACCCACTCCTGTTCGGGAAGTTTCATTTTGTCGTCGGCGTAAAGGGCTACAATTACGTAGTCGTTGCGCAGAATCGAGAGTACTTCGGGATCTGACCACACCTTCGACTCCATTTCGCGGCAGTTAACGCAGCCGTGACCCGTGAAGTCGATGAACAATGGTTTATTAACTTTCGCAGCGTAAGCCTCCGCCTCTTTAAGATCGAAGAATCCCTCGAGGTTGTGTGGCAAGTGCAAAAATTCGCTATACTTCGCTTTAAATTGATATTTCTCGGCAGGCGCACCTCCACCACCGTTGCTCAACGCAAAATCTTGCGTCGTGATAGGGGGCAGGTAACCCGAAAAACCTTTGAGCGGAGCACCCCACATACCGGGCAGCAGATAGAGAACAAACGAGAAGACAACGATAGTCAGTGTGAGACGACCAACACCCAAATAGGGCATATCGCTATCATGCGAAAACTTAATTTTGCCTAATAAATAGAGACCCAGCAGTGCGAAGACCACAATCCAAATAGCGAGGTAAATCTCACGATCGAGCAGCCCCCAGTGATAAGTTTGGTCTGCGACACTCAGGAATTTCATACCGAATGCGACCTCAATAAAACCAAGGACAACCTTCACCGAGTTGAGCCAGCCGCCGTTCTTAGGCAACTTTTTGAGCAGTGAGGGGAAGAATGCGAAGATGGTGAACGGGATAGCGAAAGCGATTGAGAACGCCAACATGGTGATAATTGGAACCCAGAACTCTCCGCCCGAAGTCGATTTGATAAGCACTGAACCAACGATAGGACCTGTGCACGAGAAAGAGACAAGCACGAGTGTCAAAGCCAAGAAGAAGATACCGCCCAAGCTCTTGTTGTCTGCCTTGCTATCACTCTTGTTGACAATCCAGCTCGGAAGTGTGATTTCGAAAGCACCGAAGAACGAAGCTGCGAAAATCATGAAGACAATGAAGAAGATGATATTGGGCAGCCAGTGTGTAGCAATCCAGTTGAAGATATCCGCCGTCACAGCATCACCCCCCACCACGCGCGTGATAAGTATAAGTGCCGCAATAGGCAGGGTGTAGAGTATAACGATAAACAGACCATACATTGATGCGCGGAAACGACCAGCCGCTGCACCGCCTTCGCCCTTCATAAAGAACGACACGGTCATTGGAACCATCGGGAACACGCAGGGGGTGATCAACATAGCAAAACCCCAGAGGATGGCTTCGATAATCAACGCCCAGAGCGAACCGCTACCAGCTGCATCCTTAGTTTGAGCAATCTCAGCCACAGGAGCTACAGTCGAAGCCAGCGAATCGACCTCCGTCTCAGGCGTTGCTGCCACAGCTGCAGTATCCGCGACAGGTGTTTCGGGAGTTTCCACCGCTGCAGCAGCCGGTGTACCGGTGATGTTGATGGTCAAATCCTCGTCAGTGAGTGGCATACAGCTTGTGTCGTCACAAATCATCCACTCAACGTTTGCTTTAATCACCGCCTTAGGAGCAGTCAATTGCAAATCTTGAGCGAACTGTGCTTTGCCCTCGTAAGTACCAATCTCCATTTCGTAAACATCGTCCACAAAACGGTGAGCTTTAGTAAGTTGCTTTACTTTACCCGTGAGTTTAGCACCCGATACGGATGGGAAAGTGATGACTGTCGCATTGGGACCCATATCGCTGTACGGACCCATGTCGTACATGTGAAAACGTGCGGGAATATTGGCAGTCAACACGATGCGGTAGTTACCCTCACTCAGTGTTTTGACTTCGCTTTTCCACGTAACGTTTTGTTGTTGAGCCTGTGCCGTGGCGAATACGCACATCAAAACAGCAGGCAACAGAAGAAAACGGAAGATTTTAGACATATTAAATTAAAGTTTCGGTTGATTTTCTATAATGAGGACAAAGATAAGTATTTTTGCAACGCAATCAACCTTTTTTCAGATAATTTGTTCCAAAAGTTGTCCTTTCCGCAAATAATTATTAATTTTACACGATGATTCAACTATCACTCATAATCGCTACATACAATCGCGCCACGCCGCTCATCCATGCACTGGAGTCGGTGGTGGAGCAAGATGCCGACCCCACAACGTGGGAGTGCGTGGTGGTAAACAACAACTCACGCGACGATACAGAGGAGCGTTTTGCAGAGTTTGCAGCGCGCTATCCGACACTTAATCTGCGCATGGTGTGCCAAAAGCAACAAGGCTTGTCGCACGCCCGCAACTGCGGCATTGCCCAGAGCACGGGTGCCATCATCGCCATCATCGACGATGACGAACGCATCAATGCTGGTTTCATCTCGGCATACATCCACTTTTTCGATCACCACCCCACCATTGTCGCAGCTGGCGGACGCATCATTCCCGAATATCCGGCGGGTCGCCCTACATGGATGTCGCGCTACGTTGAGCAACCCATTGCCAACCCGATTGACTTGGGAAACACGGTGCGCGAATTCCCGATAGGACGCATTCCGGGAGGTGGCAACATGGCACTGCAACGTTCTACCATAGATCGTTACGGAGCTTTCGACCCCACTTTAGGGCGCACCGGAACCAAGCTGATAGGCGGCGAAGAGAGCGATTTATTCGAACGATTAGCTCGCGCCGGCGAACGGTGCTACTACGTCCCCGAGGCGATTATGTGGCACATCATTCCGCCCGAAAAATTGACTGCCGATTATTTTGCACGCCTATGTTACAATGTAGGTGTCAGCCAGCGTGCGCGCGCCGAAATGAATCACCGTGTGGCGAAAACAATTGCTTTGGAGTGTGCCAAATGGGGCGCAACACTCGCCATCGGAGCGTGGTATGCGGTGCAGATGCAACCCACGCGCGCTGCATGGCTGATTCGAATGCGTCGTCAAATTTCGCGCGGATTATTCTTCACAGCCCAGCCCTAACCACTCAACAGACAACCACTTCTCGGAGTTTTTTGTCAAAAATTTGCAAATTTCACATAGTTTGCCTACATTGCATAGACAAATGAGTTATGCGATGCTTGGAACACTTCAAAAAATTGTTCACTTCTACATCGACGGTTTTCGCGAGATGACCGTGGGACGCACGTTGTGGCTCATCATTCTCATCAAACTCTTCATCCTATTCGCCATCCTGAAACTCTTTTTTTTTCGTGATCCTCTCGCGGGACAGAGCAACAGCCAACGCAGCGAAACCATCATGGAGCAGCTAACCGAAACGAACAAAATTCCTTAAATATGCTGACAGATATCCTTCAAACAGTTGATTGGTCGCGCGCGCAGTTTGCCATGACGGCCATCTACCACTGGCTCTTCGTCCCGCTGACGTTGGGACTGAGTTTTATCATCGCCATCATGGAGAGCTATTGGTATCGCACAGGCGATGAGTTTTGGCGACGCACCACCAAATTTTGGATGCGCATATTTGGCATCAATTTCGCCATTGGAGTCGCCACAGGCATCATTCTCGAATTCGAATTTGGCACCAATTGGTCCAACTATTCCCACTTCGTGGGTGATATTTTCGGTGCCCCACTTGCCATCGAAGGCATCATGGCATTCTTCATGGAGAGCACTTTTATTGCCGTCATGTTCTTCGGTTGGAACAAGGTGAGCCGCGGCTTTCACCTCACCGCCACGTGGCTTACCGCCATCGGAGCCAACCTTTCGGCTCTATGGATTCTGGTCGCCAACGCATGGATGCAGCATCCCATCGGCTGCACTTTCAACCTCGACACGGTGCGCAACGAGATGACCTCCTTCTGGGAGGTGCTCTTCTCGCCCGTAGCAATCAACAAATTTTTTCACACTGTCACCTCTTCCTTTGTAGTGGCAGCCATCGTCGTAATTGGAATCAGCGCGTGGTATCTGCTCAAGGGGCGTGAACGAAAATTGGCAACCCACAGCATCCGCATCGCCACCATCTTTGGTTTTGTCTTTGCAGTGCTTGCCGCCACCACGGGCGACCGTTCCGGAGCCGTCATTGCACGTGTGCAACCGATGAAATTAGCCGCCATGGAGGCACTCTACGACGGCTGCGAGGAGGCTCCGCTGACCGTGATTGGGGTGTTGCGTCCTGAGGCTGAGCGCACAAACAACGACAACGCATTTTACTTTCACGTAGAGATTCCTAAACTGCTATCCGTCATGAGTTTTCGTGACGATGATGCTTTTGTGGCGGGCATCAACGATTTAGTCGAAGGCAATGCCAAACAAGGCATCCTCTCGACGGCTGAAAAAATCGCACGCGGACACACAGCAATTGGCGAATTGCAAGCCTACCGCACAGCAAAAAAAATGGGCGATTCGCTCGCCATAGCACAGATAAAGAGCAAATTCAATCCCGCAACTGCCGAAGGAAAAATCTTCCTTAACCAATATTTTGCCTATCTGGGTTACGGCTATCTCGACACACCGCAGCAGGTCGTGCCGAATGTACCATTACTCTTCTATTCGTTCCGCATCATGGTGGGAATAGGCGTGTTGTTCATTCTCCTGCTGCCTATTGTATGGTGGTTCAACCGACGCGATACGCTCGCCAACAAACGGTGGCTACTGCGCTTAATGATTGCCGTGGTTCCACTGGCATACATCTGTTCGCAAACAGGATGGATTATCGCTGAAGTCGGACGGCAACCGTGGGCAATTCAGGACATGATGCCCGTAGGGGTCGCTGCATCAGCCATCCCAAGTAGTAGCGTCATCGTCACCTTCGTGCTCTTCCTGCTGCTCTTCACCGCACTGCTCGCTGCCGAGTTGTGCATCCTATTTCGCCAAATTAAAAATGGACCATCAGACAAATAAAACATCATGGAAACGCTCATACTCTTACAACATTATTGGTGGTTTTTGATCTCTGTCTTAGGGGCTTTGCTCGTCTTGTTGCTCTTCGTGCAGGGAGGTCAAGGGTTGCTCTACACCATTGGCAACTCAGAACTCGAACGCACGATGATTGTTAACTCATTCGGACGTAAATGGGAGTTCACATTCACCACGCTGGTCACCTTTGGTGGCGCATTCTTCGCTTCGTTCCCACTCTTCTACTCCACCAGTTTTGGTGGCGCATTCTACGTCTGGATGGCAATTTTACTGGTCTTTGTCATTCAGGCTGTGGCATACGAATTTCGTCGCAAAGCAGGCAACCTGTTCGGCGAGAAGACTTACAATATTTTCTTAATTATTAATGGTATAGCTGCTCCATTGCTCATCGGAACAGCCGTCGGGACTCTCTTTACGGGGGCTAACTTCACGGTCGATCGGCTCAATATAGCCAACTTGGGTGGCAACACTGCCATCTCGCAATGGACCACTCCGTGGCACGGACTCGAAGCCCTTGCCGACTACCGCAACGTGGCGTTGGGATTGGCAGTTGTCTTTCTCTCACGGATGGTCGCCTGCCACTACCTCCTCAACAACATCGACGACGAGACCATTCGCAGCCGCTCGCGTCGAGAGTCGCTCTATGCTGCCGCACCGTTTCTGCTCTTTTTTCTCACCTTTCTCATCAGCTTGCTCTTCGCTTCAGGCTGGACGGTAGAGCCCGCGACGGGAATAATTAGTGCGGAACCTTATAAATATTTGCACAACCTCCTCGCCCTGCCCGCCGTCACAGGCACACTCTTGGTGGGTGTAGTGCTGGTGTTGTGGGGAATTCTCAAAGGGTGGCAGGCAAGTCGTAAGGCTATCTGGTTCAGCGGCATCGGCACCGTACTCACGGTGCTCGCGTTGCTGCTCTGCGCAGGTTGGAATAACACCGCTTACTACCCCTCGCTGAGCGATATGCAGTCATCATTGACCATCTACAACTCCTCGTCGAGTGAATTCACACTCGGTATAATGAGCATCGTCTCGCTGTTGATTCCTTTTGTTTTGGGTTATATTTGGTACGCGTGGCGCGCCATCGACCGCCAATCCATCACACGCAAAGAGGTCGAGCAGGACGACCATTTATATTAAAAACTGTTTGAATTTGTTACCGAAGATATTTGAGAGCTATTTTTGTTCCTGTTTTTGTCCTGCAAATCCGATTTTAGCGAGCTAAATGAAGATTTATAGGGCAAAAAGAGCCGAAAAGGAGGAGATTAATAAATTTAAAACAGCTTCTTAATCATCCATACTCAAATAATTAGCGAGGGCGAACGGAATCCGTTCGCCCTCGCTAATTATGCAAAAATTTACTTAGAAGAGATATTTTTCGTTTTTCACCTTGTTCACTAAGCGGAAAATATCGAGCCACGCCTCTTCGCCGAAGGTTGTACCCACCACTTCAATCACCTTGCCGGCGGTGATTGCACCAATCGTACCACACTGACGCAGTGACAAATCGTCGCACAATCCAGCCAAAAAACCTGCGGCATAAAAGTCACCGGCACCCGTGGTATCGACCCGCTTGGCAGCAGCCATAATACCCACGTGCACCACCTCACCACCGTTTTTAATTAGCGCACCCTTCGTGCCAATCTTAACGATGGACAACGGACACATTTCGGAGATAGTTTGCAACGCATTGAGTGGCTCGGCTTCCCCCGTGAAGGCTTTAGCTTCGTCCTCATTAGCAAAGACAATATCCACATAATCGGCAACTAAGTTGCGCAGAAATTCGAGGTTTTCCTCCACAATATTGAAACTTGCCAGATCGATAGCTATCTGTAGTCCACACGCTTTTGCCGTCTTGACCGCACTGCGAATCAAATCGTGATCCTGCACCAAATAACCCTCGATATAGAGGCAATCATAGCCCGTAAAGACCGATGGAGCAATCTCCGTAGCACTCATTTCGAGAGCCGCGCCCAAGTGGGTGACCATCGTCCGCTCGCCATCGGGCGAGATGAGCGCAACGCACTTGCCTGAGCGTTCTGCACCGCGGAAAATACAGGGTTTCACACCGAGATTGTCGAGTGCTTGCTCGAAAAATTCGCCTGTTTTATCGTGTCCCACCTTGCCGATGAAGCCCACCGAGCAACCCAATCGCGCCATGGCGCGAATCGTGTTACCAGCCGAGCCGCCCAGCGAGAGCGAATAGGGAAGTCCAGCGACCGATTTGGAAATTTCGGTCTGTAATTGAGTGTCAACCAAGCTCATCGAGCCTTTTGGAAGTTTAAAACTTTCGAGCACGGAGTCCGATCGAAGATTGACCAGCATATCCGTTAGGGCATTTCCTATTCCGATTACACGTTTCATGAAAAATGTTTGGGGTCGTAGTATTTAATTCGTATTCGCTTACATCGACAAAATTTTGACCAAATCAATGTCGTCGCGGTTAATTGTTTTGTTGTGTTTTATAGCTTTCGAAAAGGGCACGTAGTCAATTCGCCCATTCTGAATACCAATCATCACATTGCGTTGTCCCTCCATAATAGCCTCAATGGCAGCCTCTCCCATGCGTGAAGCAAGAATTCGATCCATTGCCGTAGGCGAACCGCCACGCTGAATGTGTCCCAAGATGGTCACACGCGCATCGTACTGCGGGAACTCTTTTTTCACTCGTTCGGCAAGTCCCATTGCGCCGCCTGTCTTCGGATTTTCGGCAACCAAGACAATTGCCGAATTTTTACTTTTGCGAAAACCATGGTTAATCAGCTCGCCCAATTGATCGACTTCGGCATTGGTCTGCGTATCCATTTCGGGGATTATGGCTGCCTCAGATCCGGTAGCAATCGCCCCGTTCAGAGCCAGATAGCCTGCCGTATGTCCCATCACCTCGACAAAGAACAGTCGTTCGTGGCTCGATGCAGTATCACGCAACTTATCGACCGCCTCCATAATCGTATTCAGAGCCGTGTCGTAGCCAATAGTCGAATCGGTACCGCCCAAATCGTTGTCAATGGTTCCGGGCAGCCCGACAATCGGCACATTGTACTCCGCGGCGAAGATGCTCGCGCCCGTCAACGAACCGTCACCACCAATCACCACCAGTGCATCAATGCCCGCGGCAACCATGTTCTCGTGAGCAGCTTTGCGGCCCTCAACGGTTGCAAATTCAGCACAGCGAGCCGTCTTCAAAATCGTACCGCCCTGCTGAATGATATTGCTCACACTCTGTGATTTAAAATCAATTATCTCGTTGGTCACCAATCCTTTGTACCCTCGCATAATGCCCTTCACCTCGAATCCGTTGTAAATCGCCGTACGCGTGACAGCACGGATTGCCGCATTCATACCGGGGGCATCGCCACCCGAAGTCAAAACTCCAATGCACTTGATTCCAGTCATATTTTTTATTTTAAGAAGACAAAATCGTTCAAAGGTACAAATTATATTCACTTTTACAAAATAAAAGGGCGACCTTCGCATAGTCGCCCTTTTATTGAAAAAACTTTTTATTTTACTAACGCCTAACGGTTTAGTCAGTTTTAATTAGTCGGATTGTCGTTTGTTTGAACCGTTGCTTTAACAACTATCTGACCCTGCGGCATGGCAAGCGAATCTTCATAAAGTGAGTCATTTCCGCCCCCCAACTCATGCTTCATCAGCCGCTCCACACTCATCTCGTGACGAATAAACTGGCGGCCGAAGTTCTCCCGAATTGCCACAAACGCACAAGCAAGCATGGTTACCAACCATAAACACAACACAACAAGAATTGTTTTGCCGTTGGGTTTGCGCGATGCAATCAGACACACGAAGATGTAAATTAGCAGTCCAATGGGAATTAACGCAATAAATATGCCGAGAATGGGAATCCAAAGACTTGTGACTCCTGTACCATCAAACGAAATTCCCTCCGAGCCGACAATGCTGACCGCAAACAGCCCCACAATCAAAGTGCAAGCGCAGGCAATCAGGATGAAAACCATGAAACCAACAAAGATTTTAAGCCCCACCAGAACGATGCGTCCAAAAATTGAAACAGCCTCTGCCACAATTGGTTTCGCCTTATTATCGACATCGTTGTTGCAAGCTGCCGTCGTTTCACTAATTGATTGAGCCGTAATTTTTTCTCCGTGCATTTCGAGCTTTTGGCGTGCCGTGCGCGGTGCAGGCACCGCAAACCACATCACCAAGTAGCAGAGCATCAAGATACCAAAGAGATTACCTCCTACCGGAGCTGCCCACCCCATGCAGGGAACCCAGCTGAAACAACTGAGCAACAACGGAAAGAAAATTCCGAGTCGCACCCATGTAGTGTCAATATCAAAATATTTAGCAATACCTGAGCACACGCCACCCAAAGCGGCATTATCGGTATCGCGGTAGAGCCGGCGCGGGATGCGCGGTTCGCCACTGCGCGGTGCATCGTCGAGGGGTCGATCCGAGATGTCTTCGGGTGACCCCATCTGCGCGATGATGTTCAGCACGAGCGGTTTCTCAACCACGCGCTGATTGTCCTGCACCGAGAGAATCAGCTCGACAATGCGCGCCTCGATGTCAGCAACAATCTCTACACCGTCCACACTCTCTTTATAGGTATCGCGCAGGGTGTCGAGGTATGCCTTGAGCGTCTCGAAAGCATCTATGTCCAGTGTGAAAGAGACCCCCGATATGCTACATTTGGTAACTTCATTCATAGTTTCTATTTTTTACGAATTTCACCACCACTCGACTTCCGAGCTGTAACCTTGCAATCGCCATTATAGCAGATGGATGCAGCACTCGATGCCGAAGCATCGAGCTGAGCTGAACATTGCACTGCCACCTCTGCACCGCTCGATGCCGTCGCCGTGCAGTTGCTCATTGTCAATTGCTTAGCGTTAATCTCCGCGCCAGAGCTACCCTCCATCGTGCCATCGTGAGCCGACCCTGAGAGTTGAATCTCTGCACCACTCGAAGCATCCACATCGCACGTTGTAGCACTCATCTGCGCCACAATTTCTGCACCACTCGAAGCATCCACCTCGCATTGCGTCACGTGTGCCGTCACCTCAATCATCGAACCACTCGAAGCATCCAATTTCAACACATCCCCCGTCAGGGTCACTGCACTTTCTACTTGCGCCCCACTGCTTGTCCCAATCTGCGAGATTTTCCCCTCTGTAGGAACCACAAGCGTCACATGAATATTCGAGAAGGATTGCAATTTCGAATCAAGACTGACCTTCAATTTGCCCTGTTCAACACGCGCAACTACCAAATCAATCACATTGTCGTCCGCTTCAAGCGATGCCTGCTGTGACGCACTGCCCGCAATTAGTACTACTTTCACGCCCCGCGAAGCCTCCACACAATCAAACGTAGCGAGGGAAATATCGCGAGTAACGAGGTTGCCACTACCCTTCAATCGTTCTCGTTGAATTTGGGTGAGAACACCGTTTGCACAGCATACTAAACTCCCTGTTATCCCTACAATGGCAGCAAGAATAACTAAAATAATGATTACTTTTTTCATATTTGCCTGAATTAGAGTTGTCCGTGACGAATAATGTGTATCTGCTTGACGAGTTCGTCCCAAGCCCCGTCGAGCATCTCCAATGCCTCACGTCCCTTGTCGGTGAGCGTGTAGTACTTCCGCGGAGGACCTTGCGGCGACTCCTCCCAGCGGTAGCTCAACAGACCCGCATTTTTCTGACGGGTCAAAATCGGATAGAGCGTCCCCTCCACCACAATCATCTCCGACTCTTTCAGTTCGGCGATAATTTTCGGAGCATAGGAATCTTCACGTGAAAGAATGGCGAGGATGCAATACTCCAAAATTCCCTTGCGCATTTGCGCTTTTACATTATCATCAGCCATCATATTAGGGATTTAATCTCTTGGGTGCTTTGGGCACAATAATCCACAAAACAAGATAGACCCAGAGCGATAGTCCACCGAAAATAATCAACAAAAGCGTTGCAACACGAACCAAAGAGATGTCGAGACCAAAAAAATCAGCCACACCTGCACACACACCAGCAATCATACTGTTATCCGATGAGCGGAACAACTTTTTCACATTGTTTGTTGTCATAATTTTATTGTTTTTTATTGTTTTTACTAGTAGGAAAAACTACTTCGGGCTCCTTGGGAACGACAATCCACAAAATAACATAGACCCAAATCGACAGTCCTCCGAAGAGAATCAGCAGCAACGTCACCAGACGCAGTGGGGTCGAGTCGCACCCAAAAAAGACCGCCAATCCGCCACAGATGCCCGCAATCGAATAATCGGCACGCGAGCGGTACAACTTGTGCGATGCCGGAGGAAGTGCCGGCTCCTGAGGCTCGGTCTGCTGATTACTACACACACCAAAATCGGCAGGTGCACCCATCTGCATCATGGCTTGGTGGATGGTCTCAAGGGTCACCACCCGCATGGAAGAAATTCCGATTTTATCACGAAAAATCTCCGCAATGCGCACCTCAATATCGCTCATGGTTTCGGTGTCATTGACGGGCAGTCGACGACGAATATCGTCGAGATAGCTCCGCAACGCACCATAAGCATCTTGATCAATGGTGAATGCTTGCGAACCAACGTTTACATTTACAGTCTCTTTCATAGCGATTTATCTGTTTTGTCAATTATCATTGCTACTATCACAATACAAATATAATACTTATTTCAATACTGTGCAACACAAAGTACTATTTTTTCTGAAAAAAAGTAAAAATAATCCATGTCCACAGATAATTTATCGAAATGTGCAATATCTTTGCCTATGAAAAGTACTTGCAGTAGCAGATCCCGGCTTGCCGGGCGGTGAAGAGGCGCACCGACCCCCTGCTGCTGCTTTTATTGCCTCCCCTAAATAACAGGCGCGCCCTTCGCAATTTTTGC
>JAVVWE010000007.1:49144-88426 GCA_036652255.1 Alistipes sp. | reverse complement strand
TTGATTAAAATTTGTATTTTTGCAGATTGAAAACGGCAAAACAAAGAAGATAAAAATATGGCAAAGGAGCTTAAAGACTTAACTAAGTCGGACGAGAACTACTCGCAGTGGTACAACGACCTTGTGGTAAAAGCAGGTCTGGCGGAAAATTCCGCCGTGCGCGGATGTATGGTCATCAAACCTTATGGCTACGCTATCTGGGAGAAGATGCAGGCTGCATTGGATAAGATGTTCAAAGATACAGGGCATCAAAACGCCTATTTCCCGCTATTCATCCCTAAGTCGTTCTTCTCAAAGGAGGCGCATCACGTCGAAGGCTTCGCCAAAGAGTGCGCCGTGGTGACCCACTACCGTCTGAAAAATGACCCCAACGGCAAGGGAGTTATTGTCGATCCGGATGCTAAATTGGAGGAGGAGTTGATTGTGCGTCCCACCTCGGAGACCATCATCTGGAGCACCTATAAGAATTGGATTCAGTCGTACCGCGACCTGCCGATTCTCTGCAATCAATGGGCAAATGTCGTGCGCTGGGAGATGCGCACCCGCTTGTTTCTACGTACCGCCGAGTTCCTCTGGCAGGAGGGTCACACCGCTCACGCCACGCGTGAGGAGGCACTCGGGGAGGCTACAAAGATGATTCACGTCTACGAGAAATTTGCCCAAGAGTGGATGTCACTACCCGTCATCGTGGGTCACAAATCACCCAACGAGCGATTCGCCGGAGCCGAGGACACCCTCACCATCGAGGCATTGATGCAAGACGGCAAGGCACTGCAAAGTGGCACATCACACTTCTTGGGTCAAAATTTCGCCAAGGCATTCGACGTACAATATGTCAACAAAGAGGGTAAATTGGAGTATGTGTGGGCAACTTCGTGGGGCGTTTCGACCCGACTGATGGGCGCGCTTATCATGGCTCACTCCGACAACAACGGACTGGTCTTACCGCCCAAACTCGCCCCAATTCACGTGGTGATGGTTCCTATATATAAAGGAGAGGAGCAATTAGCTGCTGTCCTTGCGAAATTTGAAGCGATGGCTGTCGAGCTGCGTGCACGCGGACTGAGCGTAAAGATTGACGACCGCGACTACGTACGTTCGGGTTTCAAATTTGCCGAATACGAGCTCAAGGGTGTTCCCGTACGCTTGGCAATGGGACCGCGCGATATGGAGAACGACACCATAGAATTGGCACGCCGCGACACCCTGACTAAAGAGGTCGTACCGCAAGCCGGATTGACCGATCGCATCGAGGGATTGATGACCGAGATTCAAAATAATATCTACAAGAAAGCTCTCGACTTCCGCACCTCAATGATTACGAAGGTCGATACGTGGGAGGAATTCAACCGAGTGCTCGACCAGAAGGGTGGCTTCATATCGGCACACTGGGACGGCACGGTGGAGACCGAGGTGGCAATCAAGGATGCCACAAAAGCAACCATTCGTTGCATTCCAATCGACG
This sequence comes from Alistipes sp., assembly GCA_036652255.1. GTDB lineage: Bacteria > Bacteroidota > Bacteroidia > Bacteroidales > Rikenellaceae > Alistipes. The sequence continues at coordinate 86,961 of JAVVWE010000007.1, read as the reverse complement.
TGGTTGACGAGGAGGGTACGTGTATCTTCTCAGGCAAGCCTTCGCACCGACGTGTGCTCTTCGCGCGAAGCTACTAACACCTTATTATTCAATATAGATAAGGATTTCTACCCATGGGTAGAAATCCTTATCCTTTTAAAAGGTCACACCAACCAAGGGGTATTTCGGTTGTCTTTGCTCCAAAATCACCATCACAAACGCCCACTCAACCACACAAACAGAGGGTCACCAGCTCGCAATGCAAACCGGTGACCCTCTGTTTATTGTTAGCTACTCCACCTCGCGGCGGTTCATCAACGCATGGGTGATGGTCAACTCATCGACGTATTCCAACTCGTCGCCAAAGCCAATTCCTCGCGCGATGGCAGTAATTTTCAAATCTTTGAATGGACGAAGACGATTCATCAGGTAAAAGAGTGTGGTCTCCCCCTCGACCGATGTCGAGATGGCGATGATGACCTCCTTCACACCACCCGCAGCAATGCGTTCTCGCAGCAAATCAATCTTCAAATCGGAGGGTCCAATGCCCTGCATGGGTGAGATAACACCCCCCAAAACATGGTACAAACCGTGGTACTGACGTGTATTCTCAATCGACAACACATCAGCAACCTGCTCAACAACACAAATCGTCGAAACATCGCGTTCCTTATCGGCACAAATGGGACAAACCTCCTCGTCGGAGAGGTTATTGCACCGCACACAATACTTTATATCAGTACGGAAACGATTGATGCTATGCGTCATATCATCCACCGACTCCGGTTCCATACGCAGAATGTGGATTGCCAGACGCAACGCCGTGCGATGACCCACACCCGGCAATTTGGTCAGTTCTCCGACAACATCCTGTAAGAGTTTCGACATAAAACAGTTAAATTATTTCGATTTTGCGGCTCTCAATCCACCCTTTTTTACCATCCGTGAGGGTGATTTCGCACCACGTATCGAGTCGATCCGAAACCACTACTTTGGTTCCTTCGTGCAGCATGAAAAGATCCGTTGCCGCATGGTCGGGCGAGCTCTTCACTGCCGACGACACGACCATAATAATTGCCTCGTCATCGCGCAAAATCTCCTGCCGTTCGAGCACCGCAAACCACGTCGAGATCACACATAGCACGAACATCGTGACGGTACCATAGAAGCCCACTTTGCGCAACATGATGCGTTGGGCAAGCAGGTAGAGCAGCAACAGTCCCAACATGAACACCAACAGCGACAGCGAGACAATGCTCCATGAGGTGCAACCCATCGTATGGCGCAAACCACGCAGCCATGTGGTTGCGAAAAATTCGGGAATCTGCTCAATATTATCCTTCGTACGACTCTTTGCCACATCGAGGTTGTAATTCACATCCACATTGCCCGGAATGAGTCGCTGTGCACGGTTGTAGAAGAGAATTGCCTTACTCAAATTCCCCTCTTTGAAATAGGCATTACCTATATTATAATAGAGTTTACCCGAAGCCAGACCCTGCGCCATAATCCGTTCGTAGACCTCGATTGCCGTGTGGTAATCAGCATTAATGTAGGCTGTATTGGCAGCATCCCACAACGCCGCAGTAGACTGAGCCACAACGGGAGAGGTGGATCGCACCTGTAATTTTTCGGGGTGTGGCTCCACGGGCAGGCTGTCGGTTTGCGCCTGTGATGGCACACACCAAATTATTGCCGCCAGCAGCAAACACCCAAAATAAATCTTTATAAGTTGTAAATTGCGCATGGTGAATTATCGTTTAATTGCCGCTTCAATACGTGACACAAAATCTAAGCCTTCGGCATACACATCGCTCATTTGCGCCGATGCCATGGGTGAATATTGCGCCTCATCGCACTTGGTAATAATCGTCGTAAATCGCTGTGAATCGTCGGTTGTAACACCTCGTTTGTGCAACTCCTCACGCACATTCTCCTTTGTGAGATTCGCCACGGGGATGTTGAGTTTATCGCTCATATAACCCCATAAGGCACGAAGCATCTCCTCGTAGAAAGCGTGCTGATTCTGCTGCGACATATAATTCTTCGCTGCACGGAATCGCTGTACCGCCACCTTATTTGCCCGTTTACCACGCAACAACACCGCATTGTGCGAGTCGCGAATCTGCTTATGTAGAGCTACATAGGTCATCGAGGCAAGAAGCAGGATACCGCCCAACAAGATGAGATATGCCGTACTGAAGATAAAGGGGGTGCTTTGGGCGTGCAGCTGTGCACCTCCCAATTTGATGAAACGAATATCTTGCCCCAATAATTTGACATCCTCCTTCGAAAGTCCGCGCCCCACAACCACCGGATCGCCCGCGCTGCCACCGCTCACATCGGGTGTAATTTCGAGCGACAACGCTTTGGTTGAAAGCGTCACATATTGTGCACGTGCAGGATTAAAGAACGAGAATTCCATCGCCGGAATATCATATTCGCCCGCAGCACGAGCAATGAATGGATATTCGAATTGACGATAACCCGTTGTACCAGACGATGATGCGTTGATTGACTCACTCGCCTTGACGTTATATTGCTCGAACGAGCCGGGCAGCATCAATTTGGGAGCCTGCACAAAAGTCAGGTTACCCGTACCAGCAATGCGAAGCGTGTAAGTAGCCGATGAGTTAGCTGCAAAATGATCGGGAGGCAACGTGGCATCCATCGTGAAATTACCGACAGCCCCACTAAAACTTGCAGGCGCACCCGCAGGCAACTCCTTGACCGTCACCGAGAGCTTCTGAGTCTGCACCGGGCAACGCACATTGTAGACCTCAGGGCCACCGAAGAATGGGTCGGGATTACGACTCGGAACCACCACCTGCGCCACCGCGGTCAACTTGGCGGGGTCGATAGTAAGCGAGCCGGCCAATTGCGGATAGAGCAAATATTCTTTCAGAACCGTGGTCTCATAGATTTTGCCATTGAGCGTTTCACGCTGACTACGCGCATTAACATCGGTCAAGTCCTGCGTCCAGAAACCATTAAGTGAGGGGAACTTAGCATCGTCGATTCCGACAACACCTACCCGATGATAGAGCTTAAAAATCACACGCAGCGGCTCACCCTTGTAGACCGTCGAACGCGAAACGCTCGCACGAAACAGAATATCGTCACGTCCCACACGTTTCTGACCGTCGCCCACCGAGCCGGACTCACGCGTATCCTTTTGAGGTTGCGATGCTGGTGCACTTTCTGCCACCACCTCGATAGGCACGGGTTTGGTGCGATAGGTTCGCCCATCAACCACCACCTCAGCAGAACCAATGGTGATGTTGCCCGCCTCGTGACACACAAGCACGTAGGAGACCGTCACCTTCACCGACGAGGTCATGGAGCCATTCACCGACTCGAACGACCGCCCAGTGGAGAGAATAGGTCCCGCCAGCTGCTCGAAGCCATCAAAACTCGGAGCTACAAACGAATTCTCTTCCGGATTGGCATTGACCGTGAACTCCACACGAAATGGCTCACCCGCAGCGACCAACATCTGCGTATTGGCCTCAAAAGTAACCTTCCCGGCACCAAGTGCCGAGAAGATTGTCAGCACAAAGAGTGCTGTAAGTGATATTTTAGCAATAAAACCCTTCATTGATTCCAAGTAAGAACACACTAATTTCTATGTCAAACTTATAACGCAAAAAAATTGTTATTAGTGTTGAAATGCCGCAAAAAAGTCATTGCCCTTATCGTCCACAATGATGAATGCGGGGAAATTCTCAACGTAAATCTTGCGAACCGCCTCCATACCCAATTCAGGGAAGTCGACCACCTCAACCGATTTAATCGAATTCTTAGCAAGAATAGCTGCCGGACCACCAATTGAACCCAGATAGAAGCCACCGTTTGCCTTGCAAGCATCTGTGACAATCTGCGAACGATTGCCCTTGGCAACCATAATCATCGAACCGCCATTTTTCTGGAACAAATCCACATAAGGATCCATACGACCAGCTGTTGTAGGACCGAATGAACCCGAAGCCATCCCCTGCGGAGTCTTCGCTGGGCCGGCATAATAAACCGGATGTTTCTTGAAATATTCGGGCATTGGCTTACCCTCGTCCAACATCGCTTTGATGCGTGCATGGGCTATATCGCGCGCCACAATGAGCGTACCCTTCAAATTCAGACGGGTTTTAATCGGATATTTCGAAAGGATTGCACGTACTTTATCCATTCCCTCATCCAAATCAACATCCACCGCAGGCGACATCGAGGGGGCTTGTTTTGGAAGGAAGCGTTCGGGATGCATCTCCAATTGCTCAATAAAGATACCCTCAGGAGTGATTTTAGCCTTGATATTGCGATCTGCCGAGCAGCTCACCCCAATGCCCACAGGACACGAAGCCGCATGACGCGGAGCGCGAATTACACGCACATCATGCACAAAATACTTACCGCCGAACTGCGCGCCAATGCCACTCTCGCGGCAGATTTTCAAGACCTTCTCCTCCCACTCCATATCGCGGAAGCAGCGACCTCCTTCGTTGCCCGTGGTGGGCAGCTCATCGAAATAACCTGCCGATGCCTTCTTGACCGTCGAGAGACACATCTCTGCTGAAGTGCCACCGATGCAAAGTGCCAAGTGATAGGGCGGACAAGCCGACGTACCGAGATCTTTGATATGTGTTTTGATGAATTCGGTGAGCGATTTTTCGTTCAACAACGCTTTGGTTTGCTGGTAGAGGAAGGTTTTATTTGCAGAGCCACCCCCCTTGGTGATGAACAAAAAGTCGTATTCCATGCCCGGATGACCACCATAAATATCAATCTGCGCCGGAAGATTGGTCCCCGAATTTTTCTCGTCGGTCATCGACAGCGGTACCACTTGCGAGTAGCGCAAGTTGCGCTCCTTGTATGTTTCGTAGATACCCTTCGAGATGTGCTTTGCATCGTCAGCCCCTGTGAAGACACTCTCGCCCTTGTGAGCCACACAAATTGCTGTACCTGTATCTTGGCAGGTGGGCAGTTCGCCTTCAGCCGCCACTACTTGGTTGAGCAACATGGTGTAAGCCACAAATTTATCGTTATCGGTAGCCTCTTTGTCTTCGAGAATGTGCGAAAGCTTTGCCAAATGTGCGGCACGAAGATAGAACGACACGTCGCTGTAAGCCTGCTTCGAGAGCAACTCCAGAGCGGCGGGATCCACCTTCAAAATTTTGCGTCCGTCACACTCGACGACCTTCACATAATCCTTTGTCAAAAGACGATACTCAGTTCGATCGCACCCCATAGGGAACGGTTCTTGATAGATAAATTCCGACATAGCTATTTATTTTTATTGTTTGTTGTTCAGTTTCATCTCCGCAGGGTAACCCAACAGATTAACCTTGCAAAAATACAAAAAACAATCCAATAATTGCAACCTATTTTGCCCCTGCTATTATTTTTTTGAAAAAGAGTTGGGTTTTGCAGAATTTTTACTAAATTTGTGAAGTTTACGACAATAAAATCAAATTATTCTCTACTTAATAAATTTTATCACTATGGTATCATACAAAGATTTAGGTCTTGTCAATTCGCGCGAAATGTTCGCCAAAGCAGTCAAAGGCGGCTATGCGATTCCGGCATTCAACTTCAACAACATGGAGCAGATGCAGGCTATTATTCAGGGCTGCGTAGAGGCTTCATCGCCCGTCATTCTTCAGGTTTCGTCTGGTGCGCGCAAATACGCCAACCAAACACTGCTTCGCTATATGGCACAAGGTGCGGTGGAGTATGCCAAGGAGTTGGGTAAAAACATCCCCATCGTGCTGCATCTCGACCACGGCAACTCGTTCGAGCTTTGCAAGAGCTGTATCGACATGGGCTTCTCGTCGGTGATGATTGACGGTTCGGCACTTCCCTACGCCGAGAACGTTGCGCTGACCAAAAAAGTGGTTGAGTATGCACATCAGTTCGACGTGACAGTCGAAGGTGAATTGGGTGTACTGGCTGGTGTGGAGGACGACGTAGAGGCAGCATCACACATCTACACACGCCCGGAAGACGTGGAGGATTTCGTAAAGAAAACAGGCGTAGATTCACTCGCTATCTCCATCGGCACTTCGCACGGAGCCAACAAATTCAAGCCGGAGCAGTGCACACGCAATGCCGAGGGCGTTCTGCTTCCTCCCCCGCTGCGTTTCGACATTCTCGAAGAGATTGAACGTCGCATTCCCGGATTCCCAATTGTGCTCCACGGATCTTCTTCCGTACCACAGGAGTACGTTCACATGATTAACACCCATGGTGGAGCACTCAAAGATGCAGTCGGCATCCCCGAGGATCAACTCCGCAAAGCAGCCAAGAGTGCTGTATGCAAAATTAATATCGACTCGGATGGACGTCTGGCGATGACTGCCGCCGTACGCAAAGTCTTCGTTGATTCACCCGCAGAGTTCGACCCCCGCAAGTACCTTGGACCCGCTCGCGATGAGTTGAAGAAGCTCTACAAGTACAAATGCGAACACGTATTAGGTTCGGCAGGTAAGGCTTAATCAACACCCGATTAACAAACAAAGTAACGGCTCGGAAAATATTTTCCGAGCCGTTACTTTTGATATATACTTATTATAAATCAAGCTCCGAGAGACTCTCATCGGTAGTCGTACCCGCATAAAACATCACCAGTTCCACGGGCGTATCCCCCCGATTCTCACCGTAATGCCACGTATCGACCAGCTCGATGACCCCCTCGCCCGACTTGAACTGCGCAGTGATACCACTCTTGGCAACCACTGTCAGCTCCCCAGCGAGCACCATTCCCGCATTAATCATCGGGTGGCGGTGCATAGCCAACTTCGCATGGGGCGCAATAGTAATGCGCAAAATTGTTACGCGGGGCACCCCCTGCGGATAGTTGGGCAGCACAACACCGTCCCAACTCGACGAGGCGGCAAGAATCTGCGTCCGAACCACCCCATCGCTCTGTGAGCTCACTGTTATTTCAGGTTTTTCGCCCGAATAACAGCCAACATATCATCTGTCATGGTCGAGAGATTCCACTCAGGTTTCCAACCCCACTCGGCACGCGCACAAGTATCGTCGAGCGAATTAGGCCAGCTCTCGGCAATGGCTTGTTTCACGGGATCCACATTGTAGTCCATCTTAAAATCGGGCATACGCTTCTGAAGCTCGGCACAGATAATCTCCGGCGTAAAGCTCATTGAGGCAATGTTGAAGCTATTGCGGTGGATTAACTTTGCAGGATCTGCCTCCATCAGCTCCACGCACGCACGCAGAGCATCGGGCATATACATCATGTCCATGTAGATGTCACTGGGCAACGGACAGGTGAAGCGACCACTGCGCACAGCCTCATAGTAAATCTCAACCGCGTAGTCCGTCGTACCGCCACCGGGCATGGTGACGTTCGAAATCAGACCTGGGAAGCGCACCGAACGAGCATCAACCCCATAGCGGGTGTAGTAATAGTCACCCATCAACTCACCAGTCACCTTGCAGACACCATACATGGTCGTCGGACGCATAATGGTATCCTGCGGTGTCTTGTCCTTGGGCGATGTGCCGCCAAATGCGCCAATCGACGAGGGGGTAAAGATGGCACATTTGTTTTGGCGTGCAATCTCCAAAGAGTTCATCAACGCACCAATATTAATCTTCCACGCCAACTGCGGGTCCTTTTCGCCTACGGCGGAAAGCAAAGCAACTAAATTAAAAATTGCGTCAATTTTGTGACGTCTCACCAGCTCATCCAAAGCGGCTGCATCAAGAGCATTGAGCACCTCGAAAGGTCCGTTTTCCGCGAGCATTGGGCATTCACGAACGTCGGTAGCTACCACATTGGCATTGCCGTAAATCTTACGCAGATAGGTTGTTAATTCAGAACCAATCTGTCCTCCTGCGCCTACAATTAGTATACGTTTCATATAGTTTATGTTTCAATCCGGAAGTAAAGGTAGAAAATAATTGTGAAAGTTGCGCAATTTTTTTGCAAATTCATTTTTCTTGTGTACTTTTGCACCACTTCAATAGGAGCAGTTGCTGTTTTAGCTCAGTGGTAGAGCACTTCCTTGGTAAGGAAGAGGTCACGAGTTCAAGTCTCGTAAACAGCTCGAAAGCAAGAGCGATTACATATATAATATGTAATCGCTTTTTTGTCTATACACACTCCGATGTGCGAACTTGCAAAAAAATAGCTATCTTTGTCAAAACAAGATGCCGAAACTTTATGTCATAGCGGGTTGCAACGGTGCAGGCAAGACCACTGCATCCTACACCGTATTGCCCGAAATGTTGGAGTGTAAGGAGTTTGTCAATGCCGACGAAATAGCACGAGGGCTATCACCATTTAATCCGGAAAGCATGGCAATTGATGCGGGACGGCTGATGCTTCGACGCATGAACAATCTGCTCGCCGAGGGTGCCGACTTCGCATTCGAAACCACCTTGGCAACACGTTCTTATGTGAAATTCATAGAGCGAGCCCACACACAGGGCTATTTTGTCTCGTTACTCTATTTTTGGCTGCCCACACCCGACCAAGCGGTGGAACGCGTGGCAACGCGCGTAAGCGAAGGGGGTCACAATATCCCTTCGGATGTCATTCGCCGTCGCTACACGAGTGGGCTGCGCAACTTGACCACACTTTACACCCCTATCAGTGACTACTGGGTGGTCTATGATAATAAGTCGCTGGAGGGTGCTAAAAAAATTGCATGGGGCACCTACCGCGAAACAAAAGAGATCATTGATACGTTATCCTACAAAACCATTCTGAATTATGAGCGAACATGAGATAAAGCAGCTGCAAGAGAAGATTGATGCAGGCATTCTGTTGGCACAACAACGTCTGATTGAAAAGACAAAGAAGGACGACGGTGAGTTGGTCATCATGCGTGACGGCAAAGTCGTACACGTCAAAGCCAAAGATTTTAAATAAAGACCTGAGTCCACAAACAATACGAGGCGAGCAGATATCTGCTCGCCTCGTGCCGTATTACGTATTCTATTACAACCAGCCGCCGTTGCTCGCAACTTTCTCACGCACAACCAGAGCGACCTCCTTCGACAGGGCGGTTTCACCCACAGTTGTCTGGATGGTAACAACTCCTATGCCACATTTGCTGCACACGAGCGACAGTTTACCATCGACCACCTGCAAACCCGTCACACCCAACTTCGCCTTCACCTCGTCGCTCATCGAGACCGTAAACGAAGCATACGCTGCTGCGCCACCGAAGTAATTGGAGAGTGCAATCTGCGCCGTCGCGTTCTGCTGCACATAGACACTCGGAGTACCTTTGACTGCTAAGAGCATTTTGTAAGCATCGAGATAACCACTACCCATCTTCAATTTATAATCGGCAAGATTCAGTGTTGACCAGCCTCCCGATGGATTCATGTAGGGCTTCGTACCGGTCATATATTGATTTATATCATTCACACTACTGAGCAACAAAGATTTGAACTCGCTCAGCGAATATTTTTTACCTAACTGCGTGGCGTAGGAGAGTGCCAGTGCGGCAATGCCCGAAACGTGAGGCGAAGCCATCGAAGTGCCCTGCATGAAGCCGTAACCCTCTTTGCGCTTGTCATTGAAGGTCATCGACGGATCTTCGAGGATGGTACTCAACACCTGTCCATTGTCACCGAAGAGCGCATCGCCACCCGGAGCCGTGATGTCTGCCCATGATCCATAATCGGTATAGTAAGCAGGAAGATAATCGGGACCCATCGCAGCTACAGCAATTGTCGGAGCGTAAGCACCCGGCCAGCACTGTTTATCTTTATACACATCGCCCGAATTACCCGCAGCGAAGATTACCAGACCACCCTTGAGTGGCGAGTTGGGGTCATTCGTTCCGGCTGTACTGATGAAATAATCCACCGATTGTTTCTCCAGTCCACCACTCATCTTCTCCCACATAGCTTGCGTTGTGTTGGGGTCATAACCCCAGCTGCACTGCGCGATGAGAGCTCCGTGATCGGCAGCGTAGACAAACGCCTTGGCAGCTGCATCGAAATCGATGTTTTTATTGCCGTAACCGAAAATCTGGCACGTCATGATTTTCACGCCACCCGCGCCATTATTGCCACCCGCGATACCACACACACCCAGACCGTTGTTATTCACAGCCGCCACCGTACCGGCAACGTGCGTTCCGTGGTCAGAGTAGAGCCATTCACGGTAGTCATTGTCGTATTTACTCGACTTCCAATCAATCTCAGCACTCTTATTATAGAAGTTGTATCCGTGTTTATCGCCCATCGTGGGATTTGGATTCGTCCACATATTTGCCGCCAAGTCGGGGTGCGTGTACTGCACCGGATCGTCAATTACGGCAACCACAATATCCTTGTTACCCGTGCACAATTTCCACGCATCAAACAGATCAATGTCGGCTCCCACTTTGGCTTGGTAGATTTTATCACCACCGTAAGCACCATTTCGGATTTTACCATCATTGCTATAGTGCCATTGTTTACTCAATTTCGGGTCGTTCATCGGCAATGTTGCATTATTGGCGGCACGCGTAGCCTCTCCGTGGTGCAACATCTCGTCGTAGGGGATTGCCGGACGCTCCAATGGGCGTTTAATAGCATATTTGAACTGGACAGCCTCCACACCCGGCACTTTGCTCAACGACTCAGCAGCAACACGCAACTCTTCGTCGGTGCCAAACTGGAGGGTGTACCACAAATGTAAACCAAATGCGCGGTGACGCTCCTCAAACTGTGAGTCGTAAGGGAAAACGCGCTCGAAAGAGGTCGCGTCAATCGAGGAGAGCACCTCGTCGATGGTGCGCACACCCGAACGGGTTCCCTTGCTTGCCGCACGGGTTGTCGAAGCCTCAATCTGCTCTGCCATCTCGGGGGTCACCCGAATGGAGAGCACGCCGGCAATTGCGCCTTCTTCGTTGTTCAGAATCACCGAACTACCCGAATCGGCACCGTTTTGTGTCTCTGTGGCATCCTCCGTGCAAGAGCACATTGCAAGAATACCGATAAAAAGCAAAAGTTTTTTCATCTATCTAAATTTTAATTCGTCATCAGTTTAATCCGATTTCAACCCGCATAAAACGAGTATATCGGTTTCAAGTTTGAAAGATAGGAGGTTTTTTGCAAAAAATGCAATAAAAATGAAAAAAAACTTCATTTTCTTTTGATTTTCCGTCAAAATTCCATATAATTGTAACCTAATCCTACCAAAAACTACTTTTAAAGGAGTTAAATTATGAAATTACTGTACAAATTTTTCCTCATGGCAGCTCTTGCTACCCTACTCACCAATTGCGGCGACAGCAAGGATGCTCCTGCCCTTCCCCAAGATTTGGCACAGATTGCCGGAACATGGCATTTGACCGCATGGTCGGGCGACAGCGCATTTAATAAAGGTGTATACCTCGATATTAAGAGCGACAAAACATTCGCTCTCTACCAAGATATCGTTTCGCACGGCTACCAAAAGCTGGAGGGAACTTTCACTTTAGAGACCACATTCGACGAGGCAGGCAAGATTACAAGTTGCAAAATTAGCGGTGTTTATGCCGATGGAGCAGCTTGGGCAGGTGTCTACACCATCACCGAAATAACCGCCGAGAAGATGAAATGGACGTTAGGCGGCACCACCGATGTCTCAACCTACACTCGCACACCGATTCCCGAAGAGGTCATCAACCAGACCCGCACAGTGACCATCACACCCGAATTCCGATTCCTGTAATACGCACTGTGCCCACACCTGATTTGCAAAAAGATCTCATCATGGACGATCTTCAACCTATTGTACTCAAGGGCGTTGCTTGGCAACGCCCTTTGATTATTGCAGGTCCATGTAGTGCCGAGACTGAGGAGCAGATGCTCTGCACGGCACGCGAACTGGCAGCCCAAGGCATTCGCATCTTCCGCGCCGGAGTGTGGAAACCTCGCACCAAACCCGGATGCTTCGAGGGGGTGGGAATCGAGGGACTTGACTGGTTGCGTCGTGTGAAACAAGAGACGGGGATGTACACCGCCACCGAGGTGGCAACTGCCGACCATGTGGCTGCGGCACTATCAGCGGGCATCGACCTGCTGTGGATTGGTGCTCGCACCTCCGCCAACCCCTTTGCCATGCAGGAACTCGCCGACGCACTTCAAGGTCACGATATTCCGGTCTTAGTCAAAAACCCCATAAGCCCCGATTTGGAGCTGTGGATTGGTGGCATGGAACGGCTCTATAACGCCGGGATTCATCGTTTAGGCGCAATTCACCGCGGATTCAGCTCCATAGACAAAAGCCGCTACCGCAACCACCCGCAATGGTCTATCCCCATCGAACTTCACCACCGACTGCCTCAACTGCCCATCTTTTGCGATCCAAGTCACATCGGGGGTCGGCGCGAATTGATTGCTCCACTCTGCCAACAAGCGATGGATATTGGCTTCGATGGGCTGATTGTCGAGGCTCACTGTGCACCCGACACCGCATGGAGCGATCGGCGACAACAAATCACCCCCGATGAACTTGCACGCATATGTCGCGAACTGGTGATTCGACAGGAGACCCTCACCACAGAGAGCCTCACTGAGCTGAGACGACAAATCGACAAGTGCGATGACGAACTCCTCGAGCTACTGGCACGCCGTATGCGCATTGCACGCGAAATTGGTCAATATAAAAAAGAGCACGCCATGCCCATCTTGCAACCGCAACGCTACGACGCGATTTTAGGTCGCTACGCAGCTCTGGCTCCGCAGCTCGAAATAGATGCCGAATTCATTCGGCTCATCCTGCAAACCATTCACGAAGAGTCGGTACACCAACAGATGGAGGTGCTGGGCAGGTAACCGCAGCACGTTACATTTATATTAAAATTACCCGTATCGGCTTGTCATCTGCGAATTGTTGCCTACTTTTGAGGTCGGATTCAAACAGTTTTCCAATAAGATTCGTATGAACAAATACAAAATTTTGGTCGTGGACGACGAAGAGTCGTTGTGCGAAATTTTACAATTCAACCTCGAAGTCGAGGGCTATGAAGTCGATGTGGCTTACAGTGCCGAACAGGCTCTTGCCCTCCATCCTGAACACTATTCGCTGCTACTACTGGATGTGATGATGGGCGAAATGAGTGGCTTTCGTATGGCGCAACTACTCAAGCAGAATCCAGTCACGAAGCACGTGCCCATCATTTTCTGCACCGCCAAAGATGCTGAGGACGACACCATTGCAGGGTTAAATGTCGGAGCCGATGACTACATCACCAAACCCTTTTCGATACGCGAAGTGCTGGCACGCGTAAAAAGCGTGTTGCGCCGCACACAACCCGCCACAACCACCAACGACACCCTTCAATTCGAATCGCTGTACCTCGATGTGCAACGCAAAACTTGCACTGTGGAGGAGACAAAAATTAACCTTACAAAAAAAGAACTTGAAATACTGACACTTTTTCTGCAAAATCGCGGGCGAATTTTCTCGCGCGAGGAGATTTTGAGTCGCGTGTGGAGCGATGAGGTCATTGTCCTCGACCGCACGATTGATGTCAATATCACCCGTTTGCGCCACAAGATTGCCCCTTATGGCGAACACATAGTCACCCGTCTGGGTTATGGATATGGATTTGAAGAGTAAATTCTCGCTCCACAGACGGCTGTTTCTCTTTCTGTTAGCTTTCTCGTGGATTCTACTGGTATGCTTTGTCACGTTCCAATACGGGCGCGAAAAACACTTCAAAGCAGAGCGACTCGATGCCCAACTGCAACTCATCAACACCCACCTGCTCGATGCCATCGACACGGGTGCTGACAACGCCAAAGCCATTGCCACACACTGCGCACGTTTCTCCAATCTGCGTATCACAGTCATCGATTTCGACGGTCGCGTGCGCTATGACTCTGCCGAACCCGCAGATTCGGTTGCTCTGCTACCCAACCATCTGCAACGCCCCGAAGTGGCTGAAGCTCTGCGCAATGGCACAGGCTACACCATCCGCCGCCTCTCGCAAAGCACCCACACGCAATATTTCTACTCCGCCATGCGGGGCGAACACGCCATCGTCCGCTCGGCACTACCCTACTCACTACCCTTGCGCGAGGTGTTGACTGCCGACCGCGGATTTCTCTGGTTCATGCTCAGCATAACACTAATAATGAGTATCATAGGCTATTTATTCACACGCCGATTAGGACACAACATCACTCGACTGCGTGACTTTGCCGAACGCGCTGAACAAGGACGTGATATAACTGATACACAGCCATTTTCGCACGACGAATTGGGCGATATTTCAGCGCACATCGTGCGTTTGTACGCCAAGCTCCACCAAACGACCGTCGATCGAGATCGAGAACACGCCACTGCCCTATTCGAGGAGCAGGAAAAAATTCGCATTAAAAAGCAGCTCACCAACAACATCAACCACGAATTGAAGACTCCTGTGGCGGTCATTAAGGGCTATTTAGAGACGATTCTCGACAATCCACAGATGGATTCAACCCAGCGCACAGCGTTCATCGAAAAGAGCAAAGCCCAGACCGAACGGCTGAATCACTTACTCACCGACGTGGCGACAATCACCCGCATGGACGAGGCAAGCCAGCTGATAAGCAAAGAACAAATAGTTGTAAATCAGATTATTGATGAGATAACAGCAGACGTTCAGCTGCTACCCGCCGAGCGACGTATGCGTATCCATTGCGACTTTACACACCCCGTGATAGTTGAGGGCAACGCCTCACTCATTAGCTCTATTTTCCACAATCTGACCGACAATGCCACCGCCTACTCCATGGGGCGCGACATCTTCATCCGTCTACTGAACGAGGACGAAATGAGCTACACCTTCCTCTTCGCAGACAATGGCATCGGCATTGAGGAGGAGCATCTGCCTCGAATCTTCGAACGTTTCTACCGCGTGGACAAAGGGCGTTCGCGCAAATTGGGCGGCACAGGATTGGGGTTGGCAATTGTAAAAAATGCAGTTTTGCTCCACGGAGGCACCATCGAAGCGCGCAACAGCGAGCGTGGGGGTCTCGAATTCGTCTTCACACTCAGCAAGAAAGGATAGGTTCGCCTCCTATATAGACCACGCGCACGAACAACACACGAAGCAAATTTTCGAATCGCCTCTCCTAATCCTCCTCATCGAGGTAGATGCCATCCATCAGTCCGTCTAAGTCACGTCGCTCCTTTTTTGTCGGGCGACCCGTGCCGCGGTCACGGGAGACAAAAATGGTCTCACGCGGAATATTGAGCTTGTCCAGCTCCTCTTGCGGGGTGATATTGAGGCAGTAGAGCGGGACATTCTTAGCGGGCTGACGACTCGTCACCAGATCCAAAACCTTGAAAGCATAGGTCACCTGCTGTCGTCGCACGCTGATGCGGTCGCCGATTTTTACTTCGCGAGACGGCTTTGCATACCCATCGTTCATCAGCACTTTATTTGTGCGAATCGCCTCGGCTGCATCGCTGCGGGTCTTGAAAATGCGCACTGCCCACAAATATTTATCCAATCGGGTATCGTCTGCCATATTGATTTATTTTTCGTAAATAGATTCACTTTTTGGTGTATCGTGTGACTGCTCCTCATTTTGACGGCTGACGCTCAGAATCATACCCAACGCTACCGTGGTGAAGAGCACAGATGAGCCACCGCGCGAAATGAGCGGCAGGGTCTGTCCCGTTTCGGGAATCAGATTCACAGTGACCATGATGTGGAGCAGTGCCTGACACGTGATGAGCAGCGCGAGACCCAAGACCAGTAATCCGGGAAATGCCGTACCACATCGTCGAAAAATCTCAATGCCGCGGAAGAAAATCCACAGATAGAGCAGCAGTAGTGCCAAAGCTAAAATGATACCGTACTCCTCAACAAAAAAGGCGTAGGCGTAGTCGCTTTCGGGGTGAATCATCTCCACGCGCATGGCACTTTGCCCGGCACCCTCACCCAACACACCACCATTGTGGATGGCAATCATCGACCGCTCGGTGTCGGTCAGGTGGTTGATTGGCTTCTCTGTCTGGGGTTTAGTCCACAGATGAATCCATGTGGAGACTCGCCCTTCGGCAGTTTCGCTGCGCCCAAGGTTGAGTACCAAAATTAGAACCACACCTACGAATGCCAAACCGATGAGCTTCATCAACTCGCTGAAGCGCACGCGCCCGATGAGCATCATCACCCACGATGCCATGAAGACCAGCACAGCCGATGAGGTGTGAGCGGGAAAGATGACGAGGCACGAAGCAAGTACGGGAACCAAAATCGGCCACGTTCCTTCGCCCCATATTTTGCGCTGTACAGGATTGCTCCACCACGTCCAAAAACGCAACGAAGGAATGATACGAATCTTATCGATACGGCTTTGACAGCCGGCTAATTGACGTGCCAAAAAAAGTACGGTAGCGACTTTTAACGCCTCGGAAGGTTGAAATTGGAAGGGACCAATTGGAATCCAACGCGCGGCTCCGTTGGTAGTGGCTCCGATGAAATAGACCGCAATGGTGAGCAGAATACAGAGATAATAGACGGGTTTCGAGAGTAGATTATAGGTGCGGCAATTGATTTTATGCACCGCCACCAAAAGTCCGAAACTGATTATGAGAATCATCAATTGTTGACGAAGAAAGTGCGATGTAGTACGCAGTGTGTGAGCATCATAAGCCATCTTAGCAGTGGATGAATAGACTACTAAAATCGAAATAACTGCCAGTGCTGCCACAATAATCCACAGCACACGATCACCTGTGAATAGGCGCATACGTTGCAACAACCCCTCGTCTGGTTTTCGGGACTGCGCTGTGGATGTGTTCAATTCGCTCTCTTTCTGTTCGATTGCCATGAATTATGCGTTTTTATTGACCCAAATTTTGAACAATTCACCACGATTTTCGTAGTTTTTGAAGAGGTCGAAACTTGCGCAGGCAGGGGAGAGCAACACCACATCGCCCGCGCGCGCTGTGCGCTTTGCTGCCGTCATGGCTGCATCGAGTGTATCGGTGGAGATGATTTCGGGTACAACCCCCGTGAACTCCTTGATTAATTTGAGATTGTCAATTCCCAAGCAGATGAGTGTGTGCACTTTAGCGCGCGCGAAATCCTTAAGCGGCTCGTAGTCGTTGCCCTTGTCAGTGCCCCCCGCAATCCAAACCACGGGACGTTTCATGCTCTCAAGAGCGTACCACACCGAGTCGACATTGGTGGCTTTCGAGTCGTTGATCCACAGCACTCCCCCGCACTCTTTCACCGGTTCGAGTCGGTGTTCGACGGGCGAAAAATCATAGATTGACTGGCACACTTGTGTGGGTGTTACTCCTGCAGCGAGTGTTGCAAGTGCCGCAGCCATAGCATTATACGCGTTGTGCAAACCGCCAATCTTCATCTTTGCAGTGTCAATTTCCACCCGTTTTCGCCCCACGCTTGCCGTGAATGTGCCGTCCATGAGGAAGGCATCACCCGCGCCACTTACCACAGCTTGCTTGGCTGCGAACGGCAACTCACGCATCCGCAGATTGTATTTTGGCAGTTGTTCACGAATCACCTCGTCGTCGCCCGAATAGATGAAGCAGCAGCGCGAATGTTGGTTCTGCGTGATGCGCATTTTGCTATCTACGTAGTTCTGAAAGCAATGGTTGTAACGGTCGAGGTGGTCGGGAGTAATATTCATCAGTACGCCAATATCAGCGCGGAATTGATACATGCCATCTAACTGAAATGAGCTGAGTTCCAGCACATACCAATCGAAAGTGCCGGTGGCTACGGAGTAGGCAAAGCTTTCGCCGATGTTGCCACCCAGAGCCACATTCATGCCCGCATCGCACATGATTTTGTAGATGAGCGAGGTGGTGGTAGTTTTGCCGTTTGACCCGGTGATGCAGATGGTCTTTGCTCCGTTGAGGTAGCGACCCGCAAATTCCATTTCGGAGATGATTGGGATGGCTGCGGCGCGAATTTTACGCACAATGGGTGCACTTTCGGGAATGCCGGGTGATTTGATTATTTCGGCAGCTGCGAGAATTCGCTCTTCGGTGTGCTGCCCCTCTTCGTAGGGGATTGCCCACTCTTCAAGGCGTGCTTTGTATCGCTCAGCAATCTTGCCCATGTCGGAGAGAAAGACCTCAAATCCTTTTTTCTTGGCGAGGATTGCCGAGCCGTAGCCGCTGATTCCTCCGCCCAAAACGACGATTTTTTTCATGTTTTATGTTTTTTCTTTTATCGTATTTTCAGCGTCACAAGAGTGATGGCGGCGAGCAACAACGAAATAATCCAGAACCGAGTCACAATCTTTGTCTCAAAGAGTCCGCGTTTTTGATAGTGATGGTGCATGGGCGACATCAGCAAGATGCGCCGTCCCTCGCCATAGCGATGTTTCGTATATTTGAAATAGGAAACCTGCATCATCACCGAAAGACTTTCGACCAAGAATACGCCACACAACAGTGGCAGCAGCAGCTCCTTACGGATGCAGAGGGCAAAAACCGCCATAATACCGCCAATGGAGAGTGAACCTGTATCACCCATGAAAATCTGTGCCGGGAATGAGTTGTACCACAAGAAACCAATGAGCGCACCCGCCATGGCAGCAGCAAAGACCACCAGCTCACCACTGTTGGGTATGTACATGATATTGAGGTAATCGGCATAGACTATATGTCCCGACAAGTAGGCAAGAATACCCAACACAGCAACAATGGGAGCCGACACGCCCGTCACCAAACCATCGAGTCCGTCAGTCAGGTTAGCACCATTCGAAACGGCGGTGATTACGAAAATGGCAACCACCACATAAAGCAACCATGCCGCGGTGTCGTTGCCGCCCGTGAGTTGACGGTAGTCGAACTCATTATTTTTGATGAACGGAATAGTTGTCTGTGTGCTTTTCAAGCTCTCGGAGCTGAGTACTACCTTTTGCAGGGTGCGGTTCACCACCTCACCCGATGTGTCGTAGTAGACCGTTTCGATAGGTTTCACTGTCTTCTCGCGCACCACAATATCGCCCGAAACCCACATCGTTGTACCCACAATCAGACCCAAACCCACTTGTCCCACAATTTTAAACCGCCCCTTGAGACCCTCTTTATGGTGGCGGAAAACCTTGATGTAGTCGTCCAGTCCCCCGATGAATCCCAACCAGACAGTCGAAACGAGCATCAGTTGTATGTAGATGTTATCCAGTCGCCCGAAGAGCAGCGTAGGGACGAGAATTGCCACCAAGATAATTACGCCACCCATGGTGGGGGTGCCGCGCTTTTGCAGTTGACCTTCAAGACCCAAATCGCGAATATCCTCACCAATCTGCTTGCGACGCAGGAAATCGATGATGCTACGACCGAAGATGATAACAATCAGTAGCGCAAGGATGATGGATGCTGCCGCACGAAAAGAGATGTATTGAAAGACACCCAATCCCGGAATTTGGTAGAGGTGATCAAAATATTGAGTAAGATGATAAAGCATATCGGAAGTGTATTATTTGTGTGTAATTTGCGTGTTGTGACTCAGGGCGAAGGCGTTGCGAATCTGCTCCTTATCGTCGAAATGGTGTTTTGTATCGCCAATAATTTGATACCCTTCATGACCCTTGCCCGCCAGCAGAATGATGTCGCCCGGAGCGGCAAGCATGGCTGCAGTTTTGATTGCTTCAGCGCGATCCGTAATCCGCAGATAGCGGTCTTCAGGGCGCAATCCAGCAACCATCTCGTTGAGAATCGCATCGGGGTCTTCGTGCCGCGGGTTGTCGGAGGTGAAGAGTGCTGTGCCGGCATATTTCACGGCAATTTGAGCCATTTCCGGTCGTTTTGTCCGATCGCGATCGCCTCCGCAACCGCATACAACAATCAATTTTTGTGTCGGGTGACGAATCTCCTCGATGGTCTGAATCACATTTTCGAGGGCATCGGGTGTATGTGCGTAATCGACAATGGCAGTGGTGCCATCGACCGCTGTGATGTATTCGAATCGCCCACTTACGGCGTGTAACGCACTCATAGCCTGCAAAATCTCCTCTTTGCGTTGTCCCAAGAGCTGTGCGGCGGCATAGACCGAAAGCAAATTGTAGGCGTTGAATCGACCGAGGAATTTCACCCACAGCTCGCAACCATCCATACGCAGTAGCATTCCGTCGAAACGGGTCTCGACAATTTTGCAACGAAAATTGGCAGCCGAGCGCAACGAGAGTGTGTGGATGGTGGCAGCGGTATTTTGCACCATCACGCGACCGTTGCGATCGTCGATATTGGTCAATGCGAACGCCTCTTTGGGCAGCGAGTCGAAGAAGAGTTTCTTGGCGCGGATGTACTCCGCAAAAGTTTTATGGTAGTCCAAATGGTCGTGTGTGATGTTGGTGAAGATACCTCCCACGAAGTGCAAACCACGAATGCGCTCCTGCACAATGGCGTGCGACGAACACTCCATGAAGCAATATTCGCATCCGGCATCGACCATCTCGCGCATCATCTCGTTCAGACGAATGGTATCGGGGGTGGTGTGAGTCGATTCGATTTCGCGCTCCGCCACACGGTAGACCACTGTCGAAATTAACCCCGCCTTGTAGCCCAAAGCGCAGAAAAGGTCATGCAGCAGGGTGGCGGTGGTGGTCTTGCCGTTGGTTCCCGTCACACCCACAAGCTTCAGCGCACGACTGGGATTGTCGTAAAAACCGGCTGCCAAATCCGCCATAGCGGCATTCGTATCCTCCACCTCGATGTAGCTCACTGCCGAGTTGCGTTGTTGAGGCAGACGTTGGCAGACGATGGCGACCGCCCCCAGTTCGATGGCTGCATTGATGTAATCGTGTCCATCGCTCTGTGTGCCTACCACCGCAAAAAAACAATCGCCGGGCGCAACGCGGCGTGAATCGTAGACCAAATGGGCAATCGGTCGTTCGTCGAGCCCCTCAATCCGGCGTGTCGCCGTGGTTCTGAAAGAGAGATTTTTCATTTTTATCTTGTTTTATTTTAAACAGCTTCCTACTCTAATATCAAGTGTATAACGCTTCCAGCAGTGATTGGGTCTCCTGCCGCCAAGCTCTGTCCACTCACCGCACCACGCCCTTCGAACGAGACCTTCAGTCCACTGCTTTCGAGCAGGAATAACGCCTCCTTAAGCCCCATGCCCACCACATTGGGCACAGCGTGTTGTGTGGTGGTCAACGTTTTAATGGTCATCCCCGCGAGGCTGTCAGCCTGCACTTGCCCCCAACCCGTGCGTGCATCGCCGCTCAGATTGGGTACGCCCAATGTTTTTGCTACACGGCGCACCTCGGCAAGATCACCCCCTTTGAGGTGCTTCGGATGCTGAGCTACGCCTGTGTTCTGCACGTGTCCATGCCACTCGTGTTCGCGATTGTAGATATAGGTTGACAGCTGTTTGACCACCGGACCTGCCAGTGGTCCGCCATAGTAAGCTCCGTTGCCACGACGTGTGTGCATCGTAACCAAGATGGTGTAGCGGGGCTTGTCGGCGGGCATATATACCACCATGCTACCCATGTAATAGCCATCACCATAGCGTTTTCCGTCCTGAGCGAATTGCGCTGTACCTGTTTTGCCGGCAGCACGAAAGAGTGTTGTGTCGCGGAAAAATGCCTTTGCTGTACCCGCCAAGCAGACCTCTTCGAGGCAGTTGCGGACGATGTGAAGCGTGCGTTGTGAGCAGATACTATCCACCAAAATCTTGGGTTCCACCCTCAATTCCAGCTCACCGTTGCGACGAATTTCACGCACTAAAAGCGGTGCAACCATCTGCCCGTTGTTAGCTACGGCATTGTAGAGCGTAATCATCTGCATGGGTGTCAACTCAATCACATAGCCAAATCCGAGGCGGGCGAAAGCTTGGTTTGCCCCCCCCATCTTTTTCCAATTATCGGGAAAAAGCGGTTTCCGCTCGCCAAAATCTTCAAGCCCCACAGTGCGATCGAGGTGCAGTTTGCGCAGAAAATTCGAATAATCTTCCTTGCGGTTGGCGTAGCGGTCCCAAATTGCCTTGGCAAAGTAGACGTTCGACGACTGTGCCACAGCTGTTTTGAAATCCATACCCGAAAATCCACCGTGCGAATCTTGCACGGGAGCACCGCCCACCATGACCTTGCCACCGTTGCCCGTGTCGTAGACCGTGGTGGTTGGCATTTGTGCATCCTCCAAGAGTGCCAGCATGGTTGCCACTTTGAATACCGAACCCAATTCGGCACGCTTGGCTATGGCATAATTGACATTCTCGACATATTCGCCCGCTTTGTTGCGTCCCAAATTTGCCAACGCCAGCACTTCGCCCGTATGGGTCTCCATAACAATCGCCGTTCCCCAAATCGCATTTTGCGCCGTAAGTTGGTTGCGTAGAGCCTTGTCGGCCGCATCCTGCAAATCGAGATCGATGGTCGAAACCACATCGGCACCATCCAGTGGATCTTTATTCTCGCTACCGACCACACGTCCATAGAAGCCGCGGGCAATCCGCTGTCGCAGGGCGATGCCCGGTGTACCGGCAAGTTGCTCTTTGTAGACCGCCTCTATGCCATAGGTTCCTTGGTCGCCCGTGAGTCCGATGGTACGCCGAGCCAACTCGCCATGCGGATAGATGCGTTGATCCTTCTCGATGATGTTGTAGACCATGCCCATATTCCAGTTAAAAATGGGGTATTTGCGCAACTCCTGCCACTCATTGTAATCCACCTCGCGCGGCAGAACCTTCACGCGAATGTGATCACGCAAGGTGTCGTAGATGCGACGCGTAACGAACTCTTCGCCACGCATACGATTCATGAAGCGCGCGAAAAAGCCCTCAGCTCGCAGATGGGTCGTATCGCGCGCATTAATTAGCTGGTAGTGTGCCGCGTGCTGCTCGTGGAAAAATTTGCGATAGTCGTCCTCCGAGCGATCTTTGAAGTAGGCGGCAAGGAGTTTCGAAAGTGAATCGCTCTGCTCGATGTAGGTGTTGAGTGAGTCGAGCCCTTCGCTGGCGAAGTCCATTTCGACTTGGTAGCGAAATAGCGAAATAGCTAACGGCTCCCCATTGCGAGCCAGAATACTGCCTCGTTGCGCGGGAATGGTATCTTGAATAAAGATGCGATTTACGAGACGTTTGGCATTGAAATCGACCTCGGTACTGAACATTTGCACCCAAATTAGTCGTGCCATGATGCTCAAGCCCGCCAAGATAAATAGGATGTAGAGCAGCCGCACACGCAGCAGAATATCGCTTTTGATTTTTGATTTATCCTCTTTCATCACTCTGCAGTTTCAATAATTTCGCTTGGCGAAAGGGGATCGTAAAGCTCTATACCTCGCTCGAAAAGCCGCACTACAAGTGCCGAGTGGGTGGTTTGATGGTAGCGTTGTTCTTGCAGACGGATGGAGCGTTCGCGCAGCAGCTGCACTTGGCGTTCGAGTTGCGTGTAACGCATATCGAGATGTAGAGCCGAAAACATGACCACTATACTCAAAAAAAACATGGCGGCAATGCCAATGAGGTAGCGGTAATATTCCGAGCTGCCCTTGCTAACGAGAATCGTACCCGAGAAAAGCTGCCAGAAAGCACTCGATGTCCGTCGTTTTTCACGCTGCTCAACCTCCTCTTGCTCTTCGCGTTTGACCGCGTCCGCCTCTGCGTCCGCCTCCAAATCGGCTTTTGCCTCACCTCGCTGCACACGCAACACTTCGCGGCGAATCTTGCGCGCAAGTTCCGCTTCATGCTCGCGCTCGGCAAGTTCCTCAGGGGTGATGGGGTCGAATTCGTGGTCGTGTTTCATCTTGCTTACAACTTTTTGGCGCAGCGCAGGCGCGCCGAACGTGAACGAGGATTACGCGCCAACTCCTCATCGGAGGGGGTGATGGCTTTGCGTGTGACAATCTCGAAAGGCGTTTGCGGAGCTCCGTAAAAATCCTTCACCACTTCGCCCTCAAAATTTCCGCTGCGCAGGAAATTTTTCACCAACCGATCTTCGAGCGAGTGGTAGGCAATGACTACCAGTCGTCCGCCCGGACGCAACACACGCAGGCTCTGTTCAAGAGCCATCTTGAGTGCCTCCATCTCGCCATTGACCTCAATGCGAAGGGCTTGGAATAATTTGGTTAGAAATTTAGATTCATCTTTGCGTGGGGTGCAGGGTGCGACGGCAGCCACCAAATCGGCGGTTGTCACCAGCGGACGCAGTTGACGGGCACGTTCGATGCAGTTTGCCACCTTCCACGGTGTATCCAGCTCGCCCCAGTCGCGCAGCACGCGTATCAGGTCGGCATTGGTGTAGGTGTTGACTACCATGGCGGCTGTGATTGCACCACGACGGTTCATGCGCATATCGAGCGGAGCATCGCCACGAAACGAGAAACCGCGCTCTACGGCATCGAAATGGTGCGATGAAACGCCCAAATCGGCCAAAATAGCATCCACTTCACACACTCCTCGCAGGCGCAATGCACCGCGCAAAAAGCGGAAATTACTCTCCACAAAGTGGAAACGCACGTCTTCGGGACAGTTAGCACGGGTGTCGCTGTCTTGGTCGAAGGCGTAGAGGGTGCCCTGCTCACCAAGGGTATCGAGAATGCGGCGAGAGTGACCTCCGCCGCCGAATGTGAGGTCGACACAGCAATCCGTTGGGGCTATTTCCATCAAGGAGACCGACTCTGCTAACAGCACCGGAGTGTGGTATTGGGTTTGGTTTTCGGACATGGTTTTTCTCTCTCAGTCAATTTGGGTATAAAGTTAGGGATTTTTCGAAAAAGAATACCTATATTTGTAGATATATAATTTCTTTTTGTATTACTTATGCCTGAAATAGACATTGGAGCGGTGCTTGCCGCAAAAGCCCCCAAGATTGCGCGTTTTGTTCCGCGTTTTATAGTTGACAAACTGCGTCGTACGATACATGAGCGCGAAATAAACTATATTTTACACACCTATTGGAACCTCCCGCCACAGCCATTCATCCGTGCTTGCTTTCGCGAGTGGGGGGTCTCTTACTCCGTGGAGGGTCTCGATCAACTCGACTCAGCGGGTCGCTATCTTTTTGTCTCGAACCACCCTTTTGGTGGAATGGACGGCATGATGCTGGCGGACAAGCTGATAGATCGCTTTGGCGATGCACGTGTCGTGGTCAACGACCTGTTGATGTACCTCGATCCGCTGCGCCCCTTGTGGATTCCGGTCAACAAACATGGATTGCAAAATATTGCTTACGCCCGTCGTTTCGATGAAGAGTTTGCGGGAGATGTGCCAATTTTAACCTTTCCGGCGGGGCTTTGTTCGCGCCGTCCGGCAGGCGTGGTGGAGGATCCTGAGTGGAAATTGAGTTTTCTGAAAAAAGCATACGCCTCGCAACGTGAGATTGTCCCGGTTTTTGTCGAGGGGCGGCTCTCCAATTTTTTCTATCGCATGACCAACTGGCGACGACGATTAGGGTTGAAATTTAACATCGAAATGTTGTGGTTGCCCGACGAGATGTTCTCGCAAGGGGGCAAGCATTTCCGTATGGTGGTGGGCGAACCTATCTCGGTTGCAGAGCTTGGCGCGCAGGGTACATTACGTGCTCAGGCAGATTATATACGCAAAAAAGTCTATTTATTGCAAAATAAACTCAATAAATAGCGTATTTAACCGTTAAAAAAGGCTACTTTTGTTATAACGAATTCTATATGGAGACAATTATTCCCGCAGTGGAGCGAGCTTTGCTCAAGGCAGAGCTGACTCCTGCGCGCAAAGCTCGTGACACATCGAAAGCCGGCAACGAAATTTATATCTTCGTGGCGGGCGAATGTCCGTCGCTCATGCGCGAAATCGGACGACTACGCGAAGAGGCATTTCGTGTGGGCGGTGGCGGCACGGGACGCGAAGTGGATATTGATGAGGAGGATTTGGCGGGGGATGGTTACTACCAACTCATCGTCTGGGATCCGCAGAGCGAAGAGATTGTCGGCGGCTACCGCTTCATCGTCTGCACTTCGGATATACCCCGTCACCTCTCGACCGAACATTACTTCACCTTCAGCGAAAAATTCCGTACCGAATATCTGCCTTACACCATCGAATTGGGGCGTTCGTTCGTGCAGGTAGGTTATCAGGCACGAGCCAAATCGAAAAGCATCTACGCCCTCGATAACTTGTGGGACGGGTTGGGCGCACTGATTGTGTTGAATCCAAAAGCAAAATATCTGTTTGGCAAGGTGACTATGTATACTACCTATAAAGCGGTGGCACGCAACGCTTTAATCTGGTTTTTGCGTCGTTATTTCCCTGACAAAGATGGCTTGGTGCGTGCGATTCACCCTCTGCAACTCGATCTGGATGACCCCTACTATGAACAGCTCTTCACGGGGCATAACTACCGCGAGAATTACCGTATTCTCATCACCAAAATCCGCGAATTCAACGAAAATATCCCCCCGTTGATTAATGCTTACATGAATCTTTCGCCCACCATGAAGGTATTCGAAACGGTGGCAAACGACGATTTTGGCGGGGTGGAAGAGACGGGTATTTTGCTCACGATTCCCGATATTTATCCAGAGAAGAGGAAACGCTACACCCGTTGGGCGGGGTGGCGACAGAACCTGAAAATCCGCCGCGATGAGTTCAGTCAGCGATTGACCGAACATCTGCGGCTCATCAAACAAAAAAGAGGTCGATAGACCTCTTTTTTAAATTCAAAATTCATCGCCCGGTAGCAATTATAAATCCCTGCGTCAACGGCAAAACGGTTACCTATTTTTTATTGAAGGAGGTCATCGTCAACTCCGTGCCGGCAGTGGTGAACGAGAGGATGGCATCGCCAAAAATCTTCAACCGCTCGGCAAGCTGTCCACGCTCCTCGTCGGACCATGTGCCGAGGACGTAATCAATCTGCTGCCCGCGTGAAAAATCGCCTCCGATGCCGAAACGTATGCGCGCATAATTCTCATGTCCAAGTAGTTCTGTGATATTTTTCAAGCCATTGTGTCCACCCGCACTCCCCTTGGGGCGCATCCGCAGCGTGCCAAACGGCAAGGCAATATCATCGACCACAACCAATAGGTTTTCGGGTGCAATTTTCTCTGCCTCCATCCAATAACGCACAGCTTTGCCCGACAGATTCATGAAAGTGGATGGTTTGAGCAGAATGAGCGTGCGCCCCTTGTGCTTCAACTCAGCCACCGAGCCGTAGCGACCTGCTGTAAAAGCAATGTTGGACGCCTTTGCGAGGGCGTCCAACACTTCAAAACCGGCGTTGTGTCGGGTGTCGGCATATTCATCACCGATGTTACCCAATCCAACTATAAGGTACTTCATTATAAACGAAAATTATTTTGAGGACGTAGCTGCCTCATCATCCGCACCGCGTGTAGCACGTGTTACACGTACAGCGCAAATAGCTGTTGTGGCGGGTGTAATGAATCTCACACCATCTATTTTCAAATCACCCACGAAGATGGTTTGACCTACGCCCAAATTGGTGACATCTACGGCAATCTCATCAGGAAGTTTGTCAACCAATGCGCTAACAACAAGTTTACGAGCCGACAGCATCAATTTGCCACCGAGTTTAACGCCCTCTGCGCTACCATCCAGACGGACAGGAATCGAAATTGAAACGGGTTTGCCCGGTTGTACGCGGTAGAAATCGAGGTGGAGAATCAACTCTTGGATGGGGTGGAACTGCGCATCACGAAGCACAGCCATCTCTTTTTTGCCCTCAATATCAAATTCGATGATGTAAGAGTGGGGAGAGTAAATCAGCGGTTTAATCTCTTTGGGATCAACCGTAAAAGAGATTGTTTCACCACCACCGCACAACACGCAGGGGATGAATCCTTCGCGGCGAACCGCTTTTGTTGCTTTTTTGCCATATTCGTTACGCGAAGTGGCTTTGATTGAAAGTACTTTCATAATGTTTTAATTTTTAATAAGTTACCTTGGGCAGTTCTCAGCGCGACTCCGAAAGTCGTGCCCCATACTGCTTGCTTCGGGTGCAAAGATAGGTAAATAAATTCAGAATTCAAAAATTCGCGCTCTGTTCCGGTTTGCCCTACTTCGCGCGTTACGAAAATTGCGGGGTTTTTCCTGCTATTATTTGCGTTCACACAGGTGTTGTTGCCACCTCCATGCCGAGACAAGTGTCTCATCGAGTGTGCGTTCAGCTCTCCATCCCAGCACTTGGTTGGCGCGCGTCGGATCCGCCCAAA
The DNA here is from genome assembly GCA_036652255.1 of Alistipes sp. Classification (GTDB taxonomy): domain Bacteria; phylum Bacteroidota; class Bacteroidia; order Bacteroidales; family Rikenellaceae; genus Alistipes. The sequence goes on along the minus strand of JAVVWE010000007.1, from coordinate 58,901 downwards.
TCGCCACTACATCCCCTTCGCGACGACCAACAATCTTGTAGTTGAGCTTGAGCTTATTGACCCGTTCGAAGCTGTGTACTAATTCCAAAACCGAGACTCCGCGCCCAGTGCCCACATTGAAAATCTCATAAGGCTCAGCACATTTAGCCTCAACCATACGGCGCACCGCGACCACGTGGGCTTTCGCTAAGTCCACCACGTCGATATAGTCGCGTACATTCGAACCATCGGGGGTCGGGTAGTCGTCGCCGAAGATGCTCAGACATTCACGGATGCCGGCAGCCGTCTGCGTGAGGTAGGGAATCAGGTTTTGCGGTACGCCATGAGGCAGTTCACCAATCAAGGCGGAGGGGTGCGCACCAATGGGATTGAAATAGCGCAGCGCAATGCCATGCAGCCCCTCATAGGCGGCAATCGAATCACGTAGGATATCTTCACCCATCTGTTTTGTATTGCCGTAGGGCGAAGTGGCGGGTTTGCGCGGCGTCAACTCCGTAACAGGTTGTTTGTCGGCATTGCCATAGACCGTGCATGACGATGAGAAAAGGAGGTTGTGTCGTCCGAATTCACGCATAAGGTCGATGATGTTCATGAGCGACACAAGATTATTTTGGTAGTATTTCATCGGGTCACTCACCGATTCGCCGACCGCCTTCGAAGCCGCAAAGTGAATGACCGAATCAAATTCATACTGCTCGAAGAGGGTGCGCAATGCCGCTCTGTCGCAGCAATTGGCTTGGATGAAGGGGATTTCGACCCCTGTAATCTTGCGCACACCCTCCACAGCGTGCATATCGCTGTTCGAAAGGTTGTCGACGATTACCACGTCGAATCCGGCAGTTGTAAGTTCAACGGCTGTGTGCGATCCGATATAGCCCGCGCCACCGCTGATTAGAACACATTGTTTCATACCTATCTATTTTTCTCTTTACAAAGATAAGCGATTTTGCGAAGTCCCGCACATGATGACTTCGTATTTTCTTTGCTCAGTCGTTTTTTTATCGAAACACGATAAATATTTTTTGATATTCAAATTTTATTCTTACATTTGCTCCTATCAATAACCCAAATTTGCGAATATGGATATACTACGCGTAGAACACGTTTCGAAACATTTTGCTGCGCACACCGCGCTTGACGATGTTTCGCTCACCATTCCACAGGGGTCGGTTTACGGACTTCTGGGTCCGAATGGCGCAGGCAAAACAACTCTCATCCGCATCATCAACCGCATCACGGCTCCCGATACAGGACGTGTGTTTTTAGGTGATCGCGAAATTGCCCCCGCAGACATTTACCGCATTGGCTATATGCCTGAGGAGCGAGGTTTGTACAAAAAAATGAAAGTCGGGGAGCAAGCCGTATTTTTTGCCCGCCTAAAGGGACTCTCACGTCACGATGCAGTGGTACAATTGAAGGTGTGGTTCAAGAAATTTGGCATCGAAGATTGGTGGGACAAGCGCATCGAGGAGCTTTCGAAGGGTATGGCGCAAAAGGTGCAATTCATCATCACAGTGCTGCATGAACCCGAATTATTGATTTTCGATGAACCCTTTTCGGGTTTTGACCCCATCAATGCCACCCTGCTCAAAGAGGAAATTTTGACTTTGCGCGACAAAGGTTCGACAGTAATTTTCTCTACCCACAATATGTCGTCGGTTGAGGAGATTTGCAACCATATCACGCTGATTAACAAGTCGCACAATATCCTTTCGGGTAAGGTGGATGACATCCGTCACCGCCACGGAAACAATATTTTCGAGGTGGCGTATCGAGGCGAGCAGAGCGCGTTGAAAGCTTCGGTCGCAGGGCGTTGCGAGATTCTTGAAGGCAGTGAGGAGCAATCGGTTTACCGCACGCTCAAGTTGCACGTCAAGCGAGATGAAGATGTGCGCGGGGTGATTGCATCGCTGAACGAAGCGGTAGAAATTCGCTCTTTCAACGAAATTATTCCCTCGATGAATGATGTTTTTATTCGTGCCGTAAATGGCTCTTTATAAACAATATAAATAGAAAATTATGTCACAGATTGGAATTATCATAGGACGCGAATTCAATGAGCGCGTTCGCAAGAAATCCTTCATCATCACCACGATTCTCATGCCCGTATTGATGATTGTCCTCATGGCTGCACCTGCGCTGATTATGCGCTTTGCGGGAGGCGAGACCAAGCGGATAGCCGTGATTGACGAGAGCGGCTTGATTCTGCCACAACTCGAAAGCACGGACGAGATGCAATTCGAACCGACCACACTGGAGCTGGATAGCGCGCGCAAAGAGTTGGCGGATCACTTCGGTGTGCTGTGGATTGGTGCGGACGTGATGAGCAACCCCAACAACGTGAAGCTTTATGCCAATTCATCATCGTCGCTCTCAATTGATGGCGGCATCAGTTCTCAAATTGAAGATATCATCGAGAAGGCGAAGCTCAAGACCTATAATATAGAGAACCTCTCACAGATTCTGGACGAAGTGAAGACAACTGTCACCATCCAAACCTTCCGCAATGACGAGTCTCAAGAGGAGGATTCGCAGGCAAAGTCGTCGGCTTTTGCGAGTATTATGGGCTTCGCCTTAGGTATGCTACTCTATATGTTCCTGCTTATCTACGGAGGCATGGTGATGCAGAGTGTCATCGAGGAGAAAAATAGTCGCGTACTGGAGGTGATGGTCTCCTCCGTGCGCCCCTTTGATTTAATGATGGGTAAGATTCTCGGCATAGCGACCGTGGCGGTGGTGCAAATCCTGCTGTGGGGCGCAATGGTGGTGGGCATCGGTGCTTTGATTATGCATTACATCATGCCAGCAGACATCATAGCTGCCGCACAATCCATGCAAGCCGGGGCTCCCAATGCGGCGGACTCCGTCTCCGCTATGGGTGTGAATCCTGAGATGATGAGTGCTTTAAGTGCCGCTACTGATTTTGGCTATGTTGCAATGATTTTTGGGTACTTGGTGCTCTTCCTCATTGGTGGCTACCTGCTCTACTCGGCAATGTTTGCCGCTGTGGGTTCGAGCGTGGATAGCATCCAAGATGCGCAACAGCTCCAAACGCCCATCATGATTCCAATTATCCTCGCTTTTTTGATTTCGATGTCGGTAATGAACGACCCCAACTCTACTGTAGCAATTTGGGGATCGATGATTCCCCTCACCTCACCCATCGTGATGATTGCGCGCATTCCATGCGGCATTCCCACGTGGGAGATACTCCTCTCGCTCGTGATTCTCTACGCTTCGTTTGTGGTAATGGTGTGGCTCTCGGCTAAGATTTACCGTGTGGGCATCTTCATGTATGGCAAGAAATCGAGCTTCAAGGAACTTTACAAGTGGATGCGCTATAAATATTAGTAGTTTTGTTTTGCTAATGAAAAAGGTCCTGAAAATAATTTCAGGACCTTTTTATAGTTGTTTGTCAATATATTGCAAAGATTACGGGAGTTTCCGGGTCACCACGCTCCTCGTAACCACAAGGGGCGTGGATTGCAAGAAAACACCCTATTTATTCAGCTGCGAAGGCGCGAAGACGGGCTATCTCGGTCGGCCATTGGCTCTCATCGGGGGTTTCAAGAATCAGCGGAATACCGTCGAAACGGGCATCACGCGCGATGTAACGGAAGCACTCGATGCCAATCATCCCCTCACCCAGCGGAGCGTGACGATCGACATGACTTGCAAGAATCTTCATGGCATCGTTGAGGTGCATACCCCGCAGATAGCGGAAGCCAACAACCCGCTCAAATTCGGCGAAGGTCGCCTCGCACGCCTCGGCAGTACGCAAATCATAGCCTGCGGCAAAGGCGTGGCAGGTGTCGATGCAGACCCCCACGCGCGATTTGTCGTCGATTTTATCAATCAAGTAGGCGAGATGTTCGAACGCAAAACCGAGGTTCGATCCCTGACCTGCGGTGTTCTCAATCACTGCCGTCACGCCGTGTGTGTGTTCGAGCGCGATGTTAATCGACTCGGCAATGCGGTCGAGGCTCTGCATGGCGGTGATTTTCGTCAGGTGACTACCCGGATGGAAGTTGAGTCGATCGAGCCCCAACAGCTCGCAGCGCGTCATCTCGTCGATGAAAGCAGCGCGCGACTGCTCTAAGGGTTCATGTTCGGGATGCCCCAAATTGATGAGGTATGAATCGTGCGGCAAAATCTGCGCTGCGGTGTATCCCATCTCGGCGCAGGTGGTGCGAAAGTTCTCTATCTGTGTGGATGTGAGGGGGGCGGCACTCCATTGCCGCTGGTTTTTGGTGAAGAGTGCAAAAGCCGTAGCCCCTATGCTGTGTGCGTTGCGTGGGGCATTGTCGATGCCACCTGCCGCGCTGACGTGTGCGCCGAAAAATTTCATTTGAGTGCAATTTTGATATTCATTGTCGCAAATGTACGGATTTAAAAATAGTTTTCATAAATTTGCATAACAGAAAACCAAACCTTATGAAGTATTTCTATCTAACCATTTTGATGACTGTTGCCAGTTGCGCGACAGCTGTTGCCCAAATTTCGGTGGACGAAGTGGAGGCGAAAAAGGAGGATGCGGCATTTGCCAATCCCATCAAAATTGCACAGATGACACCCGACTTTTTTAGTCCTGCAAAATATCGCGCCGAGCGCGCCGCTATCCGCAAGGAGCGTAATTTTTTGGAGTACGGGGCGGGGCTGCAAGGTACGCTGACTTCGTACAGCGATTCGTGGATTAAAACCTCGGGCGGCGACAACTCGATTGCGATGATTTTCTCCGCATTTTTGCACCATACATTCAAAAAAAATCTTTTCTTTATCGAGACGAAGTTTGGTGCTAAAATTGGCTATAACCGCATGAAAGTGGAGACGGTGAGTGAGGATGGAACAGCGTCGAGCGACGGTGTGTGGTTCAAAAATCAAGATGAATTTTTCATCTCAACTGCCCCCTCGTTCAAGATGTCGAAAAACTGGTCTTATGGTTCAATCATCAAATTTCGAAGCCAATTTGTCAACGGATATAAGTCGCGTACAGAGCAGAAAGAGACGCATCGCAAAAGCACTTTTATGGCTCCGGGATATTTTGATATTTCGTTGGGTATGAACTACACCAGCCCCAAGCCCAAGTGGCCTTTTGTGGTCAATCTCTCGCCCTTGGCGTTGAGTGGCACCTTTGTTGAGAATTCGATGATTCGACAAAACGGGTTTTTATATGGTATCGAGGATCCCGATAACACCTCGAAATGGGAGGGAGGTTCGTCCATCCAGATTGACTACGACCGCACTTTTGGGCGGCAGGGGGTGATTCGGTATCGCACAACGCTCTTCGCATTCTACGGTTGGATTACCAATATTGGGCAGAAAAATAAATACACCGATTACACCGAATTTCGTCAGGCTTTCGACAAATGGAGCAGCGTTCAGAAACCAAATATTAAGGAAAAACCACGGTTATCCATCCATCCGACTGTGCGTTGGGAGAATACAATCGACATAAAGGCAACAAAATATCTCTCCACTACGTTGAGTTTCCAGCTCTACTACAACCGTGCACAGAACTTGGACGTGCAGACACAGACGCTGTTGAGCGTGGGGTTGATTTACACGTTCAAGAATAAGTAAAAACAGGAGGTTTAACAGAAAAAGATGTATAAAAATTCGAAATATACGATTCTCTTCCCGCTGCTGTTGGCTGTGGGCGTGGTGCTCGGACTTTGGTTTGGTCGCTATATGGGGCGTAACTCGACCGAGCGGCAGATTCAGAGTGCGATTATGCAGCTCGAAGACAATAAGTTGGCATACACCCTCTCGCTCATCGAACGGGAATATGTCGACTCTTTATCGCTTGATTCGCTTGCTGAGCAGGTCATTCCGCTACTGGTGCAGCAGCTCGACCCCCATTCAGTCTACATTCCGCGCTCCGAGATGCAGGAGTTGAACGAGTCACTGGAGGGTGAGTTCGACGGCATCGGCGTAGTTTTCAATATGTCCACGGACACGGTCGTGGTGCTCAATGTTGTCCCGTCGGGACCGAGCGAAAAGGCAGGTGTGCAGGCGGGTGACCGGATCATTCGGGTGGATGATTCGTTGATTGCAGGGCGTAAAATCCCGAATAACGCGGTGATGAAGATGCTGCGCGGTAAGCGTGGTTCGCACGTAAAGTTGACCCTGCATCGCGTTGGAATTTCTGATTTGGTAACGGCAGATGTGGTGCGTGATGTGATTCCAATCAAGAGCATCGAGGCGGCATTCATGATTACGAAAGAGATAGGTTACATCAAGTTAAGTCAATTTGCACGCACTTCGCATGAGGAATTAATCAGTTCGTTCGCACGGCTGCGAACGGGTGGAATGTCAAAATTAATCTTCGATTTGCGAGGGAATACAGGCGGATACCTCGATCAAGCCATTGCGATTGCAAATGAATTTCTACATAAAGGGCAACTCATTGTCTACACCGAAGACCGTTATCATCAGCAAGTGAAGGAGTATGCCGACGGTACAGGTACGGCGCAGAACATGGATGTGGCGGTGCTTATCGACGAGGGAAGTGCCTCATCGAGTGAGATTTTGGCGGGCGCACTGCAAGACAACGATCGGGGTACAATTATTGGGCGACGTTCATTTGGTAAAGGGCTGGTACAACGGCAGATACCTTATTCCGATGGTTCGGCATTACGCTTAACCACCGCGCGCTATTTCACCCCCACGGGGCGATCCATTCAGAAACCCTATGTCGTGGGGCAGGCGGCAAATTATGAAGCAGATATGCAACATCGGTTCGATAACAACGAATTTTTCCGGGCTGACAGCATCCATTTTGCTGATTCGTTGCGGCGTGTGACCCCCAAAGGCAAAGTGGTCTACGGTGGCGGTGGCATTATGCCCGACCTTTTCATCCCCGCCGACACGACCGATATGTCGCCCTATTTCATCGAAGTAGTTGGACGTAACATACTCTATCGCTTCACGATGGAGTATGCCGACAAGCACCGTGACGAGCTGAACCGAGTGACGAGCATCCCTGCGCTCAACCACCTACTCGACAGCGATCGGACTTTGTTCGACGACTTTATTCTGTATGCCAAACGTCAGGGCGTTGCCCCGAATTACCGAGAAATAGATCGCTCTCATAAGCTCATCAACGCACAGTTGCGAGCTTATATCGGTCGAAATACGGTACTCGAAAGCAACGGATTTTACGCCAATATTTACCCCGTAGACCGTGTGATGGTGCGTTCGATTGATGTACTTGAGAAAAATAAGTTGAAAAATGATTAAGAAGGTGATAGGTATTGTGGTGGCAATGGCGGCAATTGTTGTCATTGTAGCAGTGGCATTGCGAGGTGATCAGTTCACCTCCCTCATATTCAAACAGACAACGGCAGTTGAGCCGGATTCTGCTCCTGTGCAGAATGTTCTCCCCGACTCGCTACCCGCTGCGGCTGTAGCGGATTCGCTTGTGCAACCCGATTCGTTGCTGGTGCACGAATTGCAGAATTAGATTATTAAAGTGAAAAATAAAGGCTCCGTCTTTCGAGACGGAGCCTTACTATATAGGTATTGCTCGTTTAGAAATATTTAATCTCTTTATTCTCGATTGCCGAGAGCAAGTTGTTGGCTGCCGACGAAGCTCCAATGCGGAACAAATCGGGCGTGCACCACTCCTTGCCCAAAATCTCCTCAACGATGGTGTAGTAGAGTGCCGCATCTTGTGCCGTGCGAACCCCTCCGGCAGCTTTGAAGCCTACTCGACGACCAGTCTTGGCAAAGTAATCTTTGATGGCGTGACACATCACAACCGCCGCCTCGGGCGTTGCTGCCACATCAATCTTACCGGTTGATGTCTTGACAAAATCGGCACCCGCAAACATCGAAAGCAGCGATGCTTTGCGAATCAATTCGGGTGTTTTCAGTGCTCCAGATTCGATAATGACCTTCAGCACAATTCCCTCATCCATCTCGCCACGAATGACCTCCACTTCATTTGCCGCCTCGTCGTACTCACCCGTAAGCATCTTACCTACGTTGAGCACAATGTCAATCTCGTCAGCACCGTTCTCGATTGCCATGGCAATTTCGAACACCTTGGTCTCCAAGAAAGTTTGCGATGCAGGGAAGCCACCGGCAACGCTTGTGATGCGCATAGGTGTGCCGTCGACCGCCACCCCTACCGTCTCGACAAACGAGGGATAGATACAAATAGATGCCACATTGGGGATGTGGGGATATTGGGCGTAGAAAGCTATTGCCTTCTTTGCAAATGCGGTGACTGAGCTCACCGAGTCGTTGCACGAAAGGGTGGTCAAATCAATGGTTGAGTAGCACAATTTGTAAACTTCGGTATTCTCGTTGCGCTGCGCTGCGACGCGTATGCGAGCAACCTCTTCCGCAACCTGCGTTTCACTCTGTGCAGGGGCATATTCTTTCAGATGATTAGCGTATTCCATACTGTTCTCCTATTTTTGACAAATATAAGTAAAAAATCTTACATAACAACATACAAAAATAAGTCCGAACCTTGCGGCTCGGACTTATTTTATTTAGATTGAAAATATTACAGTTTGTCGATTGCGTTTTTAGCTTTTGCTTTCGCATCTTTCTCTGCCTGCTTAGCTTTTGCTTTTGCATCTTTCTTAGCTTGCTTAAGTTCAGCTTTCGTAGCCTGTGCTTTTACCTGAGCAACGGGAGCCTTGATTACCTTCAGGTTGACATCCTTAGCAGCTTTGACAGCCAACTTAGGATTCTTCTTGATAGCACTCTTCAACTGAGCCTCAGCTGTTTTCACATCACCCTCTTTCGAAGCGATGACCGAACGCAAGTAGTCAGCTTCAGCCGATGTGTCGTTTGCGATTGCCTTTTTAGCACCAGCGTAGTTGTTGTTCATCGTCTCGGCGATGGCAGCATTGTAGCCCTTCATTCCTTTGACAGCAGTTTTGTAGTCACCTTCGGCAGCAGCAATGGCAGTCTTAGTCTGTGAATCACCAGCTTTAGCATACTTCTTAGCCTCGGCAACGTTGCCGTTTGCAAGATTAGCCATCACCAAGTTGTTGTTCAACTCGCTCGAAGCGTCCAACTTAGCAGCTCTCTCGATTGAAGCCAACGCAGCTTTTTCGTCGCCCATTTGAGCTTGTGCAACACCTAAGTTGTTCTGAATGCGAGCATCCGAAGCGTATTCTTTGGCAGCAACACCCAAAATAGTAGCTTTCTCCTCGGGAGTTTCAGCCTGAGTTTGAGCAACATAAAGATATTCATCAGCAGTCAACTTCTCACCCTTCATGATGCACTGTACCAACTCCTCGTCGGTTTTGCCTTGGATGTCGGTTGTGTTGACAACCTGTGCACGACGCAATTTGGGAAGAATATCCGATTTCAGTTCACCAAATACGCTGGACATATTCTTGATTTCGCTCTCGCGTTGTGTCGAAGAGTTATAAAGACTCAACACCTGAAGAATCAGGGCTTTGTCTTTGATTTCAGACTTCTCAACCATCTCTTTGAAGCCGTCCCAATCCTCACCGTAAGCGGCAGCATCTACATCGAGACCAGCCTCTTTCAGCAGCTGCGAAATGGTAGTTTTACCGGTTTCGCTACGAGCTTTCGAGAGTTTGTCGTTGAATCCTTCCGGACCATCGGGCGAAGCATAACCTTTCACTGCAATGTTCTGCGATGCGTGGTCATTCTTCTTTGTCTCGTTCACGTTTGTCTTAAAATCTGCCAAATCAGCATTCTTCTCCGCTTTACCCGTTACTTTCGACGAGTTGATAGCGTAGAGGATGTCGGCTTTCGAAACCACCGT
>JAVVWE010000007.1:31185-49044 GCA_036652255.1 Alistipes sp. | reverse complement strand
GCTGCAACTTCACCGCCTTCGAATACAAGTACGGGGGTAACTTTCAGCACAGCCTTCTTGTTGAAGTACTTCGCGGGGAAGGTTACGTTGATGTCAGCGGCTACGATTCCGTTGTTGAGAGTCAACACTTCGGGAGTGCAGGTCAATTTTACATCATCTTGGTTACGAGCCATCTTCTTAAAGCAGCTGCAGCTCGAGAATGTCATTGCGACAAGGACGAGTAACATGCTTAATTTCATTAGCTTTTTCATAATTGATAAAATTAAAATTTGTTTATAAATGTTTTAAGTGTTTTTTGTTCTTTTAAATGCTTAATCTGCTTATTGCCGCATATCCTACAGTGCCGCAAATATAGAAAACTATCATTAATAATACAATAAATGAACTGTTTTTATCCTAATTATTGTACGCTTTGTTCTCTTCTATTGCGGTGTTATTCGGCAGAATTATGCTCGTGGCGTTCGTGACGCTCCGGACGATCACGACGATCACCGCGATCTTCACGAGGTTTACGCTCGCGCTCTACCCATCCTTCTGGTTTGGGCAGCAGTGCTTTACGCGACAACTTGAGCTTGTTTGTCTTCGGATCCAGACCGATGAGTTTCACCTCAATCGTGTCGCCCTCTTTCAGACCTGTTTCATCCATTGTCTCGAAACGTTTATAGTCGATTTCCGAGATGTGAAGCAGTGCGTCCTTACCCGGCAGAATCTCTACGAATGCACCGAATGCAACAATTGAACGAATCTTGCCGGTATAGACCTCACCCACTTCGGGAATCACAACGATTGCCTTGATACGAGCCAAAGCAGCTTCGAGTGCGTCTTTGTCGATGCCGAAGATGTCCACAACACCCTTCTGATCGACCTCGGTGATGGTGATGGTTGTACCAGTGGTCTTCTGAATATCCTGAATAACTTTACCGCCGGGACCGATGATAGCACCAATCATATCCTGAGGAATGGTAATCTGAACAATCCGAGGCACGAAAGGTTTGTAGTCTTCACGTGGTTCTGCAAGGCACTCTGTAATTTTGCCCAGAATATGCATACGACCTACGCGAGCCTGCTCCAGTGCTTTTGCAAGCACCTCATAAGACAAGCCGTCCACTTTGATATCCATCTGTGTGGCGGTGATACCGTCTTTGGTTCCCGTCACCTTGAAGTCCATGTCACCCAAGTGATCCTCGTCTCCCAAAATATCGGACAATACAGCCCATTTGCCGGTTGTCGAGTCCGAAATCAGACCCATTGCGATACCCGAAACTGGTTTTTTGAGCTTCACACCTGCATCCATCAACGCCAGTGTACCTGCACATACGGTTGCCATCGACGACGAACCGTTCGATTCGAGAATATCCGAAACTACGCGAACAGCGTAAGGATTCTCTGCGCCCACCGGAATCATCGGTTTCAGGGCACGCCATGCAAGGTGACCGTGACCAATCTCACGACGGCTCAAACCACGCGAGGCTTTTGCCTCACCAGTCGAGAAAGGAGGGAAGTTGTAGTGCAACACAAATTGCTCGGTACCCTGCACGAGCACTTCGTCTTTTTGTTTTTCGTCGAGTTTTGTACCCAGTGTGACTGTCGTAAGTGACTGTGTCTCACCGCGTGTGAAGATTGCCGAACCGTGTGCTGCGGGCAGGTAACCTGCCTCGCACCAGATGGGGCGAATCTCGTCTGTGTGACGACCGTCCAGACGAAGACCCAAATCAAGGACCATGTTACGCATCGCCTTTTTCAGTACATCGTCGTGGAAATATTTGTGAATCAGAGGTGCCTTCTCTTGCAGCTCCTCTTCCGAGTAGCGAGCCATGAATTCAGCCTCCAAAGCCGTGAACAAATCTCCACGTTCGTGCTTCATCGTACCACTTGTGGTGATGGCATACGCCTTGTCGTAGAGCTCTTTAATGACCAATTGGCGCAACTCTTCGTCGTTCACCTCGTGGCAATAAGTGCGTTTTACATCTTTACCCAACTCCTTTGAGAGTTCAATCTGTACAGCGCAATGTTTCTTAATCTCCTCGTGTGCAAATTTGATAGCACCGAGCATCACCTCTTCCGAGACCTCGTGCATTTCGCCTTCGACCATCAAGATGTTGTCGATTGTACCGGCAACCATGATGTCCAAGTCAATCTCCTTCATCTGCGAGAAGGTGGGATTGATGGTGTACTGACCGTCGATGCGTGCCACACGAACCTCCGAAATAGGACCACCGAACGGAATATCCGAGACGGCAAGTGCTGCCGATGCGGCAAGTCCTGCCAGTGCATCGGGCTGAATATCTTTATCAGCTGAAATCAGTGTCACCGACACAAAAACCTCTGCATGGTAGTCCGCGGGGAACAGCGGGCGCAATGCGCGGTCGATGAGTCGCGAAACAAGAATTTCGCTGTCATTAGCGCGACCTTCGCGCTTCATGAAGCCACCGGGATAGCGTCCGCAGGAGGCATATTTCTCCTTGTACTCTACCGACAGAGGCATGAAATCGGTTTCGGGTTTAGCATCTTTTGCAGCCACAACGGTTGCTAAGAGCATGGTGTCGCCTTGTTTGACGACCACGGCACCGTCAGCCTGCTTGGCCAACTTGCCTGTTTCGATCATAATCTCGCGTCCATCGGCGAGCTTTATGAACTTCTGTACGGCATTGTACAACTTCTTCTCTTCCATAAAAATTTATACCTAATGTGTTTTCTTCGTTTAATTTTCTCTTTACGAAAATGAAGGCAACTCCCCATTGTGGAATTGCCCTCATTTTGTGCTCTCGGATTACTTGCGAAGGTTTAGTGTCTTCACGATAGCGCGGTAACGCTCGATGTCGATCTCCTTCAAGTACTCCAGTAATTGGCGACGTTTACCAACCAGACGCAGCAATGAACGCTGTGTACCGAAGTCATGTTTGTTCTCCTTGAGGTGTTCCGTAAGGTGGCTAATACGGAAAGAGAACAGTGCGATCTGGCTCTCGGGAGAACCAGTATCTGTGTTAGACTTGCCGTACGAACCGAAAAGCTCTTGCTTTTTTTCTGCTGTTAAATAAGCCATTTTTATGTGTTTATTTAGTTCCACTCTACGACGCATCCCCCTTACTTGAAGATAACGCCAGAGCGTTCGACAAAGGTACGAAATAATTCACAATCTGCAATCTGCAATCTGCAAAATTTCACCTTTTTACAACGGAATGTGCGAATATCACGCTAAATACATTATTTTTGCAGCTAAGAAATCAAAATTTATGACAAGCAAGATTATTTACGCACTCCTTTGTCTGTGCAGCGCGGGGCTTTTGGGCAGTTGCGCACCTCAACACAAACAGACTGAAGTCGACGGCACGATGCTCGGCACAACACTCCACATCTCGGCAGATGTGCGCCACACCACACCGCAGGAGCTATACGCTGCGGTGCAACAACTCGATCGAGAGGCGAAGGCTTCGATGTCGCTTTTCGAGGAGAACTCGTTACTCTGCCGTTTGAATCGCAACCAAACTGACTCCGTTGATGTCCACATTCGCTATAATCTGCTGTTGGCAGACAGCGTGGGTGCGATGAGTGACGGTCGCTACGATGTGACGGTCAAACCGTTAGTCGAAGCATGGGGCTTTGCGGGCAAGGAGCGCACGGAGCACCCGAACATTGATTCGATTTTGCAATTTGTCGGACGCGGGAAGGTGCGCATTGTCGATGGTCGTCTGGTTAAAGACGATCCGCGGGTGCAGCTCGATTTCAACTCCATAGCCAAGGGCTATACGGTCGATTTGTTGGCGGCATTGGTTGAGAAGTTTGGGGCGCAGAATTATATTGTTGATATCGGTGGCGAAATTCGCTGCAAAGGGGTCAACGCTCAAGGCAATGCGTGGCGTGTGGGGATTGAAACTCCCTTCGACGGCAACGATTCGTTCGGTCAATATGTCCAGAAACGGGTGCAGTTGCACGCCGGAGGACTTGCCACATCAGGCAATTACCGCCGTTTTTACATTGATGCCGACGGTCAAAAGGTGGCGCACACCATCGATCCGCGCACCGGACACAGTGCCCTTTCGCGCCTGCTCTCGGTAACGGTGGTTGCTGACAATTGCGCCACGGCAGATGCCATGGGAACGATGTTTCTTGCCATGGGAGCCGATGATGCCCTCGCCAAGGTGGCAACAATGCCCGATGTGAAGGTCTATTTTATCCTTGCGGGGCAAGATAATCACTACGAAGAGTTCATCTCGCCCGCGATGAAAGCTTTAATCATGCAGTAAAAATGAGAGCTCTATTCCTATATAATATCCAGGCTGGAAGAGGTCGTGCGGAGGTCACAGCGACAGAAGTGTGCAGCCTTTTTCGACTGCAAGGACACGAGATTACAGCGCAGCCAATTGATTTTCACATCAACCCTTTCGAGGGCAATGAGCAGCTTGATTTGATGATTGTGGCCGGTGGCGATGGGACCATGAATTACGTCACAAACTGCATGAAGCGCAAGGGGTTGAATATGCGTTTGGCAGTCCTTCCGTCGGGCACGGCGAATGATTTTGCCGGGGCAATTGGAATGTCTAAAAAGCCTCTTGAAGCGGCACAACAGATTCTTGATGGCGCGGTTGAACACATCGATTGCGGCTGTGTGAATGGATTGCATTTTGTCAACGTTTTCAGCTTTGGACTCTTCACCACCACCTCGCAGCGTACGCCCGACGAGCGCAAACACAAGATGGGTAAGTTCGCCTACCTGATAGAGGGTATCAAGGAGCTGCGCACGATGCACGCCGTGCCGATGCACGTGCGAACAGAGAGCGACGAATTCGACTTTCGCGCACTGATGGTGTTGGTTTTCAATGGAGAAACGGCAGGTGGATTCCATTTGGCGCGTCGTTCGTGCATTAAGGATGGGCTGTTTGACTGCATTCTGCTCGAGAAAAAGAATTTTTTCAGCTCGGTATTCGCCATGGGTCACTACCTGCTGGGTGGGCATCCGAAAAGTGTGAAACACCTGCGTGCCCGCACCCTCGAAATCACCTCTACGGTCGACGAACCAACCGATGTCGATGGACAGCAAGGGGCACATTTTCCACTGCATATTGAGTGCCTTGCGGGTGAATTGCAGATGGTCTGTCCACCACAAAAATAAAAAAAGAGCGGAGTTTTTGTTGCAATTTTGACCAAAAATTGTTACTTTTGTCCCATAGATAAAGCCATATGACCGAAACAAATCACCCGGCAACAAAACGGCAACCCGGCATGGAACCGGGGTTGCGCAAAGTCTCCATCTCTCGTATGCGCAAAGAGATGAACGATGTGTCGTACCTTTCGGACGATATGATTATCACCACACTGGATATAAATAGCAACACCACAACCAGTTCACCCGTGATGATTGACGGCTTCACCTCCATCATCATGATGAGTGGCGAGGCGACGATTTCGATTGATATGCAGACCTATCAAGTCAAGCCCAACATGATTGTCTTCTTCAATCCGGACAGCATCATCCGCACCATCAAATGTTCGCCCGATGCGGCGGCATACTGCCTTGCATTTTCCAAGTCTTTTGTCAATGAAATTCAAATAGACCTTTCGACCTCACTACCCATCTATATGCGCTTCGGAAAGGCTCCTGTGTTGGCAGTTACAGAGCAAGATGTGGCAGAGATACGACAACTCTTCCGTCTGATTAAGACCATGTTGCAGAGCGATAAAGAACGCTATCGGCATGAGATTATACGTACATTGTTCACCACGATTTTCTACATCATCACCGAAATAAATCAACGCGAACAACCCAACGAACGCAAGCAAGGACGTTGCGAAATTCTCTTCGAGGAGTTCATGACCCTGCTCGAACAGTACCACAAGCAGGAGCGCAACGTGCGTTTTTACTCCAAAGAGATGAATATCACACCGAAATACCTCTCAACCATCGCTAAAGATTTGAGTGGCAAGACTGCCGCACGATGGATTGACGAATCGGTGATTTTGGAGGCAAAAACACTGCTCAAATATTCAGGCATGAGTATTCAGGAGATTGCCTATCACCTGAATTTCTCCACGCAATCTTTCTTCGGCAAATACTTCAAGCAGCACACAGGCACCTCACCCTCGCGTTACAAACGCAAAGGTTGAGAGTTCATTTGTGAGGCCAAAGTGGCTTGAAGTATTAAATAGTGACATCCCCTCCCAACCCGCCCTTTGACAAAGGGTGATATTTTCATGACGGCAGCATACAGCAACGCCCGACTTTATGATTGAATCATAAAGTCGGGCGTTGTATTTATGCGAATCTTTAGCGCAATGTAATATCGTTAGAACCAATCAGATAGCCATCACAATAAATCTGGACACGGTAGGTTCCAGCGGTAAAACCGGTGCTGTTGTAGTAGATGCCCACCGCAATATCCTGATTTTGATAATCCACTTCGCGCGACGCAGAGTAGATCAAACGTTCGCCCTCGAAAGAGAATGTAGGTTGCGCATCCGTCGTGAGCACATAGCCATCGGGCGAGGTAATCCGCACGAACAGCGACTTGTTACCCGGTGTAGCCAACTCATTAGAAGTCAGCGAGAAATCCACTCGTAAACGCGCTGCATTGCGTACACGCGTCACGGGCTTGCTCTTACCATTCAGCGCAGCCAGACGAATGTCACGGGCTTTAATCACCGCTCCTACACGCACTTTATTATCCAGTTCCGCAGCCTTCTCCTCTGCCATTTCAGCACGCATTTGAACGGTCGAAATTTCCTTACGATAGGAGATATTTTCAGTAATCAGCTTTTTATTGAGCGTGTTAAGCGAGTCGATTTGACGCACATACCCCGCAGCAATTGAGCGAAGTAGCTTCACTTGGCTCTGATAATCGCGGATTTTAGAGAGGTTCCAATTACGCTCTTTCTTCATGCGAGTCATCAGTGAATCAGCTCGCTGCCGCTCGATATGCAAATTGGCCGTAATCGTATCGTTGCTCACACGCAAGTTGTCGTAGTCGTTCATGAGCGTTCCGAGATCGTTCTGAATGGAGTCTCTATCGGCTTTAAGCAACTCGCTATCAATGGTCTGCTGACGATGAATACTGTAATATAGCACAGAAATGGCTACGAGAATCACCGAAAGGATGATGATGATAACCCGATAGCCGCGCATGGTCTTATCGGGCTCGGGACGTTGTGTGTAGTCGTCCTCCTCCACTTCGGGGAGGTATCCATTCTTATTTTCTTCCATCGGGTAGGTATATTTAGTGCAAATATAGAAAAAATTATTTTACCAAACTCGAAATTGGGTATTTAAGCCCTTTGTAGCCCGAAATATACGCCTGTATGCTTCCGATTTTGACGGGAGACTCCATGTAAAGCGGAATTTTGTTTTGATCATCCGAAATCCAGATAATGAACTCCGTTCCGTCGGTGAAGGAAAAATTCTCCGAAGTTCCCAATTGGCACGAGAAACGCAAGGTTTTATATTTGCCCATATTACGAATTTTCTTCATTTCGCGCCCCTCGAAACGATATTTAATCTGCCGTACGGTGTCCTGCAAAACCATCTGCATGGTCTTCACCTCGCCCGCGCGAAAGCTGTTAGGATCGGCACTTCGCATACGAAAAAAGAGCGAAATAGCATCCAAACTCTCCGTTGTGAGCGGAATCTGCAAGGTTTGCACCGGTTTCTTGCGGCTCTGCCAACGAGTCGAGACAATGCGCGCATCCCAATCGTAGTCGTAGAAACTCCAGAACGTATAGCTACCCTCCTTGATGCTCCCCTCGAAATGGATGGGACGCAAGCTCTTCACATCGGTAAGGACCGAATAGCGATCATCGAGGTCAAAAAACCAACGATAAGTAGGCAGTGTACGACCGTGCGCCTCGACTTTATAAACGGGCAATCCTTTGTATTGTTCCTGTGTGGTAGCGACTTGCACCGCACCAACTTCAGTATTTGGGAAAAGCTTAGCTTTGTAACTCACGCGATAATCAAGCACTTCGCCCGGATGAAAAAGCTGTGCAACTGCGGGCAGAACCGCAAAAAACGATATGAGACCAGCAAGTAGGAGTCGCTTCATAATGGTAAAGTTCTATTTTGCAAACGTAATTATACGAATTATTATTATAAGTTGTTATGAAATCATCGAAAAATTAATCTCCTCACCTCCCGAATAGCGACGACGCAACGCCTGCAAACCCAGATTTTCGGGCAGTTCAAGGGTGCAATCAGCGACAAGAATCGCTGCTGCAGCTTCGCGTGTGAGTGTCAAAATCTGCACGTCGAGGGTCGGATTAGCTATCTTCAAATCGAATGCCATGCCACTTTGGAGGGTGCCATTCACATCACCCGCACCGCGCAATTTAAGATCCAACTCCGCTAAACGGAAGCCATCGTTGGTCTCGCACATCGCTTCGAGCCGCGCACGCGACTCGCGAGAGAGCTTATCGCCCGACATAAGGATGCAATACGACTGCTCAGCACCACGCCCCACACGCCCTCGCAACTGATGCAGCTGCGAAAGTCCAAAACGCTCCGCCGACTCGATAACCATCACCGAGGCATTGGGCACATCGACCCCCACCTCAATGACCGAAGTGGCAACCAATATCTGTGCTTCTCCGCTTGTGAATTGCCGCATCGACTCCTGTTTATCAGCAGGTTTCATCTTGCCGTGGCAGACCGCCGTGACATATTGAGGCAACGGAAAGTCGCGTGAAATAGACTCGTAACCATCCGTAAGATCCTTATAATCCATGGTTTCCGACTCTTTTATTAGCGGATAAACCACATAAATTTGCCGACCCTTTGCAATCTCCTGACGCATGAACCCAAACAGACGTAACCGCGCACCATCCGTGTAGTGCATGGTGCGAATCGGGTGTCGTCCGGGAGGCAATTCATCAATCACCGAGACATCCAAATCGCCATAGAGCGTCATCGCCAAGGTGCGCGGAATGGGGGTGGCGGTCATCACCAAAATGTGGGGCGGACGAGCGTTTTTCGTCCATAGGCGGGCACGTTGCTCCACGCCGAAACGATGCTGCTCATCAATGACCACAAAGCCTAAATTCGAAAATTGTACCCGATCCTCAATCAAGGCGTGCGTCCCCAGTAAAATATGCACCGACCCATCAGCAATGCCCGCCAGTGCTGCATTACGCTCACGAGCTTTTGAAGCTCCGGTCAGTATAGCCACCTTCACATCCATGCCGGCAAGCATCCGATTGAAGGTAGCAAAATGTTGACGGGCAAGCAGTTCAGTGGGTGCCATCATGCAGGCTTGGAAGCCATTGTCCACCGCCAGCAGCATGGTCATCAGAGCCACCAAGGTTTTTCCGCTACCCACATCGCCTTGCAGCAATCGATTCATTTGGTAGCCCGTCACCGTATCTTGGCGGATTTCACGCACCACCCGTTTCTGTGCCTCGGTGAGAGGAAACGGGAGTTTATCGTTGTAAAAAGTGTTGAACACGCCACCGACCTTCGTGAATAGGAAACCGTTATTTTTCGCCAGTCGCTCCGTGCGGCGAGATTGAATACCTAACTGAATGCCCAGCAACTCGTCGAATTTGAGTCGATACTGCGCCTGCCTCAACAGCTCTGCCGACTGCGGAAAGTGGATGTTGTAAATGGCATCGCGCAACCCAATCAACCCATATTTGGTACGCACAGCCTCGGGCAACTGCTCTTCGATATGCGTCTTTGCCAGCGTCCATGTATTGCAAATTATCTGATAAAATCCTTTGGTTCCGAGGGTGCTCGATAGCCGTTCAGTGGAGGAATAGATGCCCTGCATCCCACTCTCCACCTTGCGGTTGAGAGCTTGCTCCATGGTCTCCAATTCGGGATGGACAAACGAAAGTTCATTGCGAAAAAACGAGGGTCGTCCAAAAATAAGATACTCGCGACCCACCTCGATGCGCTTCTCAATCCACTTAATGCCTTGGAACCAAATCAACTCCGCCGAACCGGTGGCATCAGAGATAAAAGCAGAAAACCGACGCTTGCGTCCCGCACCCGCATAGGCGGTGCCGGTCACTCGCGCACGCAACTGCACCAACGTTGAGTCGGCATCAGCAATCTCGGCAATGCGATAAATCTTGGTGCGGTCGATGTAACGGAACGGGTAGTGGCTAAGCATATCGCTCAAAGTGCGGATGCCCACCTCCTTCTCCAGAAGTTTAGCCCGCACCTCGCCCACACCGCTCACGAATTTAATCTCGCTGTCCAAGTAACGATCCATAGGACAAAGATACAAAGAAACCGATGAAATTTATAAATTTTCATCGGTTTCTACATTTTAGATGCTGTTTGAATTTGTTAGCTCCAAACTCACGTCCAATTTCTTTTCAAAGCCATCTTTGTCGGAGGGTGTCAAATCTAAATTCACCCTCTGTACTTCAAAATCACCCCCATTTTCCGCACCATCCTGATCAAGAAACGTCACGTGCTGTGTTAAACTGGGAAAACTCTTCCACGTCAACTCGTAGCTACCATCGGGAGCAGTTTCTGTCATCCCCGGCTCCGACAAAACCTTAATTCCATTGATTGGCGCGCCTGCAGAGTTGGTCACCTTGCCGGTCACCTTGAACGAGACAGATGGAGGGGCATACATTGGCATCGGAGGCGGAGTACCGTCCATATCCGAAGAATCGCACGCTGAGAATCCCAACAAGGCGAGCAGCATTAAAATCAATTTACTCTTCATAGCGCACAGATATTAATAATTCAGTTTGTCAAAGCTACCATATAAATTTCAATAATGCAAACGATTTACTACCTTTGCATATCAAAAAGGTTTTCGAAAAAAAATGAATCTTACCCAGTATAAGCGACGCACAAGCGGCGAGGTACGCATCGGCGAGGTGTGCATTGGGGGCAATCGACCTATTGCCGTGCAGTCGATGACCAATACCGATACCAATGATACCGAAGCCAGTGCGGCACAAATCGTGCGCATCAATCGCGCAGGCGGTCACATCGTGCGACTCACAGCACAAGGTTGTCGCGAAGCGGAGAATCTACAAAATATTGCGCGTCGTGTGCGCGAACAGGGCTGCATGGCAGCTCTGGTTGCCGACATTCACTTCTTACCCGAAGCGGCAGCCGTTGCGGCGAAATACGTTGATAAAGTGCGCGTCAATCCGGGCAACTATCGCATCGACCGTGGCGACTTCGAAGCGTTAATCGAAGTGTGTCGTGCGCGAGGCGTTGCAATTCGTATCGGCGTGAACCACGGTTCGTTAGCCAAGCGCGTCTTCGATCAGTATGGTGACACCCCCCAAGGGATGGTGGTCTCGGCAATGGAGTTTCTACACATCTGTCGCCGACTATTGTTCGATCAGGTGGTGGTTTCGATGAAGTCAAGCAACACACGCGTCATGGTGGCAGCGTATCGCCTACTCATCGAGGCGATGGAGGCGGAGCAAATGCACTACCCGATTCACTTGGGAGTCACCGAAGCGGGCAACGGGATTGAAGGTCGCGTGAAGAGCGCAGTCGGAATTGGTGCACTGCTTGCCGATGGCATAGGCGACACGGTACGGGTGTCACTCACCGAAGCACCTGAGAATGAAATACCTGTAGCACAGCTACTTGTCGACCATTTCGCGCACCGCGCAGGACACTTCGAAGTGCGGCATCCCGAAGGTTATTCACCCACCACATATCGTCATCGTAGCACGCTGCAAACACCTCTGATTCATACAGAACTACCCGCAACTTTTCGCGTGGTTGAAGCCATTTCGGACAACCCCACTGCTGAGCTGCGGGCAGCCATTCTGAATCTTAACACCACGGAGCCCGTGGCTGTCCGTCGTCGCTACGACGATGCAAGCGTCGAAGCCGTAGCCGTGAAAGCAGCGGCCGATTTGGGCGTGCTATTCCTCGATGGCTTGGCAGATGGCATTTGGCTCGATGCGCCCCACCTATCGCAAATGCAAGTGGAGCAAATTGAATTGTCGATTCTGCAAGCGGCGCGCGCGCGCATTTCGCACACAGAATACATCGCCTGTCCGGGTTGCGGACGCACGCTCTACGATTTGGAACAGACCCTTGAGACAATCAAGGCACGCACCTCGCACCTCAAAAATCTCCGCATCGGAGTGATGGGTTGCATCGTTAATGGTCCGGGTGAGATGGCAGATGCCGACTATGGCTATGTGGGAGCCGCACCTCACCGCATCACCCTCTACAAAGGACGCACAGTCGTCGCGCGCAACATTCCGCAGGAAGAGGCACTCGATCGGCTGGTGGCACTCATCAAGGAGAACGGCGACTGGCACGAACCCAACCACACCGACCCCGCATGACCCTCCTTCCATTAGCCTACCTCCCCTCAGTCGAGTACTGTGCACGTCTGCTGCGCGGCGACTGCGTGGTGGATTTGGGCGAGCATTTTGTCAAACGCTCCGAGCGCAACCGCGCACGTATTCTCGTGCCAAACGGTGTGATGGAGATGACCGCACAGGTACGCAACGCCAACCGCCCATGCACGCCCATGCGCGATGTGCTGCTCGATTACTCGAAACGATGGCAACATCAGCACTGGACAGCTCTGGTTTCATCCTACAAAGCATCGCCCTATTTCGACCACTACGCGGCACGCTTCGAGAAGTTCTATCGCGCCGAAACACGCTATTTAGTGGACTATAATCAGGAGCTGTTAGCTGTACTAATCAGCACATTAGGCATACCAACGCCAACCTTCTCGGAGTGTTACATCCACGCCACAGAAGAAGATTATGACCTACGACCAAAGCACAAAAAAAACTCGGACGATTTCTCGCCCGAGCCCTATTTTCAAGTTTTTGCCGACCGGCTACCCTTTGAACCTAATTTGTCGGTTGTGGATTTGCTTTTCGCAGAGGGACCGGCAGCGGTCTCTGTTTTAAGACGTTGCCTACCGTAATCTCAGCACGGTCGGTCAATTCGCCCAACTTTGCCTCCACCATGCACCGCCCACTGAGCTTCACCGTATCCGAACGATACTGACAAGGTGCCCACTCACGCACCGCAACAGGCGCACCGTTAATGGACAACGTGGGCTGCTGTTGCGCGTAAATTGTAAATTGTTGTGCTTCACCAGCGCGTAGTCGGCGGCGTTTATCAGTGATGTGCAGTGTGGGTACTTGCTTGTTCCACAGTGCTTTGTAGAGGTAATAAGCATCTTTCACCTCTCGACGGTTGAGCGTCACCAACCCCGATGCATTGACCCCATAAGGTCGTCGTGCAGAGCCAAAATCGAACATATTATTAATCCACACCCCCCAAAATAGCGAGTCGCTATCCAAGTGACGCGCATAGCCTTCGTGAAATTGCGTCTGCCGATTTTCGGGGAGCCAATTGACATTCGCTGATGGCTGCGCTTCGAAACTGGAGTGTCCGGGCATCCCCTCAGCACCGTAGCAAACCGCCGAACAGAGCTTGCTCCACCGCTTGCGCAGTAGCTCGCTCCACACCTTCACATCGTCGGTTGTGCCTCGCTCCAAGCCCACATTCTGCTGCCAGACAATGAGATCGGTGATGAAATTCAACTCTCCATCCTGATTACTGCACGCCACCGTGGGACGCGATGCGTCCATGGTATGCGCCACGTTGTTGAGCGTTCGGATGTAGGGCGTCACGTCGTCGCCACGCGACCACAGACACGAATAAATGCCCCACATCACCACCGACGGGTGGTTGATATTTTGCGCAATCAGCTCGCGCAGCTGCAATCGCCCGTTCGCCTCGAAGCGGGGAGTGGCAAAATAATCCACATCACCAAAGAAGGGGGCGCGCTGGAAAGGCAACTCAACCCACACCAACAACCCATCGCGATCGCAACAGTCGTAGAAATACTGTGCATGGGGCATGGCTGCCGAACGCACCGCATTGGCTCCCATCGCGCGGATGACCTCCAAATCGGCATCATAGTCGGCATCTGCAAAGGCAGTACCGACGCTTATATTGTCGTGATAAAGCGATACGCCCTTGATATTCAAACGTTTGCCATTGAGTGCAAAACCATCCGCAGCAGTGACATTAATCTTGCGAAATCCCGTATGGAGGCGCACCGTGTCGCGCGCACCCCCGTGCTCGATGCAGGCGGTGAGGGTGTAAAGTGCAGGGGTGGCAGGGCTCCAGAGCATCGGTTTCTCCAATTCGAAGGGCACCATCACGGGTTTGCCATCGAGCCGCGCACGCACACTGCGCACAAACGCTTGGTAGCCATCGGGCGTGGTGAGTTCGACGCTCACGGTGCAGTTGTCGCCCGTTGCGCGGGACGTGAGGTGCACCTCGACCTCACCCTCGACGCGGCTGGCGGAGACCGAAGTGGGGTGCACAAGCACACCGTCCGAGCCAAAGTAGAGGGGCGAAATGGCGGTTTGATCGGTGACGATAAGCTCCACATTACGGTAGATGCCGCCGTAGATATTCATGTCGGAGGAGGTGGGCAGCACGTCGTTCTGCCACGCATTGCTCACGTCTACCCGCAGGTTATTGTCCTCACCGCAACGTATATGATTGGTGATTTCGAACGTGAATGCCGTCGCGCCACCGCGGTGCTCGCCCATGTGGTAGCCATTCACGAAGAGGTCGGCAACGCTCTGCACACCGTAAAACTTAAGAAATAATCGCTTATTTGCCCACTCTGCGGGGATAAAAATTTTGTTTTGGTAGATGGCAAGCGTCTGGTAGTAGATGCCGCTCAATCCACCGAGAGCGTCGGTGTTCCACGTGTGCGGCAGGGTCACATTACGGGCATAGTCGCTGCAATTTTCGTGTTTAAAGAAAAATTGCCACCCCTCGTTTAGGGGGTGGACGACGCGTGCTGAGGCGGTTACGACCGCGAACAGCAGGAACAGGAGTGCGAGAAATCGTTTCATGTGGCAAAATAAATTCATGAGGCAAAGATACAAAAAAAGGAGACTGATTTTGCAATCAGTCTCCCATAAAATCAGATGGTGGAGGATTATTCAACCACTACCACGCGGTTGAGTTCAGCCGCAGAGAAACGGTTATGACGGTCGCCATCAGCACGTGTCTTCAGACGATCCTCGCTCACACCATACTTCGTAATCAGCAGGTTGTGAACATATTGCATACGTTTCTCGCTCAGTTTCTGATTGATTGTAGCGTTACCCGTATCCTTGTCAGCCGAGCCGATGAGCGTGAACACTTTCTCCTTATCGAGACGGATTGCATTCTTAACGTAGAAGTCGAGGTTGGTCAACTCCTTCTCGTCGAGCGTTGCTTTGTTAATCTTGAAGAACAGAGCCACGGGCGAAGCAACGATTTTGGTGTCGCCCTCGATTACCTGCGGTTTGAGGTTTTTGGCAGCCTCCAACTCAGCAGCCAATTGGGCAGCTTTGTCGTTCAGCAGCTCATTGCTACCTGCAAGTGTCTCGATTTGCTTCTCGTAGTTCGTAACGTCAATCGGAGGAGCGATGCGTTTGAAACGACGGCTACCCAAGTTGAACGACAAACCAAGCGTCACGGAGGTCATACCCTCAGATTTGCTACCGCGAACTACACCGTCAAAACGCTCAGCAACAAACAGATGGCGAGCCTCGATGGTCAAATCGACAAGGCGGCAAAGGCGCACTTCGTTCAATAAACCGACAGTAACACCCAAACTGTTTTTGTGGTGATCGCCATAAGAGAGAGCCCAGCCGGCACCGACGAAAGGAACGAAATCCCATGTGCGGCACTCTTTGTAACCGCCAATTGCGTTAGAGATGTTCCACATTACGTCAGCATGGAGGTTCATCACACCGAATTTCTCTTTGAACATACCGTCACCTACTGCCTCTTTGGCATAGATGCTCTCATACATAGTCCAACCTTTGGCTTTGAGACCAGAGTATTGGATGCGGACAGCAACACTTGGGGTAATCCATTTACCGAACGCGATGTCGAGCGCGGGAGCTAAACGTTTGCCAAAAGAGCCGTAGCTATCATTCTCACCATGGTAGACATTCACGCCACCTGCCGCAGAGACAAAGAAATTGTCGAAGAAACGGTTCGTCTCATAGGGGCCGCGGAGGATTTTACCCTCAGCATCACGATTCTCAGCCTGCTGCGCCATCGCACTACCAGTGACTGCGAAGACCAGAAGCAGAGATAATAGGGTTTTGTTTAAATGTTTCATTTTATTCAAATTTTAAATTAGTAATAGAATTTTATAACACGAAGATACACATTATTTTATATGATTGTTCATTTTTCACCTATTTTTTTGCAGAAAGGCGAAATTCAATCACGATTGAGAGAAAAAAACAGACCGACCCGTATGGGTCGGTCTGTAATTAACATATTAATCGTGTTTCGTGATTAAGCGACAGGATGTACAGTACCCTCTGGCTCAATCGTTACAACGATATTCTTCGTTCTTGTACCATAAGTGTAAGTGAATGTTACAGGAATAGTCACTGTCACATTAGCAGCAAGTTTAGTTTCGCTCTTGGCAACCGTCACAACACCCGTTGTTTTATTGAATGAGATACGACCGTCAGAACCATTCGAAATCGTAGCAGCACCGTAAGTAACCTTAGCATTAAGTGCAGTTACAACATTCGCAACCAACGCACCAGTTTCCGGAACGAATACATTGTAAGAAGGATCGGCAGCAGTAGCAATTGTCATCAGGTTCAGTGCTTTACCCACTGTAACTGTAACATTATTTGCCTCTTCAGCAACAACTGTCAACTCAGTAGCATCACCTGTAATCTCACCAACGATAGGATCCAGAACCACTACAGTGAAAGGTTCAACCTTACCGAAGGGGTGACCATCGAGCGACATTTGAGCCTCAAGATTCAACGAAAGTTTGTTGTATGTACCCCAGTTCAAGACATTGTCCTTAACTGTTGCAGTACCAGTAGCAGCGGTCATATCGGTCTTGATGGAATAAGTTACCTTCACACCAGCGATTACCGGTTGAGCATTAAATACGGTCTTCAGGTCAAGATTCCTCACGTTGAACGCAGCATCGTGCAGTACCGAGTTAGCAGTAGCGAATGATTCGCCACCCTTCTCGTACCATGAAGTACCGTGAACCAATACAGCTTTAGGAGCTTCCAAACCAGTTGTAACCGTAACTACAGTATTCAAACCCCAGCCAGCCTTGATAGTTGCACCAAGTACGCACTCATGTCCAAGTACAGCATTCGCATCAAACACTACCTGCATCTTAGGATTTGCTGTCTGGAGATAATCATTATCAGCAGCAGCCGATGCATTGAATGTAGCCGCTTGGATAGCAGTCAAGAATATAGTCTTATCACCACAAGCTTTCTTCTCGGTAGTAGACAATTGATTGTAAAGTGTTGTAGCGTAATCTGCCCAAACATCATAAGCCGATTGATTGTTTACGAGTGTGAACTTCTTCTCGATGCTCAACGTGTTGAGTTTCTCAGGCATACCAGTTACAATAACCTTACCTTTGATGGTTGCAGTGTTCTTGCTGCTAAATTCGTAGACAGCCTTGTAGTAGTAGGTAGCTGTTGAATCCAAGGTGTTGTTCGTAAATTGAACAGTGAAATCCTGAACATCGGTGCCAACTTTAGGCGTAGCGCTCAATACCATAAACGGATCGATGTCATAAACGTCCTCCGTGCATTCAGCATCCGAGTAGAGTGTCATATAAGGTCTTATCGACTTCATTTCGATGTAGTCAGTAGACGAAACAACATTCTTCTGACCATCGGGCAGGAAGTTAGTCTTAGCAGCAGAGTACGCTTTGGTTCCAGAAGCAATAGTGTAGTTCCAAGCCATCTCAACATCAGGAGCATTAATAAGAGCATCCACACCAACGATAGTTACAATCTCTTTCACAGGACGACCAACAGATGCAATTGTTTTATCACCATCTACCAAGCTCCATTGGCACTCACCAGATGTGATTACGTTGCCGATATAAT
>JAVVWE010000007.1:0-31085 GCA_036652255.1 Alistipes sp. | reverse complement strand
CCATCTACCAAGCTCCATTGGCACTCACCAGATGTGATTACGTTGCCGATATAATTAGTCGAAGTCTGAGGATTGCGTCCTCCAAGTTTGAACGTCATCTTGTTCTTCAAATCATACTTCGAAGCATCATCATTTACACCATCGCCTTTAGCAAATGTAGATTTGGCAAGGAAAGAGTGTGTGAAAGAAGGAGTGACATTCCAGCCATATTGCTTAGCAGCCGCTTCGATGGTAATATACTCACGCGTCTCGTAGTCATAGAACATCACAACGTTCGCAGGCTCTGTCAAGAAGTCATGACCATAGGTAAGATCCGTGTAAGGGAAGTTTGTTTCAACCGGAGAAGAAACATCCGTCCAATCAGCGGGTGCACCCGGAGCTGCAGCATTGTAAACCAAACCAAAGTCTTCGGTTATATTCTCCTCACTACCTCCTATTGTCGGGATGAAAGAGGTCGTGTAGTCAACGTCCGAAGGTGATTCAGGCGTAGCATACTTCGAAGCGTCTACGTGAAGAGCGATAGCAATCGTCTTGTCCACATCTTCAACTGCATTTTTTGAACGATCAGGATCTCCTCCATGTGAATTTTTTGAAGAATAAGGATAGTTCGTCACAGCAGTAACGGCGAATTTACCGGTAGCAGCATCAACCATCGTCACCTCAGTAACATTGAAATAAGGAGCGGTAGCACGAGTGAACCCGATAGGAATCTCCTCCATAACAATCGAGAGAGCCGTTGGGTTAGCTACCAATGTAGCAGCAAGCTGAGCAGGAGTAACACGGAAAGTCATGGTCGTAATCTTATCTTCACCATCTGCGCGGAGGTAATGCTTTTCATCGTTGTCGTCCAAGACATACATATTACCCATGAAGTAAATCATATTGTTGGTTACAGATCCTTCGAAAGAGGCAGGAACAAGAACCAACGATTGGATACGAGCAGTGAACTTAGCCTCGAGATCCGCAATCTGAGCTTTCATAGGATTGATGACATCTTTCAGCAAACGAGCATTCTCGTTAGCAATTGCAGTAGCGATTGCATTGTCAATTACACCACCAGCAGCGCAAGCATCTGCGATAGCAGTAGTGATTTTACCTTCAAACTGCTCTACTTGTGCTTTGAGCGCAATAACGGCAGCGTTGGCTTTAGCAGCCTCTGCGGCAGCAATAGAGATGTCAGCAGCAAGAGCTTGGAGCTTCTTCTCCAACTCTGCAGTTGTAGTGTAGTTCTTCAGAGTCTCCTCAAGTGTTTTGCCAAAAGACTCTTCAGCAGCAGCCAAAGTCTCTGCAGAAGCGGTAGTAATCATAGCCTTCACTGTTTCGAGTGTAGGACGAAGGTCGATTTGATTCTGCAATTTGATCTCAAGGTCAGCGATAGTCTGCTTAATCTCATTCGTAACAGTGATTGTTGCGAAAGTCGTATTGAGGTTCTCCTGCATAGTCTTGAAATCGTTCAGGTCTTTTGCAGTAGCAGCAGCGTCAGCGGTTGCTTTGACAGCAGCAATCTGATTCTGAAGATCAATCTTAGCCTTCTCCAACTCTACAATACGAAGATTGAGGTTAGCGATGTCGGCAGCGTTCTGAGCACCGACAGCTGCAACGGCAGCAATAGCCTTCTCCAAATCCTTTTTCAGGTTGGTGATGCGCTCGTTAGCAGCAGCAATCGCGTCAGCGTTTGTTTTGTCTGCAGCCTTGTAATCTGTAATTGCCTTCTCCAGTTGAGTTTGCAATGCGGTAGCCTTTGCGATGATAGCAGCAATCTCAGTTGTGTGATTGCCCTGTGTCTCGGACAAAGTAGTGACCTTAGTCTGCAACACTTTAATTGCTGCATCAAGCTGGGTATCCATAGTCTGAAGACCCGTGATAGCCGTCTGCATAGAGGCGATCTGCGAGGCCATCGTAGCTATAGTGCCCGTGGTCAGCCCATCGATCCTGTTGTTGAGATCGGTGATGTCGTCGTCGTAGTCCTTACAACCGACGGCTGTAAGCATAACTCCAGCGAGGAGGCATGCGAACAATTTAGCGAAGAATGTTTTTTTCATGTTAAAAATAATTAAAAGTAATTTTAGTTAAATAATTGATAATCTTGTTTTAATGTCTGTAAACGTCTATTTGCCCACGTTGTATAATCAACGCATGGTGCAAATATATATATAAATTTTCGAGCAACAAAATTATTTTATTCGAATTTTTTGCACAATAATTCAATAAAAACGTAACAATTTTGTCTTCTCGCTAATAATCAAGCAGTTACATAAAATATATAGCCCTCAAACTATGCCTAAGCTTTGTGTAGCCCATGGCGTAAAATCGAAAGAGTTTGCAAAACTACACAAAAAATACCGACTTTCACAAAAAAACTGCACCCAAAGAGAAATAAAAACAGAAATCGGGCGAACAAATCACACACCTATAATATATACATACGCTTTTCGTGCCAGAATTCGGGGTATTTGCAGATTTTATCGTACATTTGCAACTCTAAGAGCTCGTGATGAACGGAATAGATTTCATATTATACCTCGTAATGGCATTCGCCATCTGGGACGGCTGGCGACACGGAGTGATTCTACAACTCTGCTCGCTCGCTGGGCTGGTTGCCGGAATATGGCTCGCGGGACGCTACGATGCGCGCATCGGAGGATGGATGGGGCTTGAGGGTGCGGCAGCCTCAGCAGCGGGATTCATCGTCGTGCTGCTCAGTGTGTTGATTGCGATGGCTGTGGTGGGTCACGTGCTGCGCAAGCTCTTCCACCTCGTCGGATTCGGGATACCCGACAACCTGCTGGGTGTAGCTGTGGCTGTGGTCAAGTATGCCCTGCTGGCGAGCGTGCTCTGCGCCGCATTCGACCGGATTAACCAAAAATATACCCTTGTGGAGCCCTCCACAATCGAGAAATCGCACTACTTCCGCCCTGTGGAGCGGATAGCCGACCATATATTTCCATTCATTCACTTCATCGGCGAGCAGATACCCACAGACAAATAAGCTATGGAACAAAAATTTAAAGGAGTCGTCGTCCGCGCAACCGGAAGTTGGTATGAAGTGAGCAGTGGGGAGCAGCGGGTGCAGTGCCGAATGCGAGGGCGTATGCGGCTCAAGGGGGTGCGTTCGACCAATCCCGTGGTGGTGGGCGATGTGGTGTGCTGCGAGACCACCGACGATCAGACGTGTGTCATAACAGCCGTCGAACCCCGACGCAACTACGTCATACGCCGAGCTTCAAACCTCTCGAAAGAGTCGCACATCATTGCCGCCAACATCGACCAAGCCGTGCTGCTGGTCACCATCATGGAGCCGGAAACGGCAACCGAATTCGTCGACCGATTTCTGGTCACCTGCGAGGCGTACAAGGTTCCTGCGGTGCTCCTGCTCTCGAAAACGGCGATTCAGATGCCCGAAGCTGTGGCGGAATTCCGCGCCACCTACGAGCGTGCCGGCTACCGCGTGCTGGAGGTCTCAGCGCGCGAGGGGGTAGGTGTCGAGGGGGTCAGAGAGCTGCTCACGGGGCGCACAACACTCATTGCTGGCAACTCAGGCGTGGGCAAATCGACCCTCGTGCAGACCATAGACCCCACTCTCGACATCCGCACAGGCGAAATATCGGACAGCCACCACAAAGGACGACACACGACCACCTTCTCGACCATGTATCCGCTCGCGGGCGGGGGCGCAATCATCGATACACCGGGCATCAAGGGATTCGGACTCATCGACATCGACGATGCTGAATTGTGGCACTACTACCCTGAGATGCTGCGCGTTGGAACGGGATGTAGATTTTACAACTGCACCCACACCCACGAACCCGGATGCGCAGTGATTGCCGCTGTCGAACAGGGCGAAATTGCCTACTCGCGCTACGAGAGCTATCTGAAAATTATGGACGAAGATGACAAATACCGAAAATAAACCGATTGCATGGTATGCCGAGCGAATTGCCTGCTTAGCGGAGTTCACAACCTCCGAACGGGCCGCGGTACTGGAGCGAACCGTCGCCATGCGCAGCCGCTACATGACCATTCTGACCGAAAACACCTTCCACCCACAGAACGCCAGCGCACTCGTGCGCCACTGTGAGGCATTCGGGCTGCAGGAGATGCACACGGTGGAGAATCTCTGCAAATTCCAACCCTACACCGACATCGTGCGCGGAACCGATCAATGGATTGACATCCGCCACCACCAGACAACCACCGAGGCAGTGAGTGCGCTACGCGCCGAGGGCTACCGCATTGTAGCCACCACTTCGCACCGCGAATCGTGCACCCCTGAGAGCTTCGATGTCACTCGCGGACGCTTCGCGTTGGTCTTCGGCACCGAACACGCAGGCATCTCGGACGAGATAATCGCAACAGCCGACGATTTTCTCTGCATACCGATGTGCGGCATGGTCGAAAGCCTCAACGTCTCTGCCTCTGCAGCCATACTCATATATATGCTCTCGGCACGGATGCGAAGCAGTGTCGAGGGGTGGCAGCTGACCGAGCAGGAGCGCATGAAGGTGCTCTATGGTTGGATGCACGCCTCGGTGCGCGATGCCGATGCAATCATGAAGCGTAAATTAAATAGATAATGGATATTCTGCGTAAACAATTTCTGCAACACGTCGGGCAAACCTCCCCCTCACCTCTAATGATTGAGGTGGAGCGCGCAGAAGGTTCGTTTTTTTACACCCCTACGGGCAAACGTTACTACGATTTGGTAGCGGGGGTTTCGGTGAGCAACGTCGGACACGGCAACCCACAGGTGGTGCGCGCCGTGCAAGAGCAGGCAGCACGTTATATGCACGTGATGGTCTACGGCGAGATGATTGAGCGTCCGCAAGTTACCTATGCCACGCGCATCGCCGAACAACTGCCCTCATCGCTCGACAGCATCTACTTTGTCAACTCAGGAGCTGAAGCGGTCGAGGGGGCATTGAAACTTGCCAAGCGCGCCACCGGACGCACCGAGATGATCTCCATGCGCCGCGCCTACCACGGCTCTACACACGGGGCGATGAGCATGATGGGTTCGCCCGAAGGCGAAGAGTGGAAACGAGCCTTTCGACCACTGCTCCCAGATGTGCAATCCATTGATTTCAATGATTTTGCATCACTACAACGCATCACAAGTCGCACAGCGTGTGTCCTCGCAGAACCCGTGCAGGGCGAAGCGGGCGTACGCACCCCTAATGCGGGCTATTTGCAAGCTCTGCGCCATCGATGCGACCAAACCGGGGCACTGCTCATCTTCGACGAGATACAAACGGGCATGGGGCGCACAGGGGCGATGTTTGCTATGTTGAAATATGGGGTCACGCCCGATATAGTCTGTCTGGCGAAGGCATTCGGGGGCGGTATGCCTTTGGGAGCCTTCGTGGCGGGACGCACGGTGATGGCGAGCCTTCAGAGCGACCCCTCGCTGGGGCACATCACCACCTTCGGAGGTCACCCGGTCTGCTGCGCTGCGGGACTCGCTGCGTTGGACTATCTTGTGACACACGACGTGGTGGCGCAGGTCGAGGCAAAAGGGGCACTCTACGAGCAGCTGCTTGGCGGACATCCGCAGGTGATAGAAATTCGCCGTAGCGGACTACTCCTCGCCGTCGAATTGGGCTCAGCAACCAAGCTCTACCGCATGATGGAGCTCTTCAACGAAGCAGGGATTCTGAGCGACTGGTTTCTCTATTGCGACACCGCCTTTCGCATCTCGCCTCCGCTGACAATTTCGCAGGAAGAGGTGTATGACAGCGCACACATAATTTTGGAATGCCTCGATCAGCTCGAAAAAGCGTAAGTCTATTGGTCTTTAATGTAGTAGAAACAAACATGGACTAAAAAAAAAGCGCAAATCTTTGGTGAAATATCAAAAAAAAACATATATTTGCAAGAGAAAATGATTGTGTTGTGACGCAATTACACCACATCCAAACCCCATGAAATGGGCGTATATGGCTGTGGTAGGGTGTTATAAAGCGACTCGGTGCAAAAACAAGGATTGAGATACAATATTAAAAACCAACAACAAACAATAATTTTAACTTAATTACACACATTATGAACAAAAAAAACACTTATCAAGCTCCCGAACTCAACGTCTGGAGCATTGTGGCTGAGCAGGGTTTTGCTGCCAGCTTACCCAACGCACAAGGAGACTTCCAAGGTCTTGGCGTGGAAGATACCTGGACTTGGGAATAACTAACACCATGCAAATGATTATGAAAAAGAACTTACTTTTCTTAGGTCTGGCATCGGTGATGCTTGCCTTCACGGGTTGCACGAAAGACGACGCTGAAAACGGACTGAACACTCCGTCAGAACCCGGTGTCACTGCACCTCAAACTATCGTTGCTCAACTGGGCGACAACGCTACACGTACAGTGCTTGCCCCCGATGGCAAAACGGCTACTTGGTTTATGGGTGACCGTATCGGTATCTACACCGCAGAGACAAAAACACGCAGAATCAACTACTTGTTGAATGAAGCTTGCAGCGGCAAGAGCGAAGGTGTATTCACCAAAGCAACTGCTGCCGCAGAGACCTTCACAGCCGTTCCGATTGGCAGAACAGCCGAGGGTGCCGTAGTGAAACGCTATGTTGCGATTTATCCCCTCTCACAGCTGATGTACTATCAGCCGGCTCCGACTGCACCGGTTACTATTGGTGCTAATGTCCCTAACAAACAGACTTACGTAAAGAACGGCTACGATCCGAAGGCGTTGACTA
This sequence comes from Alistipes sp., assembly GCA_036652255.1. GTDB lineage: Bacteria > Bacteroidota > Bacteroidia > Bacteroidales > Rikenellaceae > Alistipes. The sequence continues at coordinate 24,374 of JAVVWE010000007.1, read as the reverse complement.
TGATTTCTGTTTTCGAAATGGGTACATCAGGTGAGCCTATCTCTTTGAAATTCAAATATTTGAACTCGCTGCTCTGTATGCCTGTCACAGGTGATGCCAATATCACTTTTGATAAAATTGTCATTGCCGGCACCTCCAGTGATGGTCGCTTTGCAGCAGGTGTAACTGGTCCTGTCAACTTTACGTTCCAAGAAGATTACGGTGATGGTACAACATTGGAAGGTCGTTTGGCGAACTTCGCTGACATGAGTAAGTCGATAATAAATTGGGAAGGTGTAACGTCAAAAGACCCATTGATACTGAAAGGCAGTGCGTTAGAGCCGCTGACATTCGGTGCAGAGGAGACCAAGATTTATTTTGGCGTTTCACCTGACTTATACAACGATGGACCGAGCAAATCAAAAATGCACATTGCTTTCTACCTGAAAGATGGTTCAAAATTCGAGAAAAACATCAACGTTCGCTCATTGACTCCGGGTGGTGTCTGCACACTGCCTACAAGCAACATCGCACTTCCGTACATACCCACAATGGAGTACAACACGACAACAAAGATTGCTTCGTGGACAAAAGACGCAAAAGCTACAGAATACACCGTAGTTGCGCTGCTCGACGACGAGGTTATGGCATCGTACACCCCGGTAGAGAATTCAGCTGACATTGAGAAGGAGATTATCCAGCAATTGAATCGTCTGCCCAACTACACACTTGAGCCCGGAATCGAATATTCAATGCAACTCGTATTGAAATCGAGCTTGGTTGACAAAAAAACTGCTTCGGCTTCGTACTCTATACCTGTAGACTTCACCTTCAGCAAGCAACTTGTAAAGGCGAATCCTATCGTTAAGATAATGAGTGGCGCAGGGACTAAAGAGTTGAAATTGTTCATCTCAAACTACCAACTTCTGGAAGATGGAGGCGCGACGCTAACTGTAAAGCATGTAGCTATTGAGAATGCGACCTATCCCGGTGACTTCTTGGCTGCTAAAGCCGTAAGTGCAGAGGGTGTTCCATTCTTCCCCTATGATAATTGGGCATACAATTGGGCTCCCGGAACACACTATTCACTCGTAGCTATCGCAACATACAAAGACGGAACCGTCTTGGTGTCGGATGTAGTTAAATCCTACGCAGAATTAGGTCCTGTTCCTACCGCTGTTGACGCTGAACTCAGAGCCAATAACTACGATGAGATAAGTCTTTACATCAATAACTACAAAGCAATCATGGATGGTTGCCCTGATGCAAAAATTGTTGTCTACGGTAAAATAGGTGAAGACCAAAATATGGACGATGTTACAGGATTAGACAAACAGGATTACTATGATTCAGAAGATGGAATGGGTATTTTGTGGTTCCCCGAAGGTCGCGATACAAATCCTTGCACTTACAAAATTGTTGTGACCAGCGCGAAGTACCTCAAAACACCTTTGACTTGTGTGGTTTCGGAGCACCCAGCTCCCGCACCAACAGAGGTATTGCTTGAAGCTAATCCTCGCAGCGTTTCTGTCACCAATGCAGAGAAAATCATGAACTACACAAACAATACGGCTGTTTTCACCGTTTACGCAAAAGCGGGTGCCAATGCTGACATGACAGACGTCACGGGATGCGAGTCAAAAGTACTGGAATACAACCCATGGATGGGATGTTCGTTTAAACCGAGCTCATTCCCAGCAGACGGAGCAACGGCGGTGTACACCTACAAAGTGGTTGCAACTGGCGAAAATCTGCCCGCAGAAGGTATCTTTGGTATCTTTAGCGAATAATAATTTCAACGAACCTATTTAATCAGCAGGAAGAGCAACACGCTCTTCCTGCTTTTTTGTACGCATAAAGCAATATTAGCGCAAAATAATAGATTCAAAATTTGGATTTATCGCAAAAAAAACATAGATTTGTGGATGTGCTTTTTAGATAAAAACAAAAAAACCTAACCAATAACAACCATGAACAACAAAAACACGTACCAAGCACCCGAACTCCACATTTGGAGTATCGCTGCAGAGCAGGGCTTTGCAGCCAGCGCAACCGGTGACTTCCCCGAATTTGAGGAAGACAACACATCAATATGGAAATGATAAACAAACACCTGATGATGAAAAAAAACTTACTTTTCTTAGCTCTGACATCGGTGATGCTGAGCTTCACGGGCTGCGCGAAGGACGACGTGGCAACAGGTGACGAGAATTTGCAGCATAGCACCGCACCTCGCACCCTGACTGCACAAATGGGCGACGACGCCACACGCGCCATGCTCACACCCAATGGCAAATCACTGCTGTGGTCGGCAGGCGACAAAATCGCCATGTTCGCCGACGCAACAACAACCGCCGACAAATCGGAAAGCATAAACTACACCCTCAAATCGGGCGCAGGTGAGGCACAAGGTCGCTTCGAGACTACCGAAGCAGGCAATCCATTGGCTGTATGCAATGGCAGCGAAATACCCTCGATGCATGTAGTCATAACCCCCTACTACAAAGCCGAAGGTGCTGAGAAATCGAATATGTACCACGACTATCAGTCATTTTACAGCAGACACCGCATCGGAATCATCCTGCCTCAGAAGCAGGTCTACACCGAGGGTTCCTGCGACCCGCGCGCTGTGGGAGCAATCGCAATTCTACCAACAGCCGCAAGCAGTGAGGCGTTGCCCAATCTGAAATTCCAGTACATCACCTCAATCATCCGCCTGCCGCTCTCAGCTGACGAAACAAAGAAATTAGTCCGCGTAGAACTTGAGGCAACCGGTATGCCCATCATCGGTAGCGTGTCGACAGTGTTCAATAAGACAAACGTTTACGAGGTAGGTAAACCAATAATCGATCCTACAAAAGATGCAGTAAAAGAGATGGGCAACAAACTGTATATGGTAAAAGGTGACTATTATGACCTGAACAAAGTCATCATCAACGGTAACATCACACTGAACAGCACAACAAAAAACATCTATTTCGGCATCATACCTTACAAGGAATATCAAAACAACAAGGTGTTTACGTTCACATTCCACTTTAACGACGGCACAAGCTACGAAAAAGATTGCTCAGCTCCGCAAATTGTGAAGCCCGGTACGATGGTTTCGCTCCCTGCATTGAAAATTGTGAAACCTGCGAATCTTCCCGTCCTGACGAAAAATGCTACGGGCATCTCGTGGACAAAAAAGACCTCCGGTAAACCATACATCGTCTACATGAGCTACGAAGGCGAAAACTGGACCTCGCTGCGCCCAAGCAACAACAATCTTACGTCATATACGTTTGCAGCAGACATAGATCGCAAATTAAACGCATTGCTGAATTATACCGTTTTCAAACCCGGAATGAAGTATACATTCAACATTTCACTTTACGACCAAGATACACGCGTAAGCTCAAGCCCCGTAACATACGACTACACATTCGAAGTTCCAAAACTTACTATCACAAAAACAGTGGGACCAACGGGTGCACCAATCTTTGCAGTACAACATTATGACAGCTACGCACCCATCCAATACGCCTATTTACAGAAAAAAGAGGCTGCGGAGAGTGATTTCAACGGTGTCGCATTCACAACGCTGCCAGATTCAGAAAAAGGCGTGCTGAATACATCGACCTTGGGTATCAAACCCGGTACCGACTACACCTTCATGATTCGAGGCACAGCCGGCGGTCAAGTCAAAGCAAGTCGCTACGCAGTCAACTACACTGAAGTGAAGATGGTGATTGCAATGAATATTGATACGGGTAGATTGGACTTCAAGAACCCCAATGATTTCCCCGGATACTCGGTAGAAGACATCAAAATCTACTCAAAACCCGGAAGTGATGCCGACATGAGCGATTTGACGGGAGCAACCGTAACGCAGTACTCATTCAATGCAGATATCTACTCATACGCACCTGAAAATAGTCCAAAACAATTCACAGTCAAGGCTGTGATGATCTATAAAGGCGAGAAGGTCGCATCAAATACCATAGGCGTAAGAGCCTTGGGATAGTCTCCATCCCGATTCATCCTATCAGCAGGAAGAGCATCACGCTCTTCCTGCTTTTTTGTGCCCACACGCGCACGTTCAGGTAGCGGAGGGATTCCGTAGGTGGGCAATGCCGTAGTGGGCAGGGCAACGCTTGCAGACTGCGCACAGGACTCAAACGGCAAGTGGAGCCATGGGGCTATGGGAATGTCAGCGGACGTGAGCGCAAAGAATCACCATGCAGACAAAAAACATCGAGCTGCCCACAGATGTGAGCAGCTCGATGCGTAAAATAATAGCATGGGTGGCAGCCGATGGGCTGTCAGCCAAGCAGAGAATCGGAATTACAACGTCTTCACGCTGGTGATAGAACCCTTGTAGAGCGGTTCGATGATGCGAGGTTCACCCACAGCAATCGGCGTGGCACGCGTGCTTGAAATTTCAGGTTTCTTGCCCTCTTTAATCCAAGAGAATGCGTAGCCGAACAGCGGATCGACAGCTGAACCATAAGCACCAATAACGAATGAATCGCTATCCTCAACCAAAATATCAGGCTGGAAACCCGCAGAGTAGTCACTGAAATCCTTTGCATTCTTCAAACGCATGGTGATAGGATAGAAATCATAAGTATAGCCCTTTTCACCCTTGATACCAACACCTTCCATACCGACGTTCTTACCGTTGGTCTTGTCACCAATCAGACGAACCTCGATATCAAGACCACGAAGACCATTGATAATCAACTCACTCGCCGAAGCCGTGTAGGGACCCGTAAGAACATAGATGCGTTTCAGGTTGACAGCATTGGCAAGTGCCTGCGCCATGAGAGGATATGTAATCTCAGGAGTCTTAGTATTACCAATTTTGTAGATGCTACCCTTCTCTTTTTTCATACGCTCAGCGTTAAATTCGGTAGCGCAGAAAATTTGATCGTTCTTAGATTCGCCGGCAACCAACGTACCCAACACGGTACTCGAAATCAGGTGACCACCTTGGTTGTAACGAAGATCGAGAATCAAATCCGAAAGAGCACCTTCAGCGAAGTTGGTCATCGCCTTGAATGTGCCAATCAACGCCTCATCATAGTCCATCATGAACTGATTGTAAACAAGGTAACCCACCTTCAGCGAAGCATCGCTCTTCGAAGTTGCCACCGTAGCAAACAAAATTGGATTGTACTCATAACGCCCAGCTTTCAGTGTTTTTGTACCCTTCGACGTAACGGTCAATTTGTTGTTTGCATCGGGAATAACCGAAGCTATCTTCAACTGTACCGAAGCGTTATCCTTTGGGAACAACTTCTTGTACAAAGCATCGTAGTTCGCCTGTGTGATAGCCACACCATCAACTTGAGTGATGTAAGTACCGCGAGAAAGGTCAGCTTTAGCAGCTGGAGAGCCATCAATCACACCCAAAATACCGATGTAAATGTTGCCATTGATGTTGCCCGGAACAACACCCGACAAACCGTAACCAAAACGCACATCTCCGGCACGCGTGGCAGACATAGATGCTGCACTTCGCGGATCATTTCTCGTGATATAGGAGTAGTAATAGTGCTTACCATCCATCGTGTAACCGTCCTCTTTGTTGGCTTTATTCTGAGCAGCAACACCATCCAGACCGACACGCAAGAACTTATCGTAGTCCAAGTTGAAGTCGGGGGTAAGCGTTTTATACTCAGCATTCCACAAGTAGTGGCTCTTCATGTAGCCATCGACAGCCTTATTGACTGCAACCTCGTTGATCTCCGGCTTAGGATCTGGAGGAGTAATGGGCTCTTCGACAGTTTTATCGTCACTGCACGATGCCATTCCTGCTGCTGCAAAAAGCGCAGCAAATAACCAAATTTTAATTTTCATAGAATTTTCAGATAAAAAGACGTAAACAGACCGCACAGACAAAACTTTCGCGGTCTGTTTACGTCGGATTTAATAATTATACAACAAAACTACTTTTTGAGAAGTTGCTTGTCTGCCTCTGGATTGTTGTACTTACCGCTTGCATCGGAGCACAACACATAAATAGCCGTTGTTGCAGTGATGGGGCTCACAGATTGATCAAAATCAAGTGCAGGAACGAAACCTTCGGCATTCTCATCATACATATAGGTCGAATTCTTGTCTTTGATAATTTTCTTAACCAACGCTTGTCCTGTGAGTTTCGTATCGAGAATCGCCACGTAACACTCCTTGCACTCCGCACTGGGGGTAACCGTGAAGGTCACCTTCGAACCACGAACTTTCAAGTCGCTAATCTCTGCCGTAGCCGTACCAGTCACATCATACGCAGGTGTTCTGATTGGAAGTTCCTCGGCCATTGTACCAAACTTAGCTGTGTTGTCCATAGCCAAAGCAAAGAAGAGGTAGAGTTGATTAGACTCAAGGTCTTTCAACTTCAAAGTGAGCGATGCAGGGTCTGTGAACGCGAGAGTTTTGTAACCAATGGCTGTACCCAGAGCCAACGAGCTCTTTACCACAGAGACTTTCGCCTCAAATTTTTGGATGAAATCAGCGTTGCTCATATAAATATAACGTACCGAAGTACACTGCGCATTGGGAACAAACGTAACCGTAGCCGTTTCAGGGGTTGCAACAAACGAATAGGTATACGATGCAGCACTGTTAAATTCAAGAGCAACAGTGTGTATCTCCTTTTTCGTCAATTCGCCAATCTTACCGTCGTTATCTACGCCAATAGCATAATATACATAGTCGGTATCGGGGTTCAAATGCTTATATGGAATATTTTGTGTAGGCGCAGTCTGAGGTTCTGTTTTCAACAATTTATTCTCGATAATTTGTTTTTCGAGCATATTGGCAAATTCAGTCTTTGTACCAGCCAGTATATGGTAGCTGGCGCAATTTGTAGCCGTGAGAGCCACCTTGTAGGATGTTTCGGTCACATCAGATAACTCAGCTGCTACGGTAGCATTGCCTCCATACACATACACACGCTTAGGCACTGCGAAGTAACCTTTAATCATGTTCTTAGGCTCCGTAGAGAATGTTCCATCCATATCGCAAGGAACAATCCACAGCGTCATTCTCGCCTTCTCACCCCAATATTGGGTATCGAAAGTATTCTGTACCAACTTCAACAAACTGCCCGTATAGTTGTCGGTAACAAGATACGATTTAGCTGTTGCGGGCTCCTCAAGCGACTTCAAAATCGTCAAGGGTTTGAATAGTGAATCGGGAGTCAAACCAATATAATATTTCGAGCACTTCGCATTTTTGGTCAACGACAGCGTAGCGTCCTTGTAATCAAGAGCCGTAATCAGCGCATCAACATAAGCGCGTGAGGTGATGCTAATTTTGAATTTGTCGGTAACGGTTGCACCCTCGACCAACAAAGCAATAGCATATGCCTCAACAACATAGATACCTGTTTCAAGTTTTTCTTGTTTAACCACATTCCCTTCGGGATTCACCTCCGTAATCTCATTCCACTCCTTACGCTTATCTGTTTCGGCAGGATCCTCATCCTCGATGAAAGGATACACCGTGTACTTGATTTTCGTTGCACCGACCGATGCTTTCAATTTGAAAGAGACATTGTCGTCCACCGGGGTCACGTCGAGAATTTCGAGCGACGGAGCTTCGGTCAACGTTGAGACACGCGTAGTCTTCTGCTCACTGGTTTGTGCGCCGTTATAAGCAATAGCAACAATCACATAAGCAGTCGAAGAGGTCAAGTTTTCCATTGTGACGGTCTTCTTCTCCGAACCATCGACTTTTATCAGGGTGAATTTATTGGCTTTGAAATCTTCCAACAAACAAAAAGCATAAGCATAGCTTCTGGCATCTTGAGGAGTCAATGTAAAGGTGATTTCCGTCAAAGCATTCTGTACGTCACCGATTTTGATGGTCGGGACTTTGTTATCAGTATCGTCACTATCCGTACAACTTGTCATGCCTCCTAAGGTCATAACAGCTACAAACAGAGCGATAAAGCGGAATAATGTATTTTTCATATTCGTTCTTTTTTAAGATTGGGTGTGTGGCATGAATACCACACACCCAATCAGATTTCAATCCTCTGTGTTACAGATTAGAGTTTGTTAACCTTCTTATATTTGCTCATGTCGGTCTTCGGTCCACGGTGCATATCCATTTGCAGCGGACGAACAGAAAGCATACTCGAAACAATCATTTCGGGTTTGAATACGAGGTAAGCAAGCGAACCCTGAACATCATCTGCACCGTAAGGCAACGAAAGAGCAACCTCGCGGCTATACTTCGTAACGGCAGGATGAGCCCATGTTGTGTTGACAGAAGGCATACCAGCACCTTGCTCTCCAACAGGCCCGACGAGCTTATCAATCCACGTGTTAACCATATCTTCAGGTTTTGTACCATCAGGTGTTGTATCCTCGATAACGGCAGTCAACTGCTTGGTTACGTCGTCATTGATAGTGAACGTAACGTCCCAAATATAGGTACCATCACTCTGTTTTGACACTGCACCTGTAATCTCAACCTTCGGGTTAGGACCACCAATGTTGTTTTTAGTTTCAAACTTCTTACGAGTCAAAGGACCCATATAGCCGTTCATATCCTCACCAACCAAGAAATAGTAGTACTCACGCGCGGGCTCAAGACCAGTCCAAGCCCAGTTGTCGTCAGCAGTATAAGCTGCCGAGTTGGAGAATGATGTGGAGGTAAGCATCACATCAAGAATCTGTGCATCTGTCAGGTTATCATCCGTAATACTTACACCCGAATCCTCATCGATATAGCCCTTCTCTACGACACGTTCGAAATAGCAAGTCGTTCCATCAGGAATGTTGTATTTCACAGTAATCGAGGTCTTCGATGGCTTAATCAATTCGCAAGTAATCTGAGCTTTCGACTCAGCAGGTTTATCGGTAACCAACTTCTTCGTGGTGAAGTGCTGCACCTGGAGCGGAGTGAAGTTTGTTGCCCAGTTACGAGCAGTCGAGATAAGCACGTAGTCGGTCTCAGGTTGCAAATCCCACTCTACGTCAAGACGAGGCGAAAGTTTATTGTGACCATAGCCACCGTCAGCCAACTCAAAAAGCCATTTTTCGTCATCTGGATCTGAGAACATTGCCTCCTGCAATACTCTGTGGTAGGCAGCACGCGTCACACCATTCGAGTTCGGATCGGTATCCCACTCCGTGATGACACTAATTGCGCTGACATTCTTAATCGTGCAAGTGTACTCGGCAGCCGGTAAGGCTTCTACCTTCAGAGCAACATCCTTGCGCGAATAGGTCTTAGCGAGGTTGCCATTGATATCCAAACCGATTGCCAACGAGGTAACGCGGTGTCCGGGTTGTACCTTCAAACCAAAGTCTCTGAAGTCAAGAGGCCAGTCTTCGCGCATAGGCTCCTTCATGTAGCAGCAAATCATCTCGCGAAGCATCGCATCGGCCTTGTCGCCAAACTCAGTAAAAAACTCATCCACGTGATCCGTAGGCAAAATCAACTGGTAGAAACCGGAGCAATCCTTGTTCATCGTGAACGCAAACTCAACGCCCGTATAGCCAGATTTGAGAAGAACGTCTACCTTCGGGTCGCCCACAATTTCGGGCTTGTGCATCGGCACGATGAGGGTGTTGAACTCACCAACCTGCGTACCGTCAGCCATCAAGGCTCCAGCGGTCAAGATGATGTAGTCAATACCGGGGACATAGGCTGCCTGCTTGAATTTCGACTTAAACCAGTCGCCATCGAAAGGAGCATTCATGATATAACCTGCAGAACCACCCGTAGCGAACAACAGAGTTGTAAGGAACTCCTCTTCTGTCATATTTTTGTTCGTTTTGCGAGCCTCGAAAAATTCATTCAGGTATAGCGTATAGGGCATAACGTCCAGACGATAGGTAGGAGCATCGATACCCATCTCTGTGGTAAAAGTAAAACCTTCAGCCGAGGTTTTAGCAGTGATAGAGACACCCAGAGCTGTCTTCGCCTTCGATTCGAGCACCTGCTCTACGGGAGGATTGACACCTTCACCGGGATTCGTATTGTCAGTGACCGGATCATCGTCCGAGCACGAAATTGCAGCCGTAGAAACCAACACAGCAGCAAGCATGAATTTTAATAATTTTTTCATTGGATAATTTTGATTTTTTTGTTATAGTTATTTTATTTTCTGTTTGGTTATTGTGCCACATTGAGTCTGTATGCAATCGAGCCGTTGTTAGCGGGGCATTCAGCGACATTATTAATCACCTCATGCTCGTCAACCACATAGACAACCACATTCAAGTTATCGAGCACCCAGCCCTCAGCCAGAGCAATCGAATACTCTTTAGTTTTCTCTTGATCGGCAGCCAGTGCACCAAGCGTGTCGCCATAGATGTTCTTCGAGAGCATCTTGCGAACTACGTGGTCGTGCTTGAAGGTCTCGTTCCACAGTCCACCATCGTATTGTCTGTGTCGAATATTGCTTTCGAGCACATAGACTGCCACACGGTACGAACCACCCGTGTTGGAGGTTACGCCCGCCGTGATGTTAATCTTACCACCCGAAACAGACGAGTTGATGCGAATGCCGCACGTAGCCGGAAATTCCGACAGCGATTTACCAACAGCCTCACGCGTAAGACCGGCCACTTCAGGACCTGTAACTTTAGAATCCTCACGCAAATCAGTCACCGCACTGGGGTTACCCGTGAAACCAAACGTTCTGTTGAGCGTGGTAGCTTCTGGAACCTCCATAGGATCGTCATGCCCCTCAGAGTGGAACGCCATTTGAATCAGACGATCAGGATAGATACGATTCGCAAGATCATTCAAGTTACGCGTAGCCTGAGGACAGAAAGAGCAGGTGATATCGGTGGTCTTCATGATGCAGACGTTGCGATAGTACTTTTCGTTCTTCACAGATTCCCCTTTTGCTGTGATATTCTCTTTGTTCGACACAAGACCTTCGTGGCGAGCTTCGAACGTGTAAACACCATTCTTCGACGAGGAGAATTCGTTACTGGTCAGCTTCGTATCTTGCTTCACGCCGTCCACGGCAATCAAGTAAATCTCGGCAGCCACAGTCGCCTGAGCCTTAGTCACGGTGAAGGTCACCTTGTCGGTGCCGTTTGCCGTGAGAGTAGCCTTCGAAGCTTTGAGCACAAGCCCATCCACAGGAGGAGTCGGGGTAGGCTCATCATTCGAACTCGAGCAAGCTGAGAACATGGCCGCAACGAGTGCAAATGTCATTATGAAAATTGAATGTTTCATCTGTTTTTATTCGTTATATTTATAATCTACTGAGCCATTGAGTGGGCACACAGCAGAGTTGTTACCGCAGAAATCATCGTTCACATTGTTCAATGCGCAGACTAAAACGCGCATATTTGCGGGTTTCCAATCACCATTGAGCTGCTTCGAGAATTTCTTCGTCAGCTCCTGATTCGCCGTCATTGTGCCCAATTTGTCACCATAAAGCGACATCGAAAGCATTTCACGTACAACGTTGTTGTGTTCGTAATTTGTCTCACCGCTCTGAGCACCAACAATTTTATCCTCAATCAAGAAGGCAAGGATGCGGAACTCACCCGGTGACGAAGCTTTGACTTTGGCGGTGAAATTCACCGTTTTAGTCGCTGTGTCGAAGGTCGATTCGATAGCCACACCGCAAATTGCCGGATAACTCTCCATCACACGCTGCATCTGCTCGATAACCTGAGCCTCACCATTGTTGATTTTCGACGATTTAACCAAGTCGAACATCACGTAAGGAAGTCCCGACATACCCAAATCAATCATATACTGCTGCGTGATTGGGAGGTGCATAGGATCCATTACGTTACCAAAATTCATGTGGAAGGTGGCGCGAGTCATACGATCCGACCACTGCTGCTGCTGCTGAATTTTGTTGAGCGTCTTGTTCATGTTCGGGCAAGCCACGCAACCAGTCGAGGTGAACTGCTGTGTAAACATACGACGGTAGAAAACCTCTTTGCTCTTCTCCTTAGCGGAGATATCGACACGAGGCGAAACCTCTTTTTCGGTCCCCACCTTGTAGCGAGCCTCGAACTGATAGCTACCAACCACCTTGGTGGTGAAGATGTTCTTATCAAGCTTCACATCGGCGGCACCATTGGTGCCAATCTGCCAAATTTCCGCTTCACGTGTGACAATCGCGGAACCTTTGGTAACTACAAATTTCACCGCATCAATTCCATTTGCCGTGATTGACATCTTGTTGGGTGTCAACGTCAACCGTCCATCTGTACTGGGTGTCTCGTCTGAGCCCGAAGAGCAAGAGACGAAAGCTGCCGAGACAAACAGTGCCAGTGTAGATGCCAGTGTTAATACGAATTTATTCATCTTAAATTTAAGATTAGTCGTTCAATTTATAATCCACCGAACCAACGACGGGGCAAACAGCCACGTTGTTGACATAGAATTTACCAGTAGTATCCTCTTTCAAGACATAAATAACCACGCGGGTATCCTCGATAGGTTCATTGGCATTGAGGGTAATTGTGAAGGGCTGAGAGTAGGTCGAACCCGCCTCTTTGGTACCAATCAAGCCACCAACCAAAGCACCTTTAGAGCTACCAAAGATAGCGCGAACGGTGTTGTTGTGACGGTAGTTTTTATCTGCACCAGCTTGGTCTGCCTTCAAATTATCCACAAGGATAGCCCCTGCGATAGAGTATTTGCCTGCCTTGTCGAAAGTGATTTCAGTGGTAACATTTGCCACGTTTCCACTCACTGCCGAGTTAATGCGGATACCGCAAGTTGCGGGATAATCTCTCATCGACTCTTTCATTACACTTGCGAAGCCGGGAGCCGTACGCATCTGAGGAAGTCCTTTACGCATATCAACCACACCGCTGGGGTAGCCATTAAGACCGAAACCACCATTGAACAACTCCTCCGTCTGCGGAACTTCGAATGGATCGCTCTGACCCTGCGTACCTTGATGGAAAGTCATACGAACCATACGTCCTGTCAGGTAGTTTTTCTCAACTTCCGAAAGAACTTCGCCCATGCCGGGGCAGTTCACGCACCACGTACCAGTTGCCTGGAACACAGCTATTTTACGGTAGTATTTCTCGTAGTTTTTACGATTTGCACCGGTGACAGTCACCACATTGGAGCGAATGCCGTTGAAACGTGCGTTGTACGAAACAGCTCCATTTTCGAAAGCGGTAACGGTAGGCACCTGAGAGATGCTATTGTCGCTATTGTTCATGAAAGTTGTCCCTTTGACGGTGGTAATATCCACGCCATCTTGGTTTACAACCTTGAATGTAGCAACCTCTGAGTTATTTGCCTCGATGGTCGGTTTGTCAACCGTCAAGGTGATTGCAGTGGTGGTTGACGGATCCGTGGTGGGCTCGTCGTTACTCTCACCAGAGCAAGAGGTCAGCGTAGCAGAACTAAGCCCTACGAAAGCTGCCAGTGTAATATACAAGTACTTTTTCATGTGTTTTCTTGGTTTTTGTGATTTATAATGTGGTAATTAGAAAGAGATAGTCATTGCAAAGTTGAAACCTGTGTAGGCAGGCATCATGCGGCAAACACCACCCGAACATACATAGCCAGCACGGTTACGACCGTAGCTCAATTGCAGACGAGTGTGTGACTGTGCGAAGCTGATACCGCCATTGTAGTAGTGTAGTTTTTCGGTTTTCTTACCCTCTTCGCTACCACGTCCAGCACGGTTGTTATACATATCGCTTACGTAAACACTCCACTTGGGGGCTACGTTAAATTCGACCAATGCTGCCATCCAGTCGCCCTGCGCCTCTTTGGTGGTCAGGTACTGAAGCTCCCAACGCAACGAGTAGTCTGAGTTGAATTTGTAGAGCATATCAGCAACAACTGTATGTGAAAGTTCGGTAGCACGAGAGACACCGTAAGAGTGGTTCATCTCCTGCATCGAATAGAGCATCGACAATTTGAAATGACGACCAATCCACTTCTCGAAATCGCCGTTAAAGTCGCGATAGAGGAGGTTCTGAGCCTTCACTTTGCCTTTGCCGTCTTCCAAACCATAGTAAGTAGCGAAGTTGGCGTGCAGCTTCATACCGCGTTTGCCACCCAGTGCTGTTCCCTTGCGAATTGCGTAGTAAACATCTACTTGACCACCAATTTCACCACTCATGTAGGTGGTTTTGTTGGCATTCGAATAGAGTGTACCAATCTGTGGTGTGTAAGGATTCAGCGTAGTCAACATATAGGTGTATTGCAGACAAGCGGCAGGAATGTAGTTAATCATATTGCCCAAACCCGTGTCACCCATGACAATCTGCGACTGCATCCATTGCAGACGACGACCTGTCACAAAGATACCCAGACCGTTGTTGTTGTAGCCTAACTCAACCAACTGTGCATTACCCTTTTTGCCCCAGAACTCTTGATTTTCATCTACTTTTGTCTCTTGGAAATATGAAGTACCATTGTCCACATACTCCACTTTGGCAGTGAAACCACCTGTTTCGAAGTTCACGCGAGCCGAGTAACCCATACGGTTCGGATTTACATACTCTTTGTAGATTGGTTTAATCTTCTGGAAGCGACTCAAAGCCGAACCCTCAACAAAGAGGCTCGTATTCTGCCACCCGAAAATTTCCGAAAGCCCAATGCTCAAGTCAGCACCACGCACCTGTGTATCGGTATCGTACAACATACCCAGACGAGGCGTACCCCAGATTACCTTGGCGTTGATCATGTTCTTATAAGAATAGGTAGCGCGCGCACCCAACAAAGCGTTGTTTGTGCCCAACATACGGTCTTCCCATGCACGGAATAACAGACCGCTACCAAATTGATCATAGAATGTACCACCCGTAATGGTGAAATCCTTATCGGCCCACTGCACGTAGAGGTTGGTGAGTTTTGTACCCGTCAACTCGATTGGATAGCCCTGCAACACAGGAAGATAAGACTCCAACTGCAAACCCGTGGTGAAGCGACCTTTTGTATAGTCAAGTTTCAAATAGTTGTTTGCACCGATACGATCTTCAGGATAGGTTGCCTTCGTTTTGTCGTCGGCTCTGTAGATAATAGCGTTGGTTTCGAAGCTGGCGGAAAGCCAACCTTTCTGATCTTTCTGATCTTCGTTATTTTCAGATGCCTCGCTTTGAGCTGAAGCAGCCAAGCTGGTACAACAAAGTGCACCAGCCAGCAGGAAATGGATATATTTCATTTGTAGAATCACTTAATAATTTCTCGTTTTTATTTTGTTTGATGTTCTTTAATTACTTTGAGCAGCTCATTCTCGCAACCCGGAGTGTAGCCCGTGTGCGCATAGACAATTTTGCCGGTGCCATCAACCACGAAAACCTGAGGAATCGAATTGACATTCATTGCACGCTTAAGCTCCTGATTTTTGTCGTAGAGCACAGTGATGTCCTCCCAACCATTGCCAGCAGCCATCGCTTTTGCCTTCGAAGCCGAACGGCTATCGTCAACCGAAACTGCGATAACGCGGAAATTAGCCATCTCTTTCCAGTCAATCATCACGTCGTTGATTGTGTTGAGTTCGCGGATGCACGGTTTGCAAGTGGTGGACCAAAACGAGATAATCATTGGAGTTTTGCCATCAACCATTGATGCGACAGAGACCAACTCGCCTTTATCGTTCTCGATTTTCACATTGGAAATTTGTGCCGTAGCACACGTAGCCGAAAAAACCAAAGCAACGGCCAAAAGTAACAAGTTTTTCATAATTTAAGTTAATATTGTAATAGTTTGTAGTCTAAACAGTTTATTTTTCTTTATTTTCGAAAGTATACACAATTATACCGATTACAAATTTATGGCTTAAGTGTTAAATTAACAGACATATAATCTTATCAAAACTGTGCAATATAGTAAAAAACCGTATTTTTTGAAGAAAAGTTGTGTAAAATCACATCTCAAGCAGGCAAAATTCAACCAAATATTTACGCAGAACAACACACCCTCAGGTTTCTATCGAACGGCAGCCGTTCTACTATTATTGTGCGAACTCGCACACATCGCGCAAAATTCGCCTCTACGGAGTGGTCGAGCGGCGGTATTCGGTGAGTGACATTTTGGTATAATTGCGAAAAAAACGATTCATGGCGGTCTGCGTGGGGAAATTGAGCTCCAACGCAATCTCTTGCATATTGAATTGCGGATTGCGCAATTCGGTTTTAATTTTCTGAGTGATGAACTCCACCAACCACTCTTTTGCCGAGAGTCCACACGACTCCTTGACCACGATAGTCAGGTAGGTCGGGGTGATATTCATCTTGTCGGCATAGAAAGCGACATCTTTGTGAGCAATGTAATTCGCGGCGACCAATCCGAAAAATTTGTAGGTCAGCTCCTCCTTACGTTGGTTGGGCATAAAAGTCGTCTGCCGAGTTGCCCCCTTATAATATTGGTATAAATCCATGTAGAGCGTAGCGAGGGTGTGGATAATCAGCTCGCGACGCAACTCCACTTCGGGCACATTCGCGCGACGCTTGAGCAGTGAGCAGAATCGCTTGAAATCCTCCACGCGGTCGCCATTGGTTAAATCGAACGCATAATGCTCCTGCATGAAGAAAAAGAAGTGAGGTGTAAAGCGGCGCATCATGCTGAATACATCATGGAACAAAGTCTGAGGCACAACAAAGAAGGTGAAGGCAAAATCAGGACTATAATCCATCAGAGACACAGCTTGTTGCGGAAATAGAATGAGCATTTTATTCTCGGTCACTCGGTGTGCTTGACCGCGAACAGTGAAATCAGCCCAGCCTCTCTGACAGAGACCAATCACACTGAATCCAATAAAGAGGGGTGTCTTTGGCAATGGCAGCTCCTCAATCCTATCGGAAATAATAAAGTCCTTCTCTAACATACGGATGCAACTATGCGCTTCGTGTACATAATTGTTCAAAACTACAACTCAAAAAGTTAAAAGACAAAAATACATATAACTACGCACCACATTGTTTACATACTGCACAACTTGGCGATTAGGCAAATCAAAAGGCCACGACATTAATGCCGCAGCCTTCCTCCAGAAAAACCAAAAAAATCAAGTGGGTGGAAGATGGGTCTCGAACCCACGACCTTCGGAACCACAATCCGACGCTCTAACCGACTGAGCTACGTCCACCATAACCAATACGCTTTCACCGTATCGGAGTGCAAATGTAATACACTTTTTCTCTCTAAGCAAAATTTTTAGTTGAATTTTTTCGCAAATGACAAAATGGCAGGCAAAAAGGGCATCTTTGGCACATTTATCTGCCAAAAACCTTTTGGCATATCAATTGATGTAATGTAGCTGCAAAACGAAAACAAAAAAACATATATAGTAAAACCAAAAACAAAAAGCTATGAAAGTAAAACCATTATCAGACAGAGTGCTGATTCTTCCCAACCCAGCTGAGGAGAAGACAGCCAGCGGACTCATCATTCCCGACACGGCAAAGGAGAAACCATTGGCAGGTAAAGTCGTTGCTGTGGGTCCCGGTACCACAGAGATTAAAATGGAGGTGAAGACAGGCGACGAGGTGCTCTACGGCAAATATGCGGGGCAAGAGCTGCGCATCGACGGTGTAGACTACTTAATTATGAAACAGAACGATATTTTGGCAATCATCTAAAAACAGATAAAATTATGGCAAAAGATATTAAATATAACGTAGAGGCACGCGAGCTGCTCAAAGTCGGTGTCGATGCACTCAGCGATGCAGTGAAGGTAACACTTGGGCCTAAAGGTCGCAACGTAATTATCGACAAGAAGTTCGGTGCACCTCAAATCACCAAGGACGGCGTGACTGTAGCCAAAGAAATTGAGTTGGAAGATCCGTTTGCAAACATGGGCGCACAGATGGTCAAGGAGGTTGCTTCGAAGACCAACGATGACGCAGGCGACGGCACAACCACCGCCACCGTACTCGCGCAGTCGATTATAGGTGTGGGTCTGAAGAACGTAACTGCGGGGGCAAATCCGATGGATTTGAAACGCGGCATCGACAAAGCAGTGGCAATTGTTGTTGAGTCACTGCGCAAGCAGAGCCAGACCGTAGGCAATGATATTGCTAAGATTGAGCAGGTTGCAACCATCTCGTCGAACAACGACGAGACCATCGGCAAGCTGATTGCCGAGGCGATGGGTAAGGTCAAAAAAGAGGGTGTCATCACAGTCGAGGAGGCGAAAGGCACCGAAACCCACGTCGAAGTGGTGGAGGGTATGCAGTTCGACCGCGGCTACATCTCGGCATACTTCATGACCAATCCAGAGAAGATGGAGGCGCAACTTGAGAAGCCCTACATTCTGATTACAGATAAGAAAATCTCAACCATGAAAGAGTTAATGGGGGTACTCGAACCCGTAGCTCAGAGCGGTCGTTCATTACTTATCATCGCTGAAGACGTGGATGGCGAAGCACTTTCTGCACTGGTAGTCAACAAATTGCGTGGCACACTGAAAATTGCAGCTTGCAAAGCTCCGGGCTTCGGCGATCGCCGCAAAGAGATGTTGGAAGACATCGCTGTGCTGACGGGTGCTACGGTGATTTCAACCGACAAGGGGATGAAAATGGAGGATGCCAACCTCGAAATGCTGGGTACAGCCGAGAAAGTGTCGCTCAACAAGGAAAACACCACCATCGTTGATGGCGCAGGCAAGAAAGAGGCAATTGCCGCACGTGTAGCTCAAATTCGCGGCTCGATTGAAAAATCGACCTCCGACTACGATAAGGAGAAACTTCAGGAACGTCTGGCAAAATTGGCAGGCGGTGTAGCGGTACTCTACGTGGGTGCAGCCACCGAAGTGGAGATGAAAGAGAAGAAAGATCGCGTGGACGATGCGCTTGCCGCAACACGTGCTGCAGTCGAAGAGGGTATTGTACCGGGCGGTGGCGTGGCTTATTTGCGCGCTGTGGTCGATCTCGAAAAACTCAAAGGCGACAACGAAGATCAGACGACAGGTATTCAGATTGTGAAACGCGCAATCGAGGAACCTCTGCGTCAGATTGTTGCCAATGCAGGCGGCGAGGGTTCAGTCGTGGTCAACAAAGTGAAGGAGGGCACAGGTGCTTACGGTTACAATGCGCGCGATGATCGCTACGAGGATTTACTCAAGGCGGGCATCATCGACCCAACCAAAGTGGCACGTGTGGCGTTGGAGAATGCTGCGTCGATTGCTGCCATGTTCTTGACGACGGAATGCGTGCTGGCGGAGAAGAAATCCGAACAACCCGCTATGCCTCCAATGCCCGCAGGTGGCATGGGTGGCATGATGTAGTACACCTATTATATATTAGAACATCTATAAACCAACGGGCGACGTAGCATTTACGTCGCCCGTTGGTTTGTTACATATCTCCATCAACCACCAATCGCTCGATTATCTCCATTTTATTAAGATTTGAACTCATGTTTTTTCTGATTTAAAATTCACAAAACGCGTTTATATATTAGACGCAGAAATCCCGAAAACGACTTAATAGGCGTTTTCAAACAGATATGAACAATGTGAAAAGAAAATTAACGACTCAAGAGGATGCGGGCTTGCTCGAGCGCAGCAGGTGTTATCTCACTGCCAGACAACATTTTTGCTATCTCCATCACGCGCTCTTCATCCGTCAGTCGCGCAATCGAAGTCTGCCCATCGCGTTTGTAAACCACAAAATGGGTTGCACCCTTCGATGCCACTTGCGGCAGATGCGTGATATCCACCACCTGCATGGTCACTGCCAACGAGCAGATAATCTGCCCCATAGCATCGGCTATACGCCCCGACACACCCGTGTCAATCTCATCGAAAATAATGGTCGGAAGTTGCATTCGTTCAGCAAGCAAAGCTTTGAGACCCAACATGACACGCGACAACTCTCCTCCCGATGCAATCCGCTCCACAGCCTGAGGTGTTGTGCCCCGATTCGCCGTAAAGAGGAAGGTTATTTCATCGCGACCTGTGCGGGTCAACTCGCCTGCGTCAGTGAGTCCGATATGAAACACCGCATCGGGCATACCCAGCTGAACGAGGGTGGCAACGATGTGTTTTTCGAAGGCGGGGGCTGCTTTTGCACGTGCTGCATGGAGCTTTGCAGCCCATGTTTCCGCCTTGGCGGTGGCATCGGCAATCTCAACCTCCAAAGCTGCAATCTGCTCGTCGCTATGGACAATTGCACTCAGTTGCTGAGTGTATTTATCTCGCACAGCAATCAGTTCAGAAAGCGTCACAGCACGGTGTTTTTGCTCAAGTGAATAGAGCGTATTGAGACGTTCATCTACCAACTGAAGTCGCTCTGGGTCAGCATCAATTCGCTCACTGTCAGCTGCAACTGTGCTATTTATATCTTTCAATTCCTCCAGTGTCGAATGCAAACGCGCAGCCAATTCCGATGCCTGTAGATAACTATCACGTATGTGCGCAAGCGAGGTTTCTGCCACCTTGAGCTGCGGCAAAATGCCGGTCAACTCAGCGTCAAAAGCGTTGCGCAGCGAGATTAAAATCTCTCCAATTTGGTCGGCATTTGCCAGCACCAATTGCTCCGCCTCCAACTCCTCTTGCTCACCTTCGCGCAAATTTGCCACTGTGAGTTCCTCCGTTTGATAACGCAACCACTCTTCG
This sequence comes from Alistipes sp., assembly GCA_036652255.1. Classification (GTDB taxonomy): domain Bacteria; phylum Bacteroidota; class Bacteroidia; order Bacteroidales; family Rikenellaceae; genus Alistipes. Next base: position 3,883 of record JAVVWE010000007.1, on the reverse strand, counting down.
TCCTTGCGCCCGGTGGCTGCTGCCTCGCGCAATGCCGCCAACTTGCGCCGTAACTCACCCACCACCGTATAGCGAGCCGTGTATTCGTCGCGTAGTGCAGCGCAGCCCGCAATCGTGTCGAGTGCCGAGGTGCGAAAATCTTCCGAAGAGAGGATTAAATTTTGATGTTGAGAGTGAATATCAAGCAGTTGCGTACCCAAATCGCGCAGCTGCGTGAGCTGCACCGGCAGGTCATTGATAAACGCGCGACTCTTACCCGATGGCGTAATCATGCGACGCACAACACACTGCTCAGCATAGTCGAGATCGTTGGTCTCGAAAAACGATTCAAGATTGCGCCCCGTAAGGTCGAACACCCCCTCTACCACACAATTACGTGTATTATCTTTCATCGCAGAACCCTCATTTTTATTGCCCAAAAGCAATCCGAGAGCCCCTAATAAAATGGATTTTCCGGCACCCGTTTCACCCGTGATGATGTTCAGATGCGGATCAAGCTCCATTTCGAGCTTGTCAATCAAAGCGTAATTTTCGACAGAGAGACGGCGTAACATAAATCCCTATTTTAAAAGTGTTTCGATTTTGTCGGCAATGTGTGCAGCGACTTCACTTTTGGGCATCAGCGGCAACTCCGTACGACCTGCGCGATCAATGAGCGTCACTTTGTTGGTGTCACCGCGAAAACCCGCACCCTCATCGCGCAACGAGTTGAGTACCACGAAGTCAAAGTTCTTTTTCTCCAATTTCTCTGCGGCATGAATCTGCTCATTATCGGTTTCGAGAGCAAAGCCCACCAACAAGCGACCTTGCTTGTGCGCGCCCAATTCAGCGGCAATATCCTTCGTACGGTGCAGGGATATCGAGAAATCCCCAACCCCTTTTTTTATCTTTGTTGCGGAGACTTCGGCAGGTGTATAATCCGCCACAGCAGCACACATCACTGCTCCATCCATTGACGCAAACGCATCAACAGCTGCACGATACATATCTTCAGCAGACAACACATCACACCGCGTAACACCGTGTGGTGTGGGCAACGACGTGCGTCCACTGATGAGTGTCACTGCCGCCCCACGCGCCGCCAGTTCTCCGGCAATGGCATAGCCCATCTTGCCCGTCGAGTGGTTCGAAAGGAACCGAACGGGATCAATGGGCTCAATAGTTGCGCCAGCCGTCACAAGGAAACGTCTACCTTGCAGGCTCTTTTTTTTTTCGGATTGGTTGAGCAATGCCTCCACTGCGCGCGCAATCGCCTCAGGCTCAGCCATGCGACCTTTGCCACAAAGTCCACTGGCTAATTCGCCCTCTGTGGAGTCGATAATTTGCACGCCGCGCGCGGCAAGTGTTTGAATATTCTGCTGCGTAGCCGCGTGAGCATACATATCCAAATCCATCGCAGGAGCCACCACCACAGGGCAGCGCGCCGACAGATAAGTCGTGAGCAACAGGTTATCGGCTATGCCGTGTGTTATTTTCGCCAAAGTGTTGGCTGTAGCAGGGGCAATTAGCAGACAATCAGCCCATTCACCCAACGAAACGTGCGAATTCCATGCGCCATTTTCCGGATTGAAAAATTCGACAAGAATAGGGCGTTTCGAGAGCGTAGCCAAGGTCAGAGGTGTGATGAATTGCTTAGCCAATGGAGTCATAACAACCTGAACCTCAGCACCTGCTGTCTTCAATAAACGACAAAGTATCGCCGCCTTGTAGGCTGCGATGCTTCCCGTCACTCCCAGTAGTATGTGTTTGCCCTGCAACATGGTGCGGACGAGCCGTTAGGCCTCTTTTATATCTTTAGAATCCTTCGTGATTTTCGGCTCCTTAATCTCTTTGGAATCCTTGACCTCTTTGCCTTCGTTGTAGAATAGCTCGTGGTCGAGGAACTCCTCCGTTGCAATGATTGCCGGTTTGGGCAGACGCTCGTAGTAGCGCGAAATTTCAATCTGCTCCCTATTCTCAAAGGTCTCCTCCATGGTGTCGGTAGGCGACGAGAAGTCGGCAAGTTTACGATTGAGCTCGGTCTTAAACTCCGCAGATATCTGGTTTGCACGGCGCGCAATGATGTTCACCGATTTGTAGATGTTCCCCGTTTCGATATCCAAATCCCGAAGTTGGCGGGTGATGGTGTTGTTCGGAATGTTCTTTTTAATCTCCATCTTATTCTGTTTTTTCTTTGTTATTCTTATCCAAAAAATCCTTTGCGTGCTGCTCCATTCGCTTCAACTCCTTCACGTGCTCCGAGTCTGGAAACTCTCCCACGAACGAATAGTAGGAGTCGAGCATCGAAAGGTAGCGGTCAATCTGCTTGCTTGCAATCGAATTTGATGCCAATTTGTAGCTCGACACCACCGTCAGATACATAATCTGTTCGCGGTGACTCGATGCCGGATAGTCATTCAACGCATTACGCAGGGCAATAATTGCCGATTTGAAGTGACCAATTTTGTAATATGTGTAGGCGTTGTTGTAACTCTTATCGTATTGACGCTGAAGCAACGTCGAGTCAATTTTCTGAAACTCCTCTATGCGCGTACTCTTCGGATAGCGCGACATGAACTCATTAATCGCCACACGAGCGTGCCCTGTCATGGTCTGATCACGTGTGGGTCCGGGCGACATATAGAAATAGCACAATGCATACATTCCCTCTGCATCCTCAATAAAGACACTGCGCCCAAACTTAATTCTGAATTGGTCAAGTTGCTCTGCTGCAGCCTCATAATCACGACTCTTAAATTTGCAACGTGCCGTAAAAAAAGCAATACTATCAGCGCGCGTCGTGGCATCGTAGATATGCTGCACACCCTCGAAAAGAGAGGAAGCACGCGACCATTTTTCAGCGGCGTAAAGCTCCATCGCTTTGGCGTATATCATATCGGGATTCCCGCTTCGGAGAATGCTGTTCACTCCGGCGCAACCCGCCAACAGGCTCATTAAGAGTGCTCCACACAGGAGATATAACCTTGTTCGCTTCATCAAAAATTCTTTTACAGCACTTTAGGGTACAAAGCTACGGAATATTTAACGATATCGCAAATAAATTTGCACCGTTTCAGCTCGCTGCACAGATTATAAATAGGTGTAGCACACTTTGTAGGGTGAAAGATTTGGAAAATACGAATATACTCTCTATCTTTGTACTACATTTGAATTAGGGTTCTGACCTTCATTGGTCGGAATTCTTTATTTTTATGCTTGGAAACCGTTTGAATAACCTAAATAATTTCAAACGGTTCTTAACCACAGAAATTTGTTAAAATTATGGCAAAAGAGATTATTTACCTAACGGCGGAGGGTTACAAAAAGCTCAAGGACGATTTGGATTATATGCGTTCCGTGGAACGTCCTGCTATTTCGGCGGCTATCGCCGAAGCCCGCGATAAGGGAGACCTTTCGGAGAATGCTGAGTATGATGCTGCGCGCGAAGCACAGGGTCTGCTGGAGATGCGCATCGCCAAGATGGAGAACACTTTCTCCAATGCTCGCGTGATTGATGAATCGCGAATGGATAAGAGTAAAGTGCAGATACTAAGCACTGTAACGTTGTTGAATCACAACAACAACAAACAGATGGTCTACACCATTGTTGCCGAACACGAGGCGAATCTGCGCGAAGGCAAGCTGGCAATAGGCACTCCAATTGCCAAGGCGTTGCTGGGCAAAAAGAAGGGTGACCAAGTGGATGTGGTGGTACCTGCCGGTACACTCCACTTCGAGCTACTCGATATTACGATTTAGCGAATTTTACATAGATGTTTTTTCGCCCTCCGATTGCTCGGAGGGCTTTTTTTGCCACAAGCAATCACCATCCGCAAAAAAAAAGATAGCCGGCTTATTGGTCAAAAATAGTAGATAAAATCGGGGTAATAAATTGATTTTAATA
>JAVVWE010000006.1:0-100440 GCA_036652255.1 Alistipes sp. | reverse complement strand
AGCTCCATTCGGATGGATATAATTTATATCCTGTATTGATTTGCCTTGCTATACGATTGTGAATCACTTGAAAAAACAGGGTCCCCTCTCTCGTTGTGACAGAAGATGCTCGAAATTTTGTCTTTACTGTTGCCATCTCCTTTTATGCTCTTTTTGTTTGTCAATTTAATAACTTTTTTTGACTAAACAACTGGTTCGAATTATGGGGAGTAGTATAGTGGCTACCTATAATGGCTTGCGACCGCACCTATCGTGCGGTATGCTGACGCCGAATCAGATGCACCGCCAACGAGAGGTGGCGATAAAAACGTATAGACGAAAATTGGAGCAGACTGCAGTCTGCTCCAATTAAACAAATTTAATTATTTTTGTGTCATCAAACCTGTAACGGTTTTTCAGGACGGGACATCAAAACCCATTAGAACGGCAAATCGTCGGGACCTTCATCGGGTACAGACGGTGCTGTCGGCTGTTGAGTTGGCTGTGCAGTAGCGGTTTGTGCAGATGCACCGGCTGCGCCATAGCTCGACGCAGCGGGACGTGAAGCACTGTCGCCTGCGGCAACATTGTCGCTACGACGACCCAAAAGATTCATCGTATCCGCCAAAATTTCTGTTGTAAAACGCTTATTATTCTCTTTGTCAGTCCATTCGCGCGTACGCAAACGACCCTCAACGTAAATTTGCGAACCTTTGTGCACATAACGATCGACGATATCCGCCAAACCGCGCCACAGTGTAATCGTGTGCCACTCCGTATGTTCCTTTGTTTCATTAGCTTGGCGGTCGAAAAGGCGTTCGGTTGTTGCCAAACGCACACGAGCTACCTTCACGCCTGCTTCGGTGGTGCGCACCTCGGGATCCATGCCCACATTACCCACCAAAATTACTTTATTTACCATAGTTCACTACAAATTTTTAATCATTTCACGGAACAAAAGTCCCATTCGCTTACCAGCCTTGCGACCTTGAAGCTGCACATCCTCGTGGTCACCCACCTCGTCGCTCAATCCACAGTTCGTGATTACCGAAACGCCAAAGACGGGAATCGACATATGACGCGCCACAATCACCTCCGGCACGGTGGACATACCTGCCGCATCGCCTCCAATACACTTGAAATAGCGGTATTCAGCTTGTGTTTCGAACGTTGGACCTGTGCCACCGACATACACGCCGTACTGCAATTTGATATTTTGATCCTCAGCAATCGCCGTAGCACGAGCAATCAGCTGCTTGTCGTAGCAATTGTGCATATCGGGGAAACGAGGACCTAACTCCGCCATATTTAATCCAATCAACGGATTGGGCATCAAGTTAATATGATCGGTAATAACCATCAAATCACCCACACGGAATGACGTATTGATGCCGCCACTGGCATTCGAAACGAAGAGATAGCCGATGCCCAATTGCTGCATCACACGCACAGGGAAAGTAACCTGCGTCATGGCATAACCCTCGTAGTAGTGGAAACGCCCCTGCATTGCCACGACTTTATGCCCCTCTAAAAGACCAAAAATCATGCGTCCCTTGTGTCCCTCAACCGTCGAGACTGGGAATCCGGGAATATCCTTATAATCGAGCGTATATTCCACTTTAATATTGTCGGCAAAGTCGCCCAGACCCGTGCCCAGAATGATACCCACCTGAGGCGTGAAGTGGGCAGTTTTGGCTTGAATAAATGCCGCTGTTTTTTTAATTTCCTCTAACATCTTGTTCCAGTTTTTGCAGAAGATCCGTTGCCGAATCCTCTATGAATGAAATATTTATAGGGATATAGTAGAGTTTCTGTCTAATTTCAGGAGGAATCTTGTCGCGATTCGTCAGCTTCACTGCATCTTTTTCGGTAGTCACAATCACCGCCTTTGGATGCAGCTCCAACAGCTCCTTCAATTGGCGCATATCGCGCACCTTATATACATGATGATCATCCAACATCATCTCCTCCACCACATTATAATTCTGGCGCAACGAGCTCAGAAACTGCTGCGGATTGCCTATCCCCGACAGGGCGATTACAGGTTGCTTGTGCATCACAGCAACCTTGGCCTCATCGGCAAAAACAGCTTTGGGCATGAAACTTTCAAATCGCGTGTAATAAATCTGCTGATAAGCTACCTGAATCAACACTTTATGCAAGATACGACGGTCGATGGGAGTCATGTTTTCGGGACATTTCGTCACCACAAAATAGTGAGCACGATGCAGCATTTCGGGCAAATCGCGCAAAGTTCCTTGCGGTAACATCTTGTCGCACTGCACCGGACGTGTGGCATCAATCATCACAATATTAATCAACGGTTCGACGTAACGATGCTGAAAACCGTCGTCCATCACCACCAAATCAACTTCGGGATGTTCGGCACAAAGGCGACGGATACCCTCCGTGCGCTTCTCACACACGACCACCACAACCTCTGGAAATTTCAGTTTTATTTGCAACGGTTCGTCGCCCACTTCGCGGTAATGCGAAGATTCTTGTACTTCAACATAGCCCTTCGTGCGGCGACCATAGCCCCGAGAAACCAGCGCAACATGATGGGTATGAGACATATAGTCAATCACCATTTCAGCCATCGGGGTTTTACCCGTACCGCCTACCGTGATGTTGCCGATACAAATTACCGGAATATCAAATTTTTTGCTCTTCAGCACCCCCCAATCAAATAGACGGTGACGACAAGTCACACCTATTTTATAGAAATACGCCACCGGAGCCAAAAGCCATTTTGGTATCATTCGATTCGTTTAGCTACACAATATTCAAAGGTAGCAATAAAACATTGAACTACAAAACTTAATAGCTAAATATTCATTTAGCAACCAAAATACAACAATAATTTGCCTATTTTACTCGTTTTTTTTATAACTTTGTCCTCATCTATGAAATCAACCACACACTTCGCATTATGCGCCTTGTTGCTCATCGCGAGCAGTTGTTCTCGGAATAAATCCACAACGGAGGAGAATGTCACAGAGCAACACAACATACTATTTGGCATCAATGCCGACAATTATCGCACTGAGGTCAACGAGATCAACAGTGGCGAGACCCTCGGCACCATCCTCAACGGCTACGGCATATCGGCAACGTCAATTGATCGATTAGACAAGGCAACTCAGGAGATTTTTCCTCTCCGCGAAATCAAAGCGGGCAACAAATATACCGTTTTTATCCACGAAGATTCGCTCTACGCCCCTCATTTGGACTATTTAGTCTACGAACAAGACATGGCGCGCTATGTAGTATTCGGCTTCGATGGCGATTCGGTGAGCGTCACCAAGGGTGAGAAAGATTTCGTACTGCGCCGCCAGAAAAAACACGCCACCATCCAATCGTCGCTCTGGGGTGCGATTATCGACCAAAATATGCCCTACGCAGTGGCGGCTGAGTTGGAAGATATATATAAATGGACGGTCGATTTCTTCGGCATTCAGGAGGGCGATCACTTTACGGTCATCTACGACGAACGATTCATTGACGATAGCGTTTCGATGGGTATCGGACGTGTGTGGGGTGCAAAATTTGCCCATGGAGGCAAAGAATATTATGCTATTCCCTTCCGTCAAAACGGAAAAATCCAATATTGGGAGGCTTCGGGTGCGAGTTTGCGTAAGCAGATGTTGAAAGCTCCGCTGACCTTCTCGCGCATCAGCTCCAAGTTCAGCAACGCACGTCTGCACCCAGTCTACAAAGTCTATCGTCCACACCATGGAGTAGACTACGCAGCCCCCAAAGGCACACCGGTACACGCCGTTGCCAATGGAACTGTGACCTTCAAAGGCTGGGGCGGCGGAGGAGGTAATATGCTTAAAATTAAGCACAACAGCAATCTTCAGACAGGTTATATGCACTTGAGCCGCTTCGCTAAAGGCATCCGCCAAGGAGCACGCGTGAGCCAAGGACAGCTCATCGGCTACGTCGGCAGCACAGGTGCTTCAACGGGTCCTCATCTTGACTTTCGCGTATGGCGCAATGGCAAACCGATTGATCCGCTGAAAATTCCGCAGGAACCAGCCGAGCCCATCGCCAAGCAGAACAGAGAGATGTTTGACTACATACGCGACCACATCGTAGCCGAGTTGAATGGTGAGGTGAAGGAGGAGGACAAAATCACACAAATTGACTCACTCGTCCTGCCCAAATCCACGTCGGCACCTCAACCTACCCCCGCCACCAAGCCATGATTGACGAGCGCATCCTTCGCTTCATTGGGCGACACCATGTGCTGACCCTCGCCACAACCGACAGCCAAGGGGCACCCTACTGTTCGAATGCCTTCTACTGTTACGATGCGGAGCGCAACCTGCTCATTTTTTCATCGAGCAACGAGACGCTCCATGCCCAACACATGACACAACGTCCACGCATAGCTGCCTCCATTCTACTCGAAACACGCGTTGTAGGCAAGGTGCAAGGGTTACAATTGTGCGGAACCGCCACACGCGCCGATCAGCAAGCCCGCAGTAGCTACATCAAACGTTTTCCCTACGCAGCACTCGTCGAACTCACTCTGTGGGTCGTGGTGCCCGACTTGATGAAATTCACAGACAACACACTCGGATTCGGTAAAAAATTAATATGGAACGCATAGGAGTCATCATCGTCGCGGGAGGCTGCGGCAATCGCATGGGTGCCGCTCGCCCCAAGCAATTTCTGCTACTTGACGGGCAACCCATCCTCACCCGCACAATTAATTTGTTTGCCAAGGCTCTGCCCACGGCAACATTGGTCGTGGTTCTGCCTGAAGAGCACCTTGTCTATTGGCATAATCTATCCGCTCGCTTCGAGACAGCACCACACACCGTCGTTGCAGGTGGCGCGGAGCGTTTCTACTCCGTTCGCAACGGCTTGGCAGCACTCCCCGACCAGATGGATTTTATTGCCGTACACGACGGCGTACGTCCCTTGGCTTCGACGGAACTCATCCACCGCACGTTAGCTGCCGCCATGGAGCACGATGCGGTCATTCCGGTGGTTGAACCCACCGACTCCTTCCGCCAGACCACCGATGAAGGCTCGCAAAGAATTGATCGTCATAGCCTGCGGGCGGTGCAAACGCCCCAATTTTTTCGCGCCACGCTGCTGCGTAGTGCCTACGAAACAGAGTTCTCACCCGCATTCACCGACGATGCTTCGGTCGTCGAACAGAGCGGTGTGACCATCTATCTCTGCCAAGGTGACCACCGCAACCTAAAAATCACCACTCCCGAAGATCTCCTCTTCGCCCAAACATTGCTTGCCGAACAGGAACATCCAACCGATGAACCAACCGAGAATCCGGCTCCGCACACCCCCCTTTCGACCGAGGTGTGCAGTGGTGGATATCGTTAAAACACTTAATATTTATGGAAACAACTTACAAATATCGCTTTGGGCGGCGCACACTCTACCTGACCATCATCTATATCATCCTGTTCGTATTGTTGCTCTTCTTACTCCTTTTCCTCTACGAAGGGGGTTATCTCTCCGCTTGGTTCACCTCGTTCATTGTGGCTTTGGTGGCACTCATGTCGCTCTCTATTCCGCGTAAAATCGTAGTTACAGAGTCCAAAATCGAAATACGCTGCCTACTGGATATCACCGAGGTACAACGCGCAGATATCGCCACGGTGCGCCGGGTCAAACCGCGCGAAATGAAGGGCATCATTCCGCTCTTTGGCGGTTACGGATTCTTTGGCTACTACGGTCACTACCTCGATCTCAAATGTCTCGACCACGTGCGCATCTACGCCTCTGAATGGCGCAATTTCGTCGAAATCACCGACATCTACGAGCAGCGACTCTACGTCTCTTGCTCCACGCCCGATGCGCTGGTCGAGGAGCTTTCACACAAATAACATCTGCCTACAAATAATAGAGCAGCGACCCTTCGCGGGGTCGCTGCTCTATTATATTATCGGACTCTACTTACAAGAAGCGAACCATCGAAGCAGGATCAATGAGCATCACTGCGTGTTTAACAAACGGCTTTTTAGGCTGCGGTTGCAGACGGAACGGAATCTGAACCTCGTCGGTTAACTGCATCCCTTCCGAACGGTGTTGCGGACGCAGTAGCGAAGAGACTTTCGCACCCTTCACACCTTTCAGTGTGTAATGCAATGCGTTCATTTTCGCACTCTGAGTAGTAGGTTTCTGTTGTGCAAGGAACTCAGTAGGATCTGAAACACCTGCTTTATCAAATGTGAGCACAATACGCTGCGAAACACCCCAGTTACCCTTTGCATCCTCTGCAACCACCATGAAACTAATCGGCTGACCCCATGGCGAAGCAAACAGAAGCTCTCGTTGATCCTTTTGACCCGTTGAAACCAACCAGTCAACAATGGTCTTCTCAGGATAATCAGTCAGACTGCTCTGGTCACCAATCACCGATGCACAATACCAATGCACAGCATCTGCCGAAGGGGTAATCAGAACGTGAGATGTAACCTGACCTGCCGCATTTGCATAGAGGTCGGGGCGAGCAGCAGCCATTACATCTCCATCGAAGAACTCAGGAATAGTCATCGTTGCCGTAGCTTTGGAGACAATATCTTCGGGTGTTGTGAACTCTGCGCCAAAGATTGGATCGACGGGCATCGTAGCATCCGTGTTCATAGCAATAGCGTAAGGAATATATTTTGTATTTGGAACCAACGGTGCATAATCGGGGCTATAAGAGATATACGAGACCCCATATCCTCCTACACCTTCGAGGTAGTCGGAAGCCGTTGCAGGGTGTCCTTGTGCTGCAGAGGCGGCAATGTAGCCCGCAATGTCGTCTTCAATCAGTTTTTTGATGACGGCAGGTGTACCACCCAGCTTCTCATACACAGCTTTGTCAATCACAGCAGCCAAGAAAGGCACTGTATTATCCGATGGCGTAATCTTGTAGCTCACACTGAAAGGCGAAAGCTTTGTGCGATCAAAGACAAAAGTTGTGTTCGCAGGATCGCCACCCGGCTTGGTTGTAAATTCGAGCGTTGTGGGTTCGGTAGTCACCTCTTTTTCGTAACCAAAAGCGATGATGCGATACTTCGTATTCGGAACTAACGAATATTTCAGGTCATGGTCACCTTTGTCGACTCCCATACCCATATTGAGCAGCCAACCCCACTCTTTCACATAATCACTGATGAATTGATCGTTGGTGCGACCTGCCCACTTCTCCACCTTGTCATGCATCCAAATATAAGGATCTTCGTTGGCAACGTGCAAAATCACATGGGCACTGGTAGCTGTAATTTCCTCTTCAGGCACCGTAAATGTGAAGGTGTTTTTCGAACCTTGGAACTCAGCAGTCGTGCAATTCACGATGGCAACATCCGAACAAATGTTACCCAATCGGTCAATTGCACAGGCGAAAAATACGTAATCCGTATGTTCAGCAAGTGCGGCAAATCGTTGCGATTTGTCACCAATTGATCGAATTTGCTCCATCGTTTGCTCTCGATTCATGCCATATTCAGCACCCATTTTAACCATCTGCTTGAGCGCGTAGAGAGCCACTGCCTGCGGAGAGCTACCCAGATATTCGTAGTCCTTCTTCGACACTAAACTATAGTAATAAGCAGCTGTTTTGTCCGAAGGAACCATCGCAAAAGTAATTGCTGTACCTTTGACCGTCGGGGTGATTTGGAATGATAGAGCGACTTTTGTCGCGGGCAATGTGGTGAACGATTTCTTAAAGACCGCCGTGTTCGCCTTGCCCTCGGCAGTCATGCCGTAAGCATAGACGGTATATTCAACACTGGCAAAAAGTTTGTCGGTCAACTGCACGGTATTACCTTTAACCAGCACTTGACCCAGAAATTCTTGCAAAGAAATTTCTTTAGCTTTCGCAGCAGCTTCGAGGGCTTTCTGATCAGAAGCGATTAAAGCATCATCCGTTGCTAAACGGTCGAGGACGCTTTTTTCGACAATATTGTAATAATAGGTAGCATTTTTATCCGTAGGCGCAATGTTGAAACTGGCTTCGGTTTGCGTTATATCGACCGTTGGACAGTTGATTGTAAAAGTTTGTTCCTGAGGTTTTGGTTCGGGTGGAACTGGGGGTTTAACCGGATCCGGTGTCGGATCATCACTACATCCACCTCCTAAAGCTGCGATTGCAACTACTGTAATCGCCCAACGTAAAAAGTTTTTTTTCATAACTTTAATGTTTTAATGGTTGATTTAAAGGAACAAATAATTACTATCACAAATATAAGTCACAAACGGAATAATTGTTCTAAACTTTTACGTTTTTTTCACGTTTTAGTTAAAATATTTTCATATTACGCTCTTTTGCCTTTCAAAAGAGTCCTGCGAACTCTTCGGCGGTCATGTCGCGCACCTCGCACGTACCTATTGATGTAGGTACAACAACGTGCAACTTACCGCATTCGTTCTTTTTGTCCTTCGCCACCGCCTTCAGCAGTCGCTTCATCTCGACAGGCAACGCAAGTTCGAAACCAAGTCGCTCAAAAAGATGTGTGATGCGCTCGCAATCCGGCATGGAGAGCATTCCCTTGCGCTGAGCAGCCTGCGCGATTGCCACCATTCCGATAGCTACCGCCTCCCCGTGGTTCATGGCAATCAAACATTTTTCGATGGCATGTGCCAGTGTGTGACCCAAATTGAGCTTGCGCCGTTCACCCACTTCGCACTCATCGCGCTCGACAATGGAGACCTTGACACCAATGGCTGCGCAAATCAGCTGTGTAAGCAGAGACGCATCGCCACGCAAATTGCAATATTCAGTCTCCTCAATACTCTTGAACAACTGCGGGTCAGCAATCACCCCCACCTTGATCATCTCGGCAAGCCCCGCCCGGAATTCGCGATCGGGCAGCGTACGCAGCAGTGCCGGATCGCACACCACAAACTCTGGCTGAGTGAAAGTTCCGACCATATTTTTATATCCACAGACATTGACCCCATTCTTACCACCCACTGCCGCATCGACCTGCCCCAAGAGGGTGGTCGGCACGAAACCAAACTGCACACCCCGCATATAAGTCGAGGCGACAAAACCCGCAAGATCGGTGACAATACCTCCGCCAATACCGAGCAAAAAGGTCTGCCTGTCGGCACCCAGCTCTATCAACCGACGGAAAATCGTCTCCGCCGTGGTAAGGGTTTTTATGGTCTCGCCCGTACCGATAAGGATGGTTTCGAAATGAGCAAGCAATTCGGGATGCAAACGGTCAATCGAAGCATCAGAGAGGACAATAATACGTTTTTTCGGAAGTACTGCGGCAAGCACTTCAGCAGCTATACCTATATATATTTTACTGCATTGCTTGAGGTTAAAGTTGCAATCCATAGCGTGAAATAATATTTAACTTCTTAGGGAATAACAAATTTAGTATAATTTTCGTGATAATTTGTTACCTTTGCCCCATAAAATACACATTTCAATGCAAAAACTACGCAATATTGCGATTATAGCCCACGTCGATCACGGAAAGACCACGCTTGTAGACAAATTGATCATGGCAGGTAATCTCCTGCGCGACAACGCCAAAACATCCACCGATCTGATCATGGATAACAACGACCTTGAACGCGAACGCGGCATCACGATTCTGTCGAAAAACGTCTCGGTCATCTACAAAGATTACAAAATCAACATCATAGATACCCCGGGTCACGCCGATTTCGGTGGCGAAGTAGAGCGCGTACTCAATATGTGCGACGGCGTGCTGTTGCTCGTTGATGCCTTCGAGGGGACGATGCCTCAAACCCGTTTCGTACTGCAAAAAGCCCTCGCTTTAGGTAAAAAACCTATTGTGGTAGTCAACAAAGTCGACAAACCCAACTGCCGTCCTGAAGTGGTCAACGAACAGGTCTTCGATTTGATGTTCTCGCTCAATGCTACCGAAGAACAGCTCGACTATAAAACAATCTACGGCTCAGCAAAACAAGGCTGGATGTCGCACAAATGGAACGAACGCACCGATTCAATTACACCGCTACTGGATGCCATCATTGATGACATTCCCGAACCGGTGATTGTCGAGGGCACACCGCAGTTGCTCATCACTTCACTCGAATACTCCTCCTACACGGGTCGTATCGCAGTGGGTAAAATCACGCGCGGCTCACTCAAAGCGGGACAGAACGTCACCTTGGCTAAACGCGATGGCGTGACGCTGCAAAAGACCAAAATCAAAGAGTTAATGATTTTTGAGGGTCTGGGCAAGAAAAAAGTAACAGATGTTCCCTGTGGCGAGATTTGCGCAGTGACGGGTATCGATGGATTCGAGATTGGCGACACGATTTGCGATTGGGAGAACCCCGAAGCACTGCCACCGATTGCCATCGATGAGCCAACCATGTCAATGCTCTTCACTATCAACAACTCTCCTTTCTTCGGCAAGGACGGCAAATATGTCACCTCTCGTCACATCAAAGAGCGTTTGGATCGCGAGCTGGAGAAGAATCTCGCTCTGCGCGTTTCGCCCGGAGCATCCGCCGATAGCTTCATCGTCTTCGGACGCGGTGTGTTGCACCTCTCGGTACTCATCGAGACCATGCGTCGCGAAGGTTACGAGCTACAAGTTGGTCAACCTCAGGTGATTATCAAAGAAATTAACGGCCGCAAATGCGAGCCTATCGAGGAGATGACAGTGGACTGCCCCGAACAATATTCGGGAACGGTCATCGAATTGGCTACCAAGCGTAAAGGTACACTCAAAGACATGACTACAAGCAACGAACGCACCCGACTCGAATTTGACATCCCTTCACGGGGCATCATCGGCTTACGCTCGAATATGTTAACCGCAACGGCTGGTGAGGCGATTATGACGCACCGTCTGAAAGGTTTTGAACCTTGGGTTGGCGAGATTGAAAAACGCACCAACGGCTCGATTATTTCGGGTGAGCTGGGTACGGCATTCGCCTATTCGATTGATAAATTGCAGGATCGCGGTCGTTTTTTCATCGCTCCAATGGATGCTGTCTACGAAGGTCAGGTGGTCGGTGAGCACACCCGCGCAAACGACATCACGGTCAACGTCACCAAACCCAAGCAGCTGACCAATATGCGTGCTTCGGGTACAGATGACAAATCGTCGATTGCACCTCCAAAAATTTTCAGTTTGGAGGAGGCTCTGGAGTACATCAAAGAGGACGAGTACGTGGAAGTTACCCCCCACTCGATGCGTCTGCGCAAGATTCTGCTGCACGAGGTGGATCGCAAGCGTGCATCGAAATAAAAATCTCACAGCCTGAGCAAGGGCACAGAGAATTGCCAATAAATAGAAAACTCCGGTCGTTGACCGGAGTTTTCTATTTATGTAACGTAGCGAACGAGAGTATGTGCCACGTGATGCCGACCAGCACCACACCCAAAGCCACCTGTGCCCACCACCACGCGGTGAGCAACACAAAAATGCACCACACCATCGTGACCCACATAAACACGAGGGAGACCATCTTGGCACGCAAAGGTATGGCGTGATTTTCGCGGTAGTTGCGAATATATTCGCCCAGATAGCGATTGGCAATCAGCCACGCATATAAGCGCGGCGACGAGCGCACATAGAGTGCTGCCGTGAGTAGCAGGAAAGGGGTGGTGGGCAGCAGCGGAACGAAGATTCCGATAATGCCCAACCCCAGCGAAAGGGTTCCAAGGAGAATGAACAGAGTTTTCACACCGCGAAAATAGCTATTTAAGCACGAAGATTCGTATTTTTTCCTAACTTTGTCATCTCAAAACAGAACAAAACAAAAATAAGATACAATCATGGAGAAAAAAATCGGTATTGCCTGCGACCACGCGGGTTACGAGATGAAAGAATTTTTAGTAGGCTACCTCGATGCCAACAAGTGGGAGGTACTCGACTTCGGCACCTACTCCGAAGAACGCGCCGACTATCCCGATTATGCGCACCAATTAGCTGCTGCCATTGAGGCAGGTGAGGTGGAGCGTGGCATCGCGCTGTGCGGCTCAGGCGAAGGAATGGCAATCACGCTCAACAAACACCAAGGTATCCGCGCAGGACTGGTCTGGGACAAGGAGATTGCCCACTTGATTCGCCAACACAACAATGCAAACGTAGTTGTGCTGCCCGCGCGCTTCATCACCAACGACCAAGCAATTGAGTTCATTGAGGAGTTTTTCGCCACCGAATTCGAAGGCGGACGCCACGATATGCGCGTTGCAAAGATTCCCGTATCGGGCTGCTAAACAAGTCTATAAGGTAGGCAACTTTCTAAATTTTACATTTGCGCCCGCTCTGTCATTCCGAGAGAATGAACGGTGCGCGGGAATTTCTATGTAAAAATTGGTTTGTCTTGCTCCGCGCATTGCGAAAATCGCGAGGTTTGCGGGGCAAAACAAAAAATCACCCCTTCTGCGCTACTTTCTGCACACTCGCCAACACTGTATCGGCAAGAGCTTTGATAACTGAGCTCTTGACGTACGTGCGACGTACAGCCACCGCAATTTTGCGCGAAGTGGCACCCTTGGCGAGCATTTTCAGTCGGTCACGGTGCTCGGCCGGGATGTATTCAATCGCCATTTCCGGAATAATAGTCATGCACGCAGTGCAATCAACAATGCGCATCAGAGTGTCGAGCGAACCCGATTCGAAGGTGTAGTGCGAGGGCATATTGCGTTTTGCTTGACACAGTTCAATAATCTGATCACGCATACAGTTTCCTTGACTCAGAATCACAAGGTCCTTCAAATCAATCTCTTCAATACGAATGTTCGATCGTTCATAGAGCGGATTATTCGGCGAGACGTAGGCGAAGAACCTGTCGTTGAATAGCTCCTGCTCGATGATTCCCTCACCGCACGTACCACTTGCCACCAACGCTGCATCAATACGATCGCGCCGCAGAGCCTCGATGATGTCAGCGGTCACCATCTCCGAAATTTCCAGCTCTACCTTCGGGAAATCGCGCACGAAAGCGGGCAGAAATTTGTGCAATAGGTAAGGGGCAATGGTCGGAATGACCCCCAAACGCAATTTGCCCGAAATTTCACCCTTAAGTTCCGCTACCGACTCTTTAATGTAATTATATGCTTTAATCGCCTCACGAGCTTGTGCCAGCACCACTTCACCCGCCTCGGTAGGAATAACCGGCTTCTTCGAACGGTCGAGCAAAATGACGTTAAGCTCCTCCTCAAGCGACTTAACCTGCATACTAAGAGATGGTTGCGTAACAAAACAATGTTCGGCGGCAATGGAAAAACTGCCGCAGTTAGCCACCGCTAACAGATATTCAAGTTGGACTATAGTCATAGCTGTAATTCTTATTTGATAGGTCAAATGTATAAAATTAAACTATATATACCAACTTTTTTGGTAAGACATTCATATTTTTGTAAGTTTGTAACTGGGTAATTGTGAACCCACGAATAGTAACAGTAAAAAACAAGATAAAATCCAATGGGGAAAATCATATTAACCGGTGACAGACCAACCGGCAGGTTGCATTTGGGACATTACGTAGGCTCGTTGCGTCGCCGCGTTGAACTGCAAAATTCAGGTGAATTCGAAAAAATATTCATCATGATTGCCGACGCGCAAGCATTGACCGACAACAGCGACAATCCAGACAAAGTGCGCCAAAATATCATCGAAGTGGCTCTCGATTACCTCTCGTGCGGGGTTGACCCCACACGCTCAACCATCTTCATCCAGTCGCAAGTTCCCGAACTGTGCGAGCTGGCGTTCTACTTCATGAACTTGGTCACAGTGGCGCGCTTGGAGCGCAATCCGACGGTGAAATCGGAGATTCAGATGCGCGAATTCGGCAAGAGTATTCCTGTCGGATTCTACACCTACCCCATCAGCCAAGCAGCAGATATCACCGCCTTCCGCGCCACCACCGTACCCGTAGGCGAGGATCAAGAGCCGATGATTGAGCAGACGCGCGAAATTGTCCATAAATTCAACACGGTATATGGTGAGGCTCTCGTCGAACCAGAGATTTTGCTACCTAACAACGCAGCCTGCCTGCGCCTGCCCGGTACCGACGGCAAAGCCAAGATGAGCAAGTCGTTAGGCAATTGCATCTATCTATCGGACACGGCAGAAGAGGTGCGCAAAAAGGTGATGGGTATGTACACCGACCCCGAACATTTACGCGTGGAAGATCCGGGAAAATTGGAGGGAAATACGGTGTTCACCTACCTCGATGCCTTCTGTCACGCCGAACATTTCGCCAAATACCTCCCCGACTACCCGACGCTTGATGAGTTGAAAGCACACTACCGCCGTGGAGGGCTGGGCGACGTGAAAGTCAAGAAATTCCTGATTGCTATTTTGCAGGAGATACTCGAACCCATTCGCCAACGGCGACACACCTTCGAGCAGAACATCGGAGAGGTGTACAAAATGTTGGAGGCAGGTTCAGTAACGGCACGCACAGCAGCAGCTCAAACACTCAATGACGTGCGTAATGCCATGAGGATAAACTACTTCAACGACAACGAACTGATTTCGTCACAGGCACAACAATACCAACGTAACGAATAATTCGCAACCAATTATGTCCTCATTTTTCGGTCAATTAAGAAAGTCTCTGCTGCGACCTGAGCGCATCTACACTTGGTTTCTACGGCTGACTCGTCGCTTGAGCACCAATCAGATGCTCATGTTGTTGGCCGTGGTGGTGGGTGTGCTTGCCGGATTGGGCACCTATGTGTTCGAAGTCCTCCTACACACCATCAAAAGCGGGCTTATCAATTGGTTCCCAATCAATGAGGAGCATTTTTTATTTCTAATCTACCCCGCCGTCGGCATTATTCTCGCCACCTTATTTGTCAAATACATCGTCAAGGACAACATTTCGGAGGGGGTGACGCGTGTACTCTATGCCATGTCGAGCAAGGGCTCACGCATCAAATCGCACAACTGCTGGACTTCGGTGGTAGGTGGCGCAACAACCATCGGGTTTGGTGGTTCGGTGGGTCCTGAGGCACCTATCGTCCTCACTGGAGCCGCTATCGGCTCGAATGTCGGGCGGCTGGCTGGACTCAACTACAAACACACCACACTGCTGCTCTGCTGTGGCGCGGGTGCCGCCTTGGCTGCCATCTTCAAAGCCCCCATCACGGGCGTACTTTTTGTGCTCGAAATTCTGATGTTAGACATCACCGCCGGCTCCATCATCCCCTTGATAATAGCCTCGGTAAGTGCGACTTCCGTCGCCTTCATGCTGCGCGGCTTCGACCCGATTCTGCCCGTCACACTCAAGGCTGAAGATGCGTTCCAGTTGAACCACATTCCGCTGTTCATCCTCTTAGGTGTATTGTGCGGCTTGATGTCCTACTACTTCACCACGGTCAACACCAAAGTCGGTAGCGCATTCTGTCGATTCGACAAACAATACAAAAAATGGATTGCTGGCGGCATCATCCTCGGCATCCTCATCTTCATCTTCCCTCCCCTCTACGGTGAAGGTTACGGCGGCTTCACATCACTTATGAACGGCAACGCACACGAGCTATTCAACAACTCACTGTTCTACGCCTTTCGCGATATCGACTGGGTAATTATCCTCTTTATCGTTGCCACCATGTTTTTCAAGGTGGTCGCCATGGCAACCACCACAGCGGCAGGTGGCGTGGGCGGAACATTCGCCCCCTCGTTGTTTGTCGGCGCATTCATGGGTGCTATCACTGCTCTGGTATGCAACTGGCTGTTTGGATGGGAGTTATCGGTAGTCTCATTCACGCTGGTTGGCATGGCGGGCGTAATGGCTGGAGTGATGAAAGCCCCCCTGACCTCCATCTTCCTCATCGCTGAGCTGTCGAATGGTTACGGGCTATTTATTCCGCTGATGATTACCGCCTGCATTGCTTTTGCCGTCGACTACTATCTCGACCCTGACTCTATCTACACCAAGCAGTTACGTCAGCGTGGTGAGTTACTAACCCACAACAAAGACCAATCTGTATTTGTCTTTTTGAAGCTCGATGACCTGATGGAAACCGATTTTTTACGTATCAAGGAGAACTTCACATTGGGCGAAATCGTCCACATTATCTCAACTGCACACCGCAATATCTTCCCCGTGATTGATAACTTCGGACACCTGCTGGGAGTGGTGCAGCTCGACGATTTACGCGAAGATATGTTCAAACATGAAAAATATGGAACCCCGATTTGTGAATATATGATTCCGCCCCCCGACACCATTCTCGAACACGAAGATATCCGCAGCGTGCTGCCCAAATTCGAGGACAACCACACATGGATGCTCCCCGTGGTCGATTCGCAAGGTCGCTACAAGGGATTCATCTCGAAATCGCGCATTTTGAATGCTTACCGCGAACAGCTGGTTCGAATCACACAATAAATACGAAATAATGGAAAATACCTATGCTTGGGCTGATGAGCTCAACTGCGCCGTCACCGTGTGCGATATGGAGGGCATTGTACTCTATCAAAATGCACACTCGCGTGATGTAAACGGCGACGTGCGAGGCTCTTCGCTCATTCCCTGTCACAACGAACGCTCGCGCGACATCATCGCTCACCTGCTTAGCGAAGGGGGGACAAATGCCTACACCATCGACAAGAAAGGCATTCGCAAATTGATTTACCAAACCGTTTGGCGACGCGAGGGGGCAATCTGCGGATTGGTGGAATTCTCGTTGGAGATTCCCGCCGAGATGCCCCACTACATTCGCGGCTAACCGCGCCCTTTCGGGGTACGTTGAAATGGTGCAGCCCCGACCAAAAGGTCGGGGCTGCACCATTTTATGATTACCGAGTTAATTGACGTTCGGCAAGTAGGAGTAGTTATGCGAGTAACCGAGCATCTGTTTCACATAGTCGGTTGGATAGCTAACCTTCACATCAACCACCTTGCCATCCTTCTCAATCAGCTCAAATTCAGGATTCAGGAAACCACCGTAAGGCTCAATTTGAAGTGCTGCATAGCGGTCGCGCACCTCTTTGTGTAGTGCAGAGTCAACTTTCACCGCGTAGTTCTCGACCAGTGCCGCACCCGCTTTGTAGTCACCTTCAGACTTGATGCGCTGCACCTCACAAAGCATTTGACCAAAGAGTTCACGCAATTTCTCAAAGTCGTTAATCACCACATACGTCTTGCCGTCCTGCTTCACCCACTCAATCACTTTGTCGGCTTTGCCTTGCTCGTAGCACCACTCAGCAATAAGCTTTCGGTTGCGCATATGCGATTCCTCAACGTTTTTACCTAACTCTACACGTGCGAGTTGCGTCATGATACCTGCTGTAATGTAGGTCGCATAAGCAGCCTTCGCCACGTCCAACGAAGGGATTAATCCAAGCTCAACAAGTTTCGAATCGCCCAAGTAGTAAAGGGCGAACAAGTCGGCACGCGCCTCTTCAAGAGTCGAACCATAACTTTTCAACTCACCGCCTTTGACACCCGCAGCCATCTGACCCGAACCATGTCCTAAACACTCGTGCAAATCGGTGTGGAGGTCATTGCCCAACTTGCCATATTTCTCAATACGGTCACGATCTTCAGCGCGAAGCATGAACTCCTCTTGGAAGCCATTGCCCTGTGCCGCACGATCGTAAGCATAAGTGATGTTGTCGATAGTGACTGATTTTGAGCCGTACTCCTTGCGAATCCAATCTGCATTGGGCAGGTTGATACCAATCGGAGTCGAGGGGAAACAATCGCCACCCAGCATGGCTACGGTGATAACCTTTGCCGAGACCCCGCGCACTTGCTTTTTCTTATAGATGGAATCCACAGGCGAGTGATCCTCAAACCATTGCGCATTCTCTGAGATAATTTCTGTACGGTGGCACGCCTCTTTGTCCATGAAGTTCACGTTCGACTCCCACGATGCTTTGCGTCCCATCGGATCGCCATAATCCTCAATAAATCCATTTACAAAATCGATATTGGAGACGGTGTCCTGCACCCACATGATGTTGTAACGATCAAATTCGTGTAAATCGCCCGTTTTGTAATAGGAAATAAGTGCGCCAATCGTTGATTTCTGGGGCTCTTTTGCCACCCCTTCCGCCTTTTCGAGCCAATATACTACACGCTCAATAGCAGGCGAGTACATACCGCCTACCTTCCATACGCGTTCGACAATCGTACCATCGGGCTGCTTGACCAGTTTCGAATTCAACCCATAAGAGATAGGAGAGGCATCGTTGGGAACCACCATATCCGCATAGAATTTATCGGCTTCGGCTTCGGTCACCCCTTCGTAATAGTTGCTCGACGAAGCAGCAATCATATCCACACCTGCCGTCTGGTCGAGTTTGGTACGATAAAGTGTCGGATCGAAAATAGCGCGGCACACCTCACCACGCAACGCATTCAGCTCACCGAATTTATCCTCAGGGATTGTCTCGATAGCATCGAGCAGGTAGCCTTCCGTGAATTCGGGCGTGAATTTATCGTTCGAATAGTGGTGGTGAATGCCGTTGGCAAACCACACTTTTTTCAAGTATTTTTCCAACGCTTTCCATTCGGCACATTCGCGGTCGCCCTCATAATTTTCGTAGACGGTCTCCAGCGTACGACGCACAGCAAGGTTATACTTAAAATTCTGATCGTAGAGCATATCACGACCACTTTTGGCAGCTTCAGCCAAGTAGTAAACCAACTCTTTCTCTTCGAGTGAGAGTTTTTCGAATCCGGGAACCTCGTAGCGAATGACTTTCACATCGTCGAAACGATCGACAATCCACGCTGAAGTTTCCGCTTTTTTCGCGCCCAAACAGGACGATAAAGCAGTGGTTATTAATACCATAGATGCAATTGAAACTATTTTTTCCATGAATGTTAAGGTTTTAGTTTGCGTAAAGATAACGCTTTTTATTAAAATTCCCTTCGTTATGTTGGATGGATTTCCTAACTTTGCCCCGCTGATACGAAATTAGAGATTACAATGAAAATATTTCATACTATTCATGAGCTTCGCTCCGCACTCGACCAGTGCGACCAAACAAAAATTGGGTTCGTCCCCACAATGGGTGCTCTGCACGCTGGACACCGCTCATTGGTGGAGCGCGCACGCAAGGAGAATGAGACCGTAGTAGTGAGCGTTTTCGTGAACCCCACGCAGTTCAACGACCCGAATGATTTACGAAGCTATCCGCGTACTCCTGAGTCCGATGCACGTTTGCTGGAGGATGCCGGTGCCGATTTTGTACTGATGCCATCAGTCGAGGAGATTTATCCGACACCCGACACCCGCACGTTCGATTTCGGACTGGTGGACAAGGTGATGGAGGGGGCAAGCCGACCGGGACACTTCAACGGTGTGGCACAAGTTGTGAGCCGTCTTTTTGAGATTGTACGCCCCGCACGCGCCTATTTCGGCGAGAAAGATTTTCAACAAATAGCCATCATCAAGGCGATGGTCGAACAACTTCGACTGCCCGTCGAGATTGTGGAATGCACCATCATCCGCGAAGAGGATGGGCTGGCACGCTCATCACGCAACGTGCTCTTAGATAAGCAACACCGCGCTGCTGCACCCCACATCTACGCCTCGCTTGCAGCGTGCATCGAGCAATCGCATTCGCTGTTGCCCGCCGAATTAACGGCTTGGGTCATCACCGAGGTGGAACGCAATCCACTGCTCAAAGTCATCTATTTCAACGTGGTCGATGCACAGACAATGCAGACCGTCACTTCATGGAGCGACTGCGACCGCATTCAAGGCTGCATCACGGTGCAAGTCGGCAACGTCCGTTTAATTGATAATATCCGCCTACGATAATGAAATTTCAAATTGAAGTACTCAAGTCCAAAATTCACCGCGTGAGCGTCACACAGGCGAATCTGAACTACGTGGGAAGCATCACCATCGACGAAGCGTTGATGGAGGCTGCCAACATGATTGAGGGCGAAAAAGTCCAAATTTTAGATAATAATAACGGGGAGCGTCTCGAAACCTACATCATCAAGGGCGAACGCGGTAGCGGTTGCATCTGTCTGAACGGTGCCGCAGCGCGCAAGGTGCAAGTGGGTGATATTCTGATTATTGTCTCCTATGCACAGATGGATTTTGACGATGCCAAGAACTTTAAGCCATGGATTGTCTTCCCCGACACGGCAACTAACAAGGTGATAAAATAGCGACCTATTATTCCCAATTTAGAAGAGAGTAGTTATAACAAAAAAATGAAGAAGCGTTCATATCGCGCCAAATAGAGCGCAAGAATATTAGTCAACTTTTATCGTTCCCACGACCAAAGATCCTCGTTACCCGAACCATTTGCCATAGCAGGAAAAACCTTAGCTTTCACAAAATTCTTCAATAATATCACTTCATTTCCCGACGCAATCCATGCGTCAAATCCGGGATACGCCTCACGAATGGAGCAATGCTCAATTGGATAATCCCACTTTTTAGTCATCGAAATACCATACGGAAGTCCATCGGGGCTAATCATATCATACGATTTATCCGCACCAAAATTGGTTGTCGCTGCATAGAGGCGATTTGAAGATGTTTCGATAAACCAGACCACCTGCAACTGCGGATCCGTATTTGTAATCTCGAATAGAGGGGTCAACTTACTGCTTACCTTTTTGATGGGTTGTGTGGGATCGGTATTAATCGGGAAAATGGGATTTCCTTGAAATATATCACGCCGAACATCTTGACATAGAATGGCTTCCGAAAGAGAACTCATCGCTGCATTTTCTTTGTAAAGCATTCCTAATTTGAGATGCATCGCCCCACCCAACGCAACTGGTTGCACCGATACAGTGTGTTTGTAGGCGACAACAACACCATTTTCAAATATGCCACGATTGTCAACACGGCAATGAATCACCAAATCGTTGTAATCGTAATCGCCTTTGCGAGTATCCTCAAACGAGATATATTGCCAATAGACCGAACTCGCAAAATTTTGATATATTGCATCTTGCGAATAGGTAACAGACAAGGCATTTTGGTCGATTGCATAACGAGGCACCGCAAGGTGCATCGGAACGTGAGTCACCGCCAAAGTGTCTTGATCCAGCACGACAACGGTAGCAAGCCCCGCTTTCACAGGCACATCATAATATGTAAGTGATTCAAAATCACTAACTTTTACCGCTTTTTGCGTAGCCAAATCACTGGGTGTATCCATACAGCCCACAGGCAGCAGCGCAGCAACACATAAGAGAATAAAAAGTTGTATTTTCATAATTCTGAGCCATTAATATGGGTAAAGATAGCAAAAAAAAACAGTAAAAAAAACTTTTATTGTTGAATAATTAAATTATTCGGCGATGAAACGCCCAAACCAGACAGCAATTATCACCATTTGTTAGGATTTTTCACGCTATAATCTTATATTTGCATTCAAAACACATACACTTAATATGGACATCGCACTCTCCATCATCGCATTTCTCTTCGCTCTAATCGGCATCATCGGTAGCATCGCCCCCGTTCTGCCGGGACCCGCATTGAGTTTTGTGGGGTTGCTTTGTGCCGCAGGCTGCTCCTACACCACCCTTTCGTTGCAGGAATTGCTATGGTGGTTAGCGGCAACAATTGCAGTCTCGGTGGCTGACTATTTTTTACCCGCTTACATGACCAAACTTTTGGGAGGCTCACGTGCCGGGCAGATTGGTGCCACACTGGGTTTAGTGGTCGGAATGTTCCTCTCATTCTCGATTGTCGGCATTCTGTTAGGTCCATTTTTTGGTGCTGTTTTGGGCGAGCTCACCCACAATCGCAAAGAGACAGGTCGCGCATTCCGCATCGGATTCGGGTCATTTCTCTCTTTTGTAGTAGGCACAGGTGTGAAGCTAATCGTCACGGTGATGATGTTCGTCGCCATCGCCTCCGACACCTACCCCATAGCACGTGATTGGGTGGTTTCGTTCTTCTAACACACCATTCTCTTCGAATTCAGAATCCGACCACACGACACACTCTTTTCGCCCTATTTTGTCATTGCGAGAAGCGCAGCGATAAACATACGCCTTGTCTCCCAGACAAAGTTTGGCACAAAATTCAAAAACCACGGTGCCCTATTCCTCGTATTTGTAGCCCACGCCCTTCACCGTAACTATATGATTGTCACCTATTTTCTGACGTAATTTACGAATGTGGACATCAATCGTGCGATCACCGACAATTACTTCACTCCCCCACACTTTGCGATAGATTTCCTCGCGTAAAAAGAGCCTTCCGGGGTTGGAATGAAGCAATGCTAACAACAAAAACTCCTTGCGCGGCAGGGCAATAGTCCGCGCACCGCGATGCACCACATAACAATCCACATCAAGCGTGATGCGCTCGTCGGGCGTGCTATCTATGCGCTTGAGAATCGCCTGTACACGACTCATCAACAGCTCCATTTTAATCGGTTTGGTCAAATAATCATCTGCACCCACTTCAAAACCAGCTAATTGCTGCTCCTCCTCGCTGAGTGCCGATAGAAAAACAACCATCGTATCACACAACACCGGATCGCGTCGAATAGCACGACACGTCTGCGCTCCATCCATCACGGGCATCATCATATCCAACAAAATTAGATGAGGACGGTGGACTACTGCCGCCGCCAAAGCCTCCGACCCATTCTGCGCCGTGAAGACCTCATATCCCGCCTTTGTGAGGTTGTAATTCACAAATTCAAGAATATCGGGTTCATCATCAACAATTAAGATGCGGTGGCTCATGGCAGAAAGGTACAATTTAAGTGAGACAAAAGAAATCCTGCTACGAAGATATGAATTTTCCGACCAAATCGTTCGCTCTCACCGGAAAATTCGTTATATTTGCGGGATTTATATACCCACGTATATAGTAAATCTAAAATATAAACACAAGATGGCTACTGAAAATTCAACCCTTTCTGCTCCTGAGGAGCAAGTCAGCAAGGCTGCTGAAGATGTGCAAAATGTCACCCCGACCCCCGAAAAGGAGGCAACGCCCCATGTAAAACGTGCCCGCATAGCGGTTGCACGAGCGGTGGAATCTGTTGCGGATAGTACGCCCGCAATCGAAACCCCCACAGAGGAAAAAGTCGACTTTGCCGACGAAGAGGCTGCATTAGCAGCTCAAGATGCAGGACTCGATTTGGGCGAAGAGACGACCGAAGAGGCTGCACACGAAGAGAGTACCGTGATTGACATCTATGCTGACAAAAGCGGTGAGGAGTTGGTAAACATCTTTGCCAAAATGCTTGAGGAGCAGCCAATGCAATCGCTGCGTCGTGATGTGGAAGCACTCAAAATCGCCTTTTACAAACAACGCCGCACCGTAGTTGAGGCTGAACGTCGTGCCTTCGTCGAAGGCGGAGGGGTAGAGACCGATTTTGTACCCGCAGTCGATGCGATCGAGATGCGTTTGAAAGACCTTTTCAAAGAGTACCGCCGTCGTCGTGATGAATTTATCGCGGGGCTTGATGTCGAAAAAGAGGCGAATCTCAAGATAAAATTGCAAATCATCGAGGAGCTCAAAGAGCTTGTGAATTCGGATGAGACGCTCAACCATACATTCAACAAATTCCGCGAACTACAACAACGCTGGAAAGATACAGGGCTCGTACCTTTGGCAAATGTCAAAGATTTGTGGGAGACATATAACCTTCACGTCGAGAATTTTTACAGCTTTATCAAAATCAATAAAGAGCTGCGCGACCTCGATTTGAAACGTAATTACGAACAGAAATTAGCTTTGTGTGAGCAGTCTGAAGCTTTGGTCATGGAGCCTTCGGTGGTTGAAGCATTCCACAAATTGCAGAAACTCCACGACGAGTGGCGCGAGACAGGTCCGGTGGCGAATGAGTACAAAGAGGCGTTATGGGAGCGATTCAAGGAGGCTTCGAGTCGCATAAACAAGCAACATCAAGAGTATTTCGAAACCCTGAAATCAGAACAGGTACGCAATTTCGACCTAAAAACAGGATTATGCGTAGCTACCGAAGAGCTTGCAGCACAACCACTTGCCAACCGCAAGGAGTGGAACAAAGCCAGCGAGCAGCTGCTCGAAATACAGAAGACATGGAAGACCATCGGTTTTGCGCCCAAGAAAGACAACAATCATATATATGAGCGTTTTCGCACTGCTTGCGACCAATTTTTCGAGGCTAAACGTCGGTTTTATGCCGGTGTAAAGGGCGAAATGGAGCACAATTTGCAGCTTAAAAACGAGCTGTGTGAGGCTGCCGAAGCACTCGTCAACAGTGAAGAGTGGAAAAAGACAACCGACGAGCTGATTGCCCTTCAGAACCGCTGGAAAGAGGTCGGTGGGGTGTCACGTCGCTATTCTGATCAGATTTGGAAGCGTTTCCGCACCGCTTGCGATGCCTTCTTCGGACGTAAATCGGCACATTTTTCCAGTGTCGACGGAGAGCATGATGAGAACCTGAAAAAGAAATTGGCGTTGCTTGAGGAGATGGCAGCAGCCGACATAAAAGCAGGTGGATTCGATGTAATCAAGGAGTTCCAACGTCGTTGGGGCGAGATTGGTTTCGTGCCCATAAAGCAAAAAGATGCCATTCAGAAAAAATACAAAGCAGCAGTAGACGTGCTCTTCAACACCCTGCGCGGAACGGAACGCGACCGCTCAATGGGGCGTTTCCGCGAAAAAGTGTCCGCAATCAAGACCGCTGGCGGTAACCGTCTACGCACGGAGCGCGACCACCTATATAATAAGGTGCGGCAGATGGAACAGGATATTGCTTTGTTGGAAAATAACATCGGATTCTTCGCGAAATCGAAAAATGCCGAAGCTCTCATTGCCGACGTGCGCGCCAAAATCGAACGTGCCAAAGAGGAGATGCAAGCTACAATTGAGAAGGTGAAACTCATTGACAACCAAGACAAAGCAGACAACAAAGACAACGAAAATAAATAGATAGTATCCATGAAACTCTCAAAACCCAAATACATATTTGTCACAGGCGGTGTTGCATCATCACTGGGCAAAGGTATTATTGCGGCGTCGATTGCCCGCCTGCTTCAGGCTCGCGGCTATTCGGTGACAATCCAAAAGCTCGATCCATATATCAATGTCGATCCAGGAACGCTCAATCCTTACGAACATGGCGAATGCTATGTGACTGAGGATGGTGCAGAAACCGATCTCGATTTAGGTCACTATGAGCGTTTTACGAATCAACCAACGTCGAAAGCCAACAACGTCACAACGGGTAAAATTTACAAATGTGTGATTGAGAAGGAGCGCAAAGGCGAGTATCTCGGCAAGACGGTGCAGGTAATTCCGCACATCACCGACGAAATTAAACGTCGCATCCAACTACTTGCACAGCAGAAGACTTACGACATTATTATCACTGAAATAGGTGGTACGGTGGGCGACATCGAATCACAACCTTTCATCGAGGCAGTGCGCCAGTTACGCTACACACTGGGCTCCAGAAATACGGCACTCATACACTTAACTTTGATTCCGTATATGGCAGCAGCAGGCGAGATGAAAACCAAGCCTACGCAGCACTCAGTCAAGGCATTACTCGAAAATGGATTGCAGCCCGACATCCTTGTGTTGCGCGCTGAACGTCCTCTGTCACTGGAAATTCGCCGCAAGGTAGCTCTCTTCTGCAACGTGGATGTAAATGCGGTGATGGAGTCCATTGACGTACCCACAATCTACGAAGTGCCGCTCAAAATGCACGAGCAACACCTTGATGAAGTGGTACTTGCCAAACTCGATTTGCCTGCCGAGACCGAGCCCGATATGGACGCATGGAAGGAGTTCGTCGAGAAAATCAAGCACCCGAAACGCAAAATAGAAATTGCATTGGTAGGCAAATACACCGAGCTCCCCGACTCATACAAGTCTATCTGTGAGTCATTTATCCACGCAGGTGCGGTGAACGACTGCAAAGTGAAATTACAATATGTCAATTCGGAGAAGATTACTCCCGAAACTGTCGGTGAGAAGTTGGGCAAGATGGCTGGCATTCTCGTTGCCCCCGGATTCGGAAATCGCGGTATCGAAGGCAAAATTGAAGCTGTGCGCTATGCACGCGAAAATGGGGTGCCATTTTTGGGCATCTGTTTGGGTATGCAGTGTGCTGTGATTGAATTTGCACGCAACGTATTGGGTTGGGCTGACGCCAACTCAAGCGAAATGGAGACCACCAATCATCCTGTAATTGATTTGATGGAGGAGCAAAAAGGCATCACAGCCAAGGGAGGTACGATGCGTTTGGGTGCCTATCCATGCGCGCTGAAGGCAGGTTCAAAGGTGGCAGAAGCATACGGGACACTCCAAATTTCGGAGCGTCATCGTCATCGCTATGAGTTCAATAGCGACTACGTCGAACGTTTTGAGACTGCGGGCATGAAAGCCGTCGGTACCAATCCCGATACGGGTTTGGTGGAGGTCGTCGAAGTCGAAAACCATCCGTGGTTTGTGGGCACACAGTACCATCCAGAATACAAAAGCACCGTACAACGTCCTCACCCACTGTTCGTTGCCTTCACAAAAGCAGCTTTGACATATAGCGATTCCAAAACAAAATAAGAAATCAAATAACTAGAATGGATAAAAAAACAATTATAGGAATCGCAGTCGTTTCGGTTCTCTTCCTCGGATTTGCCTATTTCAGCTCGAAACAGCAAGAGGAGTACAAACGTGAAATGGCTGAATATCAGGCTTATCAGGATTCAGTGGCGGCGGTGAACGCCCCCACTCCCGTGATGACTTCCACTGCAACAACCGACTCACTAACCACCTCTTCAACAGCTGATACACTGCAAGTTGCAGCCGCACAGCAACGTCAAGTCGAGCAGTTGGGCGAATACCTTGCCATGGCGCGCGAGGGCGAAGAGCAGACTACAACCATCGAAAATGAGGTAATGAAAGTTCACTTCTCGACACGCGGTGGTCAGGTAACGGGCGTGACATTAAAGAATTTCACGCGCTACGCGCCACACGGTGAACGCAATCAGCCCATCGAACTATTCAACCCCGAAAGTGCACGCTTCGATTTGTCGTTCTTCGTAAAGAATGGAACCAACAACGTGAAGGTCAACACGATGGACTACCTATTCACGATTGATACAACACAGATTGCCGATGATCGTCCGCAGGTGGTGACCATGTATCTGCCCATCGCGGCGGACGCACGTTTGAAGTACGAATATCTTATATATAACGAGCAGACGCCCTCACGCGACTACCTCATGGACTTCAACGTAACCTTCGAGAACATGGCTCCGCAGATGGCGAACCAGACCTCGATTGGCATCGACTGGTCGAACACTTCGTACCAAAACGAGAAGGGTTTCCAGAACGAAAATATGTACACCTCAATCGCTTACCGCTTCCCCAACGAGACCTCAATCGAGGAGCTGGGCATGAGCGAAAAGTCGAAGCAAGACAAGGTGACTACGGCAGTGAATTGGGTGGCATTCAAGCAACAATTCTTCTCATCAATCTTCATTGCTCCCGAAAATGTGTCGTACGCCGACATGGCATTCGACACAGCTGCTCCCGAATCGGATTTGCTGAAGAGCTTTTCGGCACAAATGGCTGTTCCCTACACACTTCAAAATGACCACTATAACTTCGCGTTCTACTTCGGTCCCAACAAATACGCGATTCTGAAAAAAGTGGTCAATGACAAGGGTGAATCACTCTCGCTCGAACGACTTATTCCGCTGGGCTGGGGCATTTTCGGTTGGGTGAACCGCTGGTTTGTCATCCCCGTGTTCGACTTCCTGCGCAATTACATCGGTTCGTTCGGTATCATTATCTTCATCCTCGCACTGCTGGTCAAAATCATCATCTCACCGCTGACCTACAAGAGTTACATCTCGACAGCTAAGATGCGCGTCATCAAGCCTGAAGTAGATTTACTGACGGCTAAATATCCGAAGAAGGAGGATGCCATGAAGCGGCAACAAGCCACAATGGAGCTCTATAAGAAGGTGGGTATCAACCCCATGGGTGGATGTATCCCGATGCTCATCCAGATGCCAATCATCATCGCCATGTTCCGTTTCTTCCCCGCCTCAATCGAGCTGCGCGAGCAGTCGTTCCTCTGGGCAGACGACCTTTCGTCCTACGACAGTATCCTCAGTCTGCCCTTCTCTATCCCTTTCTACGGCGATCACGTGAGTCTTTTCGCACTGTTAATGACCGGCGCATTGTTCCTCTTCTCCTACATGAACTACCAACAAACTGCATCCAGCCAACCGCAAATGGCCGGTATGAAGTTCATGATGGTCTACATGATGCCCGTGATGATGCTTTTCTGGTTCAATAGCTATTCGAGCGGTCTGTGCTACTACTACTTCTTAGCTAACGTGCTTACTATCGGACAGACGCTACTCATTCGACACATGATTGATGATGGGAAAATTCACGCCACCATGCAAGCAAATGCTGCCAAGCGCGGTAATGGCGGCAAGAAGTCGAAATTCCAGATGAAATACGAAGCACTGATGCAACAGCAACAGGAACAAACGCGCAAGAAATAGCGCATTCCACAACGATAAAAACGCCCCGCAGATTTCAATCTGCGGGGCGTTTTATGATTTATATAGCGATACAACAACCTCGCCTACGAGCGTTTAAGCTGGCGGCGCAACATCGAAGTCATCTCGCGGAATGCCTCCAAACGGAACAAGGCTGCAAGCGAAAGATAGACAACTACACCTGTAAAAATCTCAGATACAAGCCGTAACGTGGAATTGGCGACCAGTGCACCAACACCTAACGTAATCAAATACATCACCACCGAAATCAGCGCGATAGGCAATATAGTACGCAGAAGCCGATGCAAGGGGAGAATTGTAAAGCGTTGAGCAGTACCCACATTAAGGCACATCTCGATGCACGACATTCCGACCAAGCCCCACACCACAGCCATCACACTGTGAAAAATTGTGAGAACCAAAATCGCAGTCATGACAATTTTCTTTATGATTTCCAAACGGACAATAACCCCGCCATTTGCCTTGACTTTCAGCACATTATAAGCAACCATCCCCACCGGATAGAACAATCCGATCAAGCAAAACACCCTCAGATAAGGAATCGTCGGTAACCACTTTGCACCCACCAAAATCGTGAAAAGATCCTCGGCAACAGCTATCAATCCAAACATCGCAGGAAACATCACAAATGCCACAACCATAACTACTTGTCGATAACTTTCCGCAAATTTTCGCTCATCACCCGCAATATTTGCCAACGCGGGGAAGGTGACATTCTGCACCGACGAGACAACCGAAGTGACGGATTGATCCTTAAATTTGCGAGCAGCATCGAAGTAGCCCAGCGCATCGACCGAATAAAACTTGCCGAAAATGAGCTGCGGAATTTTGTTATAGAGGGTGGTAATCAAATCCGTGGTCATCAAACTCAGGCTAAATGGAGCCATCGCCCTCAAAGTTTTGCCGTCAAAACGCGCCGTCGGTCGCCACGCACTGCCCCACCAAAGTAGCCCCGCACGCACCGACATCATAGTTAGTTGCTGTGCCACGATACTCCACACGCCACAGCCCGCCAACGCCATGCCGACAGCTACCGCGCCACTGACAAACGACGAAGCAAAGATGATTTTCGAAAGGAGCGAAAAGCGGAATTGACGCGTAAAAAGCGTATTTTGAATCACGCACAAGGCATTAATCGGCACCTGCAAGAAAAAAACAGGGGCAAGACTTAGAATAATCGGCTTGTCGTAGTACCACGCCACGACGGGCGAAAAGGCGACCAGCAGGAGGTAAAGCACCACAGAAACGGCAATGTTGAAGAGAAAAACTGACTTGTATTCGTTCGGATGCGGATCTAATTTGCGGATTAAAGTCTGTGAAAAGCCGCTATCAACGACAATCAGCGCAATGGCTGAAAACGAAGTCAGCAGAGCAATAACGCCCAAATCTTCGGGTAACAGCAGTCGCAACAAAACAATGCTAACCACCACTTGCAGCAACGTGGAACCCGCTTTTTCAGCCATGCTCCACGATACACCTTGCGCAACCTTGTCCTTTAACTCGCCTTTCATAGCCTCGTTTAGCAGCTCTTCATCGCGGCAATATCAACCATCCGACGACGCAATTTCTCTACACTCGACAGCTCTACGTACGATGCGCCACCATCGGGACCAAAACTACCACCCACAATAGCCAGCAAATCAGTATCTTTCAGCTTACCACGCTTACGATTGATATACTCTAAAGCGTCAACTAAAAAGTAGTATTTATCCGACACCTCTTGCGTGCGCAGAATGGGCACAATACCGTATGAAAGAGCCAGAATGCGCTGTGCATGAAGCTGATAGCAAACAGCCATCACCAATCTATGACCACGGAATGCCGCCAAATAACGCCCCGTACGACCAGTGCGGGTATCGAGCACCACATATTTTATGGGTAAATTAGTACACGCACGCACCGCCGAACGAGCAAGTTGTGCTGTGATTTCGTGGTTCACCGAGACCATATTCATGTCAATCATCGGAGTGAAAAGTTTCTCATCCCGTTCAATCTCACGAGCAATGCGCGACATCGTCTCGACCGACTCCACGGGATAATCACCCATCGCAGTCTCATCGCTAAGCATCACAGCATCAACACGTTCGTAAATTGCGCTTGCCACATCGCTCACTTCTGCACGCGTAGGACGCGCTGAATGCACCATCGAATAGAGCATCTGCGTGGCAATAATTACGGGTCTCTTAGCGGCAATACACTTCTCGACAATGCGTCGCTGCGTATTCGGAATAACCTCGGCAGGCAACTCAACACCTAAATCACCGCGCGCAACCATGATACCATAGGATGCCTCGATAATCTCATCAATATTGTTGAGTCCCTCCTGATTTTCGATTTTCGAAATAATTTTTATCGAACTGTGATGTTCATCCAAAATATCCTGTACTGCCTTGATATCGTGCACACTACGCACAAACGAATGAGCAATAAAATCTACATCATTGTGTATCGCCCACTCGATAAATCGGCGATCTTTTTCAGTCACAGACGGCAGGTCGATTGACACTCCCGGAACATTCACGCTCTTGCGCGAACGCATGGCTCCACCAGTCACAAATTCGCACGTCAACTCATCATCACTCTTCTCCAATACGCAGATTTCCAACTCACCATCAGCAATCAGCATACGCGCCCCAACGGGAATATCGCCCACAATACCGGGAACATTCATATAGACCGTTTTGCGCGTTGTAAGGTCATCACCCTTCGAACCCCGCACCGCAACTCGATCCCCTACTGCAAAATTAATGGCATTGCCATACTCAGCAGCGAGCGTCGTAACCCGAATTTCAGGACCCTTGGTATCAATCATAATTGGAATTGCGCTATTCACCTTATGCACGGTTTGCACAATCTTCGTAGCACCCTCCTCCGAGGCGTGAGCCGAATTTACGCGCACCACATCCATGCCGGCATCATATAATTTCTGCACAAAATCTTCAGTGCAGCGGAAGTCGGACAACGTTGCCACGACCTTAGTTTTTTTCTCTCTATACATAGGAATTACTTTTTATGAAAATTAATTTACGACCGCCGCAACAGTGCCAGCACCCCCAATTCGTAGGATTGCAACCCAAATCCCATGATGGATCCCACCACAACCGATGCCAACAACGAGACCCGACGAAACTCTTCACGCGCAAGAATGGAAGATATATGTACTTCAACCACAGGCGTTTGAACAGCAGCTACCGCATCGTGTATCGCTACCGAAGTGTGGGTGTAGCCACCCGCATTGAGCACAATACCGTTGTACACACCGTCCGCTTGCTGAATGGCATCAACAAGTTCACCTTCGAGGTTGGATTGGTAATATCCGAATTCGACATCGGGATAGGTCGAGCTCAGTTGCTCGATGAAGTGATCAAAAGTTTCCGAACCATAGACAGCGACATCGCGTTGTCCTTGCAGGTTGAGATTCGGACCGTTGAGAATCAGGATTTTCATAGCGATCGTCTAATTTTCTGTAAAGATACGCATTAAAAGCGAATTGCAAATTACAGAATTGTGAATTTGCAGCGGGAAGTCGCAGATTATTTCACGATGTAGACGTGTTCTTCGGCACGCTGCATATGATAATTTTCGCGCGCATATTCCTCGAGGTAATCATCATATTTGAGCTGCTCGATGAGCGTGCTATCCTGCTCAATACGTTGTTGATAGCGGTCACGCTCGCGCTCCAGCACACCAATTTCACGACGTATCTTCACGGCGTGCAATACGTTACGCCCCACCACAAAAATAGTAAAAATGAGAATGACGATTGTTGCGACAATCCATGATTTTCTACCGAAACGAAGGGTCATACTAAGGAATATGCATATATTTATGCGTTTGAATCGAGATATTCCAACGCGGATGCGCTTTGGCGTACTCCACAATAAGTGGCATCACCTGCTCCGCGACGCTCCATTCAGGCTGCAAATAGAGCATACACTGCGCTCCAACGTGCACAGCATTTTGCTCCGCCCACACCAAATCAGCCTCACCACTGATGATAACTTTCAACTCGTGAGCACGCGCATACGCCTCTTGCAAAGGAGGTTGCTGCGGTTTGGGCGAGAGACAAACCCAATCGAAATCACCACTAAAAGGATGCGTTCCTGAGGTCTCTAAAAATATTTGCAGTCCTCGATTACGCAATGCAGTAGTCAGTGGCTCAAGAGGATAGAGCAGTGGTTCACCTCCAGTGATTACAATTGCCTGCGCGGCACACGCGGCAGCGCGATTGACAATCGTCGCAAGCTCGGTAGGCGGATAGAGCGACGGATTCCACGTGTATTTTGCATCACACCACCGGCACCCCACATCGCACCCGCCAAGACGGATGAAATAAGCAGGTTTTCCGGCGTGAAATCCCTCACCCTGAATGGTATAAAAATCCTCAACAAGGGGCAATTTGCCACCCGAATCGAGCAGTTCTTTATTTACATCAATGCTCATCGTCTCTTAATCCGTCACCACGTAAACGTCCTTCAGATTACGTCCAAGTTGACCGTAATCAAGCCCATAGCCCACAATAAATTCGTTACCAATCTCCATTGCACGGTAGCGAATAGGGAGCGTTTTTCCGTAAGAGGTGGGTTTAAAAAAGAGCGTGCAGACATCGACACTGGCAGGTTTATGCCCTTCCAATTCGCGCATCATGTGGTCAATACTCTCGCCCGTATCGACAATATCCTCCACAATAATCACATGGCGACCCTCGATACTTCCGTTCAAACCAATCAAGTTGCGCACATGTCCCGTCGAACAAGTTCCACTATAAGAAGAGAGCTTCACAAACGACAATTCGCAGTTAAAATCGATCTTCTTAATTAGGTCGCTCATAAACATGAACGAACCATTCAGAACACCCAAAAATATCGGAAGTTCCTTGTCTGCATAATCAATATTGATGCGATCAGCGACTGCCGAGACCGCCTCGTCGATTTTTGCGGCAGGAATCATCACTTTAAAGTGTCTGTCGTGAAGTTTTATGATCTCCTCCATATCAGTTACGTATTTTATGATTAATTTTGCAAAATTAACGAATTAGAACCAAGAAACATAAGCTTTTGGTAAAATTATTTTGACGAAGTGATGAAACTACTCGAACGATTCAAACAACTCAACAACCAAACAAAATGGATGGTTGTAGTTATTGTGCTGCTGCTGGTGATGATCGCCACCCGTTGGGGCTACATTTCGCGCACCGCAGGCGTAGCATTTCAACAACGCTTTGCGCCCGATACCGAGCACACACAGAGCCCCTCCGTAGAGCCATAGTGCCCTGCAAATCAATGAGCGGGACGACCTACCATTTTGGTGAGTCGTCCCGCTCATTGATTGGAGAGATTACAACTTCACAAGTCCCGAAAAGCCCATGAAAGCCATAGACAAAATGCTGGCTGTGATGAGCGCGATAGGGATACCCTTGAACGATTTAGGTCCATCTTCGAATTCGAGACGTTCACGGATGCCCGCAAAGAGCACCAATGCTAATCCAAAACCGAGCGCAATGCTGACCGAGTAAGTGACACTTTGCAAGAGAGTAAACTCTTTCTGTATCATCAGAATAGCAATACCCAACACAGCACAGTTGGTCGTGATGAGCGGCAGGAAAATTCCCAATGCTTGATAGAGCGAAGGAGAGACTTTTTTGAGAATAATCTCGACCATCTGCACCAATGCAGCGATGACGAGAATGAAGACAATGGTCTGCATATACTCAATGCCCAGTGGCACAAGGATAAACGCCTGTATCGACCACGCCACCACAGCAGTAAGTGCCATGACAAAGGTCACTGCAGCACCCATACCGAGCGAAGTCTCGACTTTCGACGACACGCCAAGGAACGGACAGATGCCGAGGAACTGCGCCAGTACAACGTTATTAACGAAGATGGCACCGATGATAATTGCAAAATAGGATAATTCCATAACTATTTCTTGGCTAATTTGTTAAACAATACCATGAGGTAACCGAGCACCATGAATCCGCCGGGAGCCAACACGAAAATTAGCGGTGTGACATCCGCCATGCCAAGCGGCATACCGAAGATGGCACCACCACCCAAAATCTCACGCACCGAACCAATGATGGTCAGCGAGACGGTGAAGCCGAGACCTGTTCCGATGCCATCGAGTGCAGAGTCAAAAGCTCCGTTTTTGGAGGCAAAAGCCTCCGCACGACCCAGAATAATACAGTTCACGACAATCAGCGGAATGAAGACACCCAGACTGGCGTAGAGTGCCGGCACGAAAGCCTGCATTAGCATCTGAATGACCGTCACAAACGAGGCAATCACCACGATAAACGCAGGGATACGCACTTTGTCGGGAATCACGTTCTTAATCATCGAAATCACAATATTCGAGAAGATGAGCACAGCCATCGTAGCCAGACCCATACCCATACCGTTTGCCGCTGAGGTTGTGGTACCCAACGTGGGGCACATACCCAACACAAGCACAAATGTAGGGTTATTCTTGACGATGCCGTCGAGGATAATTTTCAGTTTATTCATGGTTCCTCCTTCCTGAGCATTCAGCTCCATCTTTTTTATGTTCTTTACAATCATCGTCGTCATCGTCCTTATGTTTCTTGTAATCATCGACTTCGACAGTCGCCCCCGAAGCTACGTCCGCAGCATAGCGTGCTGAATCGGCAGCATTGGCAGGAGTGGCTCCCGATGCACCGTCGGCAGGCTGTGTCGCACCCGAAGCTACGTCAGCAGACGCAACGCCCGTCACAACACTATTATATGCCATCCACGCGCGATTCATTGCATCGCAATAGGCACGTGACGAGATGGTTGCAGCAGTCAAAGCATCCACATCACCACCATCCTTACGCACGGCGAGTTTTTCCTCGACGAGTTGCATGGTTGCCAGATTTTTACCCTTGACGCTCGTGAGCAGCACGTTGCCTTCATCGCACATCTTGGTTCCCAAGCCCGGAGTCTCAGTCTGTTCCAACACATTGACGTTCAGTACCTCGCCCGCAGGTGAGAAACCAACCATCATCTTAATCATGCCACCGAAGCCATGTTTAGTAGCCGTCTGCACAGCATAACCGACCACCGAGCCATCTGCCGCCGAGGCGGTGTAGACCGTGATAGGCAGCTCTTCGATTGTAATGACCTCCGAAGTGCTACTTTCGAATGCGGGCAGCACCTTGTTGAGAGCCTCCACCACGGCAGCCTCCTTCGCCTTGGCAATTGGATCGAGTGTAATCATATTCACCACACCCACACCCGCCGAAGCGATGAGTGTGATGGTGAACAACACGGTCACCATATTTATAAGTGTACTTTTCATTTTCTGCGTCCTCCCTTATTTTACACCGAAGCGTTTTGGTTTGACATACTTATTAATAAGGGGTGTCACGGAATTCATGATAAGAATTGCGAACGACATACCCTCGGGATAGGCTCCCCACTCACGAATGAGCATCGTGATAGCACCGATTCCTACGGCATAAATCACACCGCCACGCACGGTCATCGGCGAGGTGGAGTAGTCGGTAGCCATGAAGATGGCACCCAACATCGCACCACCTGCGAGGATGTGAAACAACGGGAACTCAACCAGAGCCATGCCCGTCCAACCGCGGCTCAGAGCCACACAGAGAGCGAAAACAGCCATCGTAGCGAAGATAGTCACAGGAATGTGCCACGTAATCACCTTGCGCCAGAGCAGGTAAACAAAGCCCAGCAGCAGAGCAGCCGCAGCCACCTCACCCATCGAACCCGACACCTGACCAACGAATAAATCAGGCAGATTCACACCGTCGAGCGCACGGCTGAACTTCATGGCTGCCAGCGGTGTAGCACCCGTAAAAGCATCGGTCGTGAACGAGGTCATCTGCACCGGATAGGCGATTAGCAGGAAGACACGCCCCACCAACGCAGGGTTGAAAGGGTTCTTGCCCAGACCACCGAAAGTCATTTTCGCTACGCCGATAGCCACCAGTGCACCGATTACCACAATCCACCAAGGAATGGTCACAGGCAGGTTGAAGGCGAGTAACATACCCGTCACAGCAGCCGAAAGGTTGCAGACGGTCGTAGGACCTTTGACTAAGAATTTTTGAATCAGATACTCGAACGCTACGCAACACAGGATCGAGAACGCCGTGAGCACCAACACATTCCAACCAAACACCCAAGTCGAGACCGCCAGCGCAGGCACGAGTGCAATCAGCACATCGCGCATGATGGAAGGGGTCGATTGGAGGGTCTGCACGTGAGGTGCGGGGGCGACAATCAATTTATTTGCCATATCAATTATTTTTTCTTTCATTTATTTTTTTGGTTGAGCAGCAGCACGCGAGCGAAGAATTCCCATCACCGTTTGCTTACCCAGACGCACGTAGTCCAGCAGCGGCAGGTAGCCCGGGCAGGACGAT
This sequence comes from Alistipes sp., assembly GCA_036652255.1. Lineage (GTDB taxonomy): Bacteria > Bacteroidota > Bacteroidia > Bacteroidales > Rikenellaceae > Alistipes. The sequence goes on along the minus strand of JAVVWE010000006.1, from coordinate 63,662 downwards.
TGACAGCAGCCACACTCGATGCACGAGGTGATATCCTCCGCTTCAAGCATATCCCACGCCTTTTTCTGAGCCATCTTCGAGAGCAAGTAAGGCTCCAGACCCATCGGGCAGGCAGCCACACACTTACCGCACTTAATGCACGCCGTCGCCGTGTGACGCTCGGCATCCGCACCACTCATGATGGTGATACCGGAGCAACCTTTGGTCACCGAAGCATCAAGGTTGACCATCGCACGTCCCATCATTGGGCCGCCGTTAATCACCTTTCCCGCATCTTCGGGCAGTCCGCCCGCAGCCTCAATGAGAGCCGAGATAGGGGTTCCCATGCGCACGCGCAGGTTTTTCGGATTCTTCACCGTTTTGCCCGTAACAGTAACCACGCGCTCCACAAGAGGTTTATTTTTCTGCACAGCCTCGTAGACTGCCAGCGTAGTCGAAGCGTTGCAAACCACTGCTCCCACATCGAGCGGAAGTGCAGGCGGAGGAGGAACCTCGCGACCTGTGATAGCTGCAATAAGCTGCTTCTCACCACCTTGCGGATATTTCACAGCCAACGGCACAACGTGTATTCCTTGGTATTGATTCGCCAACTGAGTGAGCAGCGCAATAGCATCAGGTTTGTTGTTCTCGATACCAATCGAAGCCTTCGACACGCCAATAGCTTTCATCAAGATTGAAACACCTACCAACAACTCCTCGCCACGCTCCAACATCACGCGATGATCCGAGGTGAGGTAAGGTTCGCACTCCACACCATTGATAATCAAATCCTCAGCCTTCTTGCCCGCTGGCACCGAGAGTTTCACGTGCGCGGGAAACGTTGCGCCGCCCATGCCGACAATACCTGCATTTTTTATCTTAGCAACAATTTCTTGCGCTGAAAGGGTGCACTCTTTGACCAATTTGGCAGAGGTGTCAATTCCCTCAGCCCACTCGTCGCCTTCGCGCTTGATTGTAATCATCATTTGACGCAAGCCTTGTCCGTTGACCGCCATATCCACCGCCGTCACCGTACCCGACACCGAAGAGTGAATGTTAGCGGACATAAAACTCGCAGCCTCAGCAATAAGCTGACCAGCAAGCACCTTGTCACCTTTAGCGACCTTCGCCACCGCAGGTGCACCGATATGCTGTGCCAGAGGTATCATCACCACGTCGGGCAGCGGAAGAACCTCAATGGGCTTGGCACTGCTCAACTTATTTGCCGACGGATGGACTCCGCCGATCGGAAATGTCTTCATATCTATGTTCTGGTTTTTTATAGTTCGTTACTACGCCTTGGCAGCTCCATTTTCAGTTGCTACTTTGGGCGCAGGGGCAGCCTTCGGCTCCTTGGGCAGGGGTTCCATACCCACAAGTGTGATGGCTCCCGTAGGACACTCGTTCACACATTTGCGACACAACTTGCACTTTTGGGGATCAATATAGGCAATGTTGTTCTCGACGGTGATGGCACCGAATGCGCAGACTTTCTCGCATTTGCCGCAACCGATACATCCTGCTTTGCACGCCTTCATCGTCACCGCACCTTTGTCTTTCGAGACACACGACACGTAGACGGCGCGATTTTTAGGCCACTTCTTGCGCAGCTCAATAATCATCTTCGGACACGCCTTCACACACGCACCGCAAGCCGTGCATTTCTCGGCATCCACCTCGGGCAGACCCGTTGTAGGGTTCATCGTGATAGCACCAAAGGCGCAGACCACAGCGCAGTCTCCAAAGCCCAAACAGCCAAATGAACAGGCGGTCTCGCCCACATAGAGGCTCGCAGCTACGGCACATGATTTAGCACCATTGTACTCGTTGGTGCGCGGACGTTTGTCGCACGTACCACCACAGCGGATTGTTGCCACTTGAGGCTCCTTTTCGGGAGCCACCTTACCCAAATAGGTAGCGATGGCTTTCATGCACTCGCCACCTCCCACGGGGCAGTAAAGGGCTGAAATGTCGTCTTGTTTGACCAACGCATCGGACATACCGCGACAACCAGCAAATCCGCAACCGCCGCAATTGGCTCCCGGCAGCATCTTCTCCACATCATCGATGCGGGGATCCTCCTCCACCTTGAACTTTTGGGCCACAAAGTAGAGGATGACGGCCGACAGGATACCTAACGCGCACAGCGTCAAGATTGTAAAAAGTAATACTTCCATTATCGTTTTGTTATTGTAAAATGAATTTTGTTTTCAATTTTATGACGAGCGAGCCACAGCACAACGTAATATGCAGCCACGGCAAGCAACGAAATTCCCGCGCCTGCCCCCTCGCTGAGTTTCAGAATTGCAATCGAGACAATGAGTGCAACCAACAGCACCACCAGTGCGCCCACATACGCCAGCACCACAGCCATGCCACCCATACGACGTTTGACACCAACCGTAACATCCTGACCAACGGCATATTCCGCCACATCAGGGGTCATCACCGCAATCGTTTTATCCTGCGACTCTCCCATACCACACGCCTCGCGCGCGCGACAAGCTCCACAGGCACTACCGGCAGTAATTTTCACGAAGACGGTGTCGTTTTCGACCCGCTCCACGACACCGCTATGTTCAATTATTTTTTCCATTGTTCTCTGCGTCAGCCACTAATCACCATATTTGTTTGTGAGCGGCATCAGACGTTCGTGTCCAAAAGCACACGCCGAAAGACGCAACACAGGTGGGAATTGGTAGCGTTTTTTCTCGTTACGCATAATCATGGAGTGAATCTTCTCCACTACCGTCGAATCGAATCCCGCATTGATAATCTCTTCGCGGTGCTGCCCCTCTTCAATCATACGGAACAGAATGGCATCCACCACCTCGTAAGGTGGCAATAAATCGCTGTCCTTCTGGTCAGGATGCAACTCCGAAGAGGGTTCTTTATCGAGAATATGTTCGGGAATCACGTTGTCGTGGATGCGATTGATGAAGCGAGCCAAATCGTACATCTCCGATTTGTAAAGGTCGCCTGTGGGGCTGAACGAACCCGCCGTATCGCCATACAACGTGCAGAGACCCAAGGCATTCTCGCTTTTATTCGACGAATTAAGCAACATATAATCCGTCTTATTCTGAAGAGCCATCAACATGATGGTGCGGATGCGAGTTTGGATGTTCTCCTCAGTTGATCCGAATTTTGTTCCTCCAATCACCGGCTTGAGCGTATTCACGAAGCTGGTGTATATCTCATTGATAGGTATCACACTATACTCTATACCAAGTCTTTCCGCCAATATTTTGGCATCCTCGACCGAGTGATTCGACGAAAAATGCGAAGGCAAAAGCAGTGCACGAACATTCTCCTTGCCCAGTGCATCGACCGCCAAGCAGGTCACAACTGCCGAATCAATACCACCCGAAAGTCCGATGGATGCTTTCTCGTAGTCATTTTTATAGTAGAAATCGTGCAAACCGCAACGCGCAGCCATATAAATCATGCGGGTGCGTTCGCTGGCGGATGGAATCGAAAGTACTTCAGAAGTGTGTTCCGTATCGTAAATTTGGAAATCTTCCTCGAAACTCTTCATCATCAAGCACAACTCGCCACGCGAGTTCATCGCCCCCGAAGTTCCGTCGTAGACAATCTCCGTCGAGCCGCCCACCTGATTCACCAACACAAGATTTTTGCCCTCCACAAAGGCGATATTACGCATTGCCTCATAACGATAGGTCATCATACCCTTGCTGTAACGGCGGGCATTAATCGAGATGATGCTCTCAATAGACTTGTCGCAATCGTGGATGTGGCTGAGGTCGTCACCAACGACAATGACGCATTTATGCCCCTTGACGGTGGCATATTCGTACCCCTTCGAGGGGACTAAGAATCCCATTTCGCGACGCGCAGGGATGTATTTTTTACCAATATAGCGGAGTACTTTTCGATCCTCAATCAAGGCCGCGGCACTAATAGCACCCTCTGCCGTGAGGATGGGTAGCCCCACAATGGCAGCAATATCGTCACAACACGACGCAATTTCCACAAGGGCATCTTCACACAATTCGAGGAATGTTGTCTTGCGCAGCAGGTCAAATGCCGGAGTTCCGCTGACAGCCTGCTCCGCGAAAATCACAAGGTCGGCATGGTGTGCCTTGGCTTTGTTGATAGAATCGATGATCTTCGAGGTGTTTCCGTCGATGTCTCCGATCGTGTAGTTTAATTGGGCAATTGCTATCTTCATCTATCGCAAAATTTATCTCAGGTTACAACTGTGCAAAGATAGGAATAAAAGGGCAATTAACAATAATAAAAGGATTATTTAGTTAGCCTATTGGTATCTAAACCCTCAACAGCAAGGCACAATTGACTGTATTCAAAAAAAATTCCAAACGGAGGCGATGCAAAACGCACCTCTGTTTGGAATTAAATTAGGAAGAAATACTTTAAAATTACTCTTCAGCTTCTGGATCTGTGACCAAAATACGACCGCAATATTCGCAAATGATAATCTTCTTACCTTGACGAATATCTACTTGACGCTGAGGAGGAATGCGATTGAAGCAACCACCGCAAGCATCACGTTTTACATTCACCACAGCCAATCCATTGTGCACATTGCGGCGGATGCGATTGTACGCCGCAAGCAGTCGCTCATCAATCTTTGATTTGGCTTTATCAGCCTGCACGATAAATTTTTCGATCTGCGGTGTTGTCTCGATTTCGATGCCTTCGAGTTCAGCCTTTTTAGCTGCGAAATCAATCGTACGCTCCTTGATAATGGCATCAGCCTCTTCGAGTTGCGTCTTTTTCACCTTGACGTTCACCGCATACTCTTTGAGTCGTTTCTCCGCCAACTCAATCTCCAACTCCTGATATTCGACCTCCTTGTTGATGGCATCGAATTCACGATTGTTGCGCACATTGTTCTGCTGCTCTTTGTAATTTGCGATTTGGATTTTAGCCTGATCCACTTCGCGCTTACGCTGCTTGGTAAGGGTGTTCAACTCCTCGATTTCAGCGTTGATATTGTCAAAACGGGTCTTTAAACCTGTTAATTCATCCTCGAGATCCTGCACCTCAAGAGGCAGTTCACCTTTTACCTTGTTGATTTCATCGATTTGGCTGTCGATTTTCTGAAGCTCATAGAGTGCCAGAATCTTCTCCTGCATCGAATAGTCAACCTCGGCTGTCTTTTTCTGTGTTGCCATATATTGTCTTAATTGTTTAGACTTAAACCATATAGTGTACTGGATTACAGGAGTCCCCACTCCTGCGAACCGCAAAGGTACATAAATTTTCCGAAAAAAGATCAAATAAAATATCAATTGCACAATATTCACTTTCGAAGTGACCTATATCTGCCACAGTAAGTGCTCCATCGGGGGTCATGAAGTCATTATATTTAAGATCTGCCGTCACATAGAAATCAGCACCGGCAGCGCGCGCCAACTCAATCAGCGAAGCTCCCGAACCCGTGCAGACCGCCACGCGCTGCACGCGTGGCTTGGCGATGGCACTATGGCGCACCACTTGCGCCCCCGTACAGTGCATCATACGACGCATAAAAAGCTCCGTATCAATGGCTTTCGGTAATTCACCCACCACACCAAATCCCACCGTTGATGCGGCAAGTTGCGTAGGTTGCAACACCCGAAGTTGCTCCACACCCAACATCGATGCCAGTCGCCAACTCATACCGTGGGGTGCGCTATCGAGATTCGTGTGGCACGCATAGAGCGCAATATGCTCACAAATAGCACGTTCGACACAACGCTGCACTTCATTGGCAGAGTTGAATCGCTTGAGGGGATGAAAAACAATTGGATGGTGCGTAATAATCATATTACACCCCGTCCGTATTGCTTCGTCGAGCACCGCATCGTTCACATCCACAGCCAATAACGCTGCCTTCACTTCATCGTCGGCACGCCCCACAATCAACCCTGCATTGTCGTAGGATTCTTGCCATACAAGCGGTGCAAATCGCTCAATAACGTCGGTTATCTCTTTTATTTTCATCGTTTTACTTAAAACAGCGATTGTTCGTAAAATGCAAAAAGCTCCTTGCTCTCCGCATCTTCTTTCGATTTGCGACGGGGTGTGCGAATTTTCTTCACCTTTTGCGGCTCCTCAACCACATTTTTTCCCTCCGTGATTTTCACCACGGCTTTCTGTCGGCGCGGACGTGGCGCAACCTCCTCCGTGCGCTCCGAATCAGTGATAACAAGCTCATGCTCATCGGTTTTCAGCTCTTCGCGCACCTCTTCCAACAATGAACGCACACGTTGCAAGCGTTCGAGCAGCTCCATGTCGTGCGAGAGGTTCGAATCGTTAGGTCGCTGGCGCAAAGCTTTCTTCGCCCCCTCAAGAGTCATGCCCTGCTCCTTGACCAGATGATAAATCAGCTTCAGATTATCCACATCAGCGGGTGTGAACAATCGGTTGCCCTTCTTGTTGCGTTTGGGTTTCAGAACGCTAAATTGCGACTCCCAATGGCGTATGAGCGAAGAATTTACGCCAAACATATCCGCCACCTCGCCCATGGAATAAAAAAGTTTTTCAGTCATACTCATTTACCCTTGATTAATTATCCTCAACGAATTTGGATACAAATTATTCACTCTATTTCCGATTCGCTTTGCAAATCCAAGTGCTCGTCCTCGCGCCGTGACCAGATTCATTCCTTCGGCAAAAAGAGGTGCCGGCACCTCTTGTCGGCGCAAATAGCACAACGCGGCAGCCTCGTCTAACTCCGTCACAGACAAGGCATCACGACGCAAACCAACATAAAAAGCCAACGCCTGTGCGGGCTTAAGCACCCCTTTGAAAAGCTGTCCCATCTCCACACCCGAACAGATGACGGGCAGCACCTCCGATAAATTGCGCACCGCATCGACTTGCACCTCAGGATAGCCATAAAACGTATCACCTACCCGCAGGAAGCGCATCATTTCAGGGTGTTCAATCCAACGCGAAAGTTCACGCACCTCGTCCCGTGTGGCAGCCGTGAAGACCGATCGTCGCCCTTTAGGCATCCGCAGTCGTCCGCCCACATCATGCGCTTTGCGCGCCACAGCACAGAAAAAACCCTCACCACACGCACGGTGCGGATAGAATCGGAAGGTTTGAAATGGGCCCACCACACCTTCGACAATGCCCCATATCGAATCAATCTCCACACGCGGTGCTTCGGTCAACTCCTCACCCCGCTCCTCCACAAAAGCTGCAAGCAACTCCTCGTCTTCGGCACGGTTGAAGGTACAAGTGCTATATATTAAGGTACCGCCCGCGCGCAACGCACTCCACGCCTCATGCAAAATTTGCCTTTGGCGCACGGCACACATTCGTACATTATTTTCGTTCCACTCCACCCGAGCTCCCTCATCCTTACGGAACATTCCTTCGCCCGAACAGGGGGCATCCACCGCAACCACATCGAACCAGCCCTCGAATTCTGCCAGTTGCTTCGGTTCACAAACAGTCACTACCACATTTCCAGTGCCCCATTTGCGGACGTTATCCGAGAGGACTTGCGCCCGTCGGTGGTCAATTTCGTTTGCTACAACCAACCCATCACGCCCCACCAGAGAGGCATAAAGCGTACTTTTACCACCCGGAGCAGCACACAAATCAAGCACGCGTCGTCCCTGCATATCGCATCCGTCAAGCAGATGTCCCACCATTTGCGATGCCGCCTCCTGCACATAATACACCCCTGCATGGAAGTCCGTATCGAACGTAAATTGAGGTCGCACAGGCAAATAATAGCCCTCCGCGCTCCATGGAACACGCTGCCGCACTGCACTTTGAAGCACAGTAGGCATCGTCTCGGTCTGCTTGGCTCGATTCAGCCGCACAGAGACTGGCGGCACGGCATCGAGTGCGGCACACAGAGCACGAGCATCGGCATCGCCTAAATCCAGTAAAATCCGTTCGACAAACTTTTCGGGGAGAGCTTGCATCGTTATTTTTGTTGTTTTTGAGCCAATATCAAGTCCAATCGGGCACAAATTTTATCAAGTACAGCAGGATTTTTCACGTAGTCTTCGTGATCTTTATCAATCACAAAGACCTCCCCGTCATAGAGGTTCGTAATCCAATGTTCGTACCTGTCATTGAGTCGTTTGAGATAGAGTTCGTCGATATTCATTTCGTACTCGCGTCCTCGCTGACGAATCTGCGAGATGAGTGTCGGCACACTCGCCTTGAGATAAATCAGCAGGTCGGGCTTGGGAATCAGGTTGGTCACCAAATTAAAAATTTTCATGTAGGTCTCGATGTCACGCGTAGGCATGAGCCCCATCTGGTGGAGGTTATCCGCAAAAATATGCGCATCCTCATAAATCGTGCGATCCTGAAAAATAACACCTGCATCCGTGGCGAGCATATCCATCGTCTGCTGAATGCGACTGCCGAGAAAATACATCTGCAAATTGAATGACCAGCGATTCATATCGTCATAGAAATCACCAATATACGGATTATCAGTCTCTTCCAAATAGGATTTTGCGCCGTACCGTTTGGTTAAAATTTCGGTCAGTGTGGTCTTACCGCTGCCGATGTTGCCTGCAATAGCTATATACATATTTTTCATAGTTTTATCATCATTATCTCCTCCGCAACTTTACGATCATTGGTCAGTCGAGGCACTTTATTCTTGCCGCGCGCACGCAACCACTTCATAAAAGTTCCACGCGGCACAACCGTTATACGCAGCGGATCGAGAGTTGAGGTGCGTTTGGCATCGTAGTCCGAATTGAGTTCGCGCAGAGCACGATCAAGCTCTACACCGAAGTGCGTGCCCTGATTGGGCGAGGTGACAAACTCCACAATCCACTCGTGCGCACCCCGCACATCGAGGCTCATAAAACATGGAGCAACGGTATATTCTTCAACTACGGCTCCCGTACGTTGACACGCAATAGAGAGAGCTTTATCGGTGTTGGCAACAATCAACTCCTCACCGAAAACATTGAGATACTGCTGTGTACGCCCCGCAAAACGAATGCGGTAGGGATTCGTCGAGGTGAACTCCACCTGATCGCCAATCTCGTAACGCCACAATCCGTTGTTCGACGAGATGAGCAGCGCATAGACACCGCCCACCGTCACCCCCTCGAGAGGCACTATTTCGCTACCACGACGAAATTCGTAGTAAGTACCGTAGTCGAGCATGAGCAACATATCCTCGCGCGCAGGGTCATCGGCAATAGCAAAGAACCCCTCGGAGGCGTTATAGGTCTCCATATAGTGCATATCGGGCGACGGAAGTAGCTTTTCGAACGAGGTGCGATAGGGGGCAAATTCCACTCCGCCATGGGCGAAAAGCGTCAGCTCAGGCCACACTTCCAACAAATTATTTTTACCCGTGTATTCCAACACCCGGCGCATAAGCATCAAGTTCCACGATGGAACCCCCGCAAACGCAGTAATTCGCTCACCGACACATTCACGACAAATACGGTCGCACTTCTGTTCAAAATTATCCAAAATGGCAGTCTGCGTGCGTGGAGCGCGAAACCAACCGCTCCATACGGGTGTTTCATGAATCAGCACAGCCGACAAATCGCCCACCAAATTCGCCCCTTCACGATGACACACCCCACCCAAGGTTAGCGTTTTACCTTCGAGGGCTTTTGAACCGGGATGCGCTGCCGAAAAGAGCGTCGCCACATCGCGCATACCGAGCGTATGGTGGTGCCACAACGACTCACGCGTCACGGGTATGTATTTACTGCGATCGGAAGTTGTTCCCGACGATTTGGCAAAAAGCGACACCCGTCCGCGCGTGGTGACATTGCGATGCCCCTCTAACATCCGCTCGCGAAAGGGGCGGTATGTATCGTAATCGAAGGTCTCGACCGATGTACGGAACTGCTCAGCGGTGCGAATATTGCGCAAGTTGTAACGCTCTCCAAACTCTGTATCGCACCCTCGGTGCAACAGGTAGTGAAGCATTTGTTCTTGCACCTCGATTGGGTGACGGCGGAAGTAATCAATCGATACTTCGCGTTGCGAGAAATAAGCCTTTAATAGTGCACCCTTGATTGACACGACTCCTTAATTAAAAAAGTAACCAACTTTACCCACCGAGGCAGGCATCGAAAAGACCACCACCCGATCGTAGGGGGCAATCGACATATTGTCGACGGCAATAAAAACCTTGTCGCCGCGCACGATGCCTCCAATAATGGCATCCGTGGGAAGTCCCAAATCGCGAATGCGCACTTTTGTGGCGGGCGAATTGGGTTTTACTATAAATTCGAGCACCTCGGCATCGCTGCCCGTGAGACACTTGATGGCTTGCACATCGGTGGACATTGTGAAGCGGAAGATATTTGACGCGGTAACCAACTTTTTATTAATAATCGTATCAATGCCAATGGACTCGGCAAGATTTATATAGTTAAGGTTTTCGACCTCTGCAATCACTTTCTTGACCCCCATGCGTTTGGCAAGCATCGCTGCCAAGATGTTGGTCTCGCTGCGACCTGTGACTGCCACAAAAGCATCCATATTCGCCAGTCCCTCCTCCATCATCGCCTCCGTATTTCGTCCGTCCTCATTGATAATGAGCGTTTTATCGAGTATCTCCGCCAAACGATACGCCTTGTCGGCACTGTAATCGACCAACTTCACATCCAACTCCTCTTGCAGCTCCATGGCGATGCGGATACCAATGCGAGAGCCGCCGAGAATCATCAGATTTTTAATCTTGATGTTCGACTGCCCCGAAAGATCCATCACCTCGCGCACAGCATCCTGACGAGCAATGATATAAATCACATCACCCTCGGCAAAAATCTCACCGCGGCTGGGGATAATCGTCTGCCCGCTGCGGGTGATTGCCACGGTGCGGTAGTTGAGCAGTGCACCATCGTCACCAAAATCGGAGAGGGGTTGATTGACCAATGGGGAGGCGGGCTCGAGTCGGAAGACAACCAACGAGAGCTTGCCGCTCGAAAAATCGACGTACTCCGTAGTGGCGGTGTGCCCAAGCAGATTAATCACTTCGCGTGCAGCTACCTTCTCCGGATAGAACAAGTAGTCGATGCCCATGTCGATGAACATCTCTTTATTATTGGGTTCAAGGTATTCGTTGTTGTCGATGCGGGCAATACATTTTTTCGCACCCAACTGCTTAGCAAGCATCGCCGCCACCACATTATCATTCTCGATGTGATTCACAGCGATAAAGAGGTCACACTTGCGCACCGAGGCACGACGCAAAATAGCAAAAGTTGTCGAGTCACCCTCGACCGTGATTACATCCGCCAAACTCGCGACCTCCGACAACAATTTCTGATCGCTATCTATGACCGTGATTTCGTGTCCATTACCACTCAACATCTTCGCTAAATGGCTGCCCATTTCACCTGCACCCGCAATAACTATTTTCATTGAATTTTATCCTATTTAACCGTATCTTTGCAAAATCCCATACAAATATATACATTTGTCGCGGATTACCCAAAAATTGGGAATTTTTAATTGGAATTTTACTTTACATAAAGCCCCTTACACCATGCCCTCTTGGTTGATAGTTATACTGGTTTCGATTCTCTGCGTAGGATTTTTTGTCCTTGCCATGTCCCTCACTCTGATGATTAAAGGACATCACATCGACTCCGAAATTTCGACAAATAAAGATATGAAACGACTGGGCATCAAGTGTGCCGTGCAGGAGACACGCGAAGATATGGACGCAGACGACTGTCACGACGCAGGTTGCACGGGCAACTGCGCCGGTTGCGACATCGAACACGACAAAAAAGAGAAAAATCAATAAAAATTCAAGCGAAGCGCACGATACATTACAAGGTGCAGAACTTCGAGCGACAGACAAACCACGGATTGGCTAAATCATCCTTGTTGTAACGCAACACATCGCCCGCGGGCAAAGAGTTCACCCTTCCACCCGCCTCGGTGAGAATCAACTCACCGGCAGCAGTATCCCACTCATAGGTCGCACTCGTACGCACGTAATAATCAATGGCTCCCTCAGCCAACAAGCAAAATTTGTAAGAACTACCTTGCTCTATGACCTCCATGTGCTGACAGCGGCGGCGCAACTCATCAATATGAGCCAGAGTTTCAGGTGTTTGATGCAGACGCGAGACCGCCACTCGCTGTACATCGTGCGCATGGGTGAGGAGCGGCAAGCGCATCATGCCCGCCACAACGTTGTCGTAGTCGTAGTCGGCATTCAAATCGGGCAGCACCCGCTCCTTGACAAACGAGCCCCAGTTGCGTGCAGCGATATACATCTTGCCGAAATAAGGCATATAAATCACCGCGCCCTGACAGATATTGTTCTCCATCAAGGCGATGTTGACCGTAAATTCATTGTTTCCTTTAGCAAATTCGACCGTTCCGTCGAGTGGATCTACCATCCAAAAAAGCTCCCAATTCTGACGCTCCTCGTAGCGCATCTCTCGCCCCTCCTCCGAGAGAATCGGAATGCGAGTTTTCCCTAAATATTCTTTAATAATCTGATGAGCGAGGAGGTTAGCGGATTCGATAGCGGCTCTACTATCTGGACTCTCCATTTCATAATCGCCGAGGTTGTTGTGCACCTTCATGATGATGGCTCCTGCACGGACTGCCGCATTGAAAAGATTGGACAGCAAATACGTCCTCACTTTATCGTTAATCATTGTTTGTATAGGTTGTGTATCCATGATTTGGTTTTGTTGTATAAAGATAGAAACAATTTATGACTTTATGAACTTATAACGTTAAGAAGTCCCAAAAAAGCGTGCCATAATCGTAAAATGCAAAATAATATGGCGGGAGTATTGTTTTTCAAAATATAATACTTACATTTGCACTTCGATTTATGTTCAAATACATATTTTAAATAAATGTACGTAATAGTAGAAATTGCAGGTCAGCAATTTAAAGCTGAGAAAGGTCGGAAGCTGTATGTCCACCGTCTTAAGGGCGACGAAAATTCGTCCATAAGCTTCGACAAAGTCCTGCTCACAGACAATGACGGTCAGGTTAAAGTAGGTGCACCTGTTGTAAAAGGCGCCTCGGTAAATTGCAAAATCTTGAAACACCTTAAGGATGATAAAGTCCTCGTGTTCAAGAAGAAACGCAGAACAGGCTATCAGAAATGTAATGGCCATCGTCAATATTTGACGCAAGTTCTGATCGAAGATATTGTTGCATAAACCCTTAAAAATCAGAAAGACATGGCACACAAGAAAGGTGTAGGTAGTTCAAAGAACGGTCGTGAGTCTGAAAGCAAACGTTTGGGCGTTAAGTTATTCGGCGGTCAATTTGCGAAGGCAGGCAACATCATCGTTCGTCAGAGAGGTACGGTTCACAACCCCGGTGAAAACGTTGGTCTTGGAAGAGATCATACGCTCTTCGCTTTGGTCAATGGAACAGTTGAGTTCTGTAAGAAACGCGAAGGCAAATCTTATGTAAGCATCGTTCCATTCGCGGAATAATTGCTAATAAGTACAAATTAAACGGGCTTCCATTTGCATGGGAGCCCGTTTTTTATGTATCATCCTGTGTGCAACCGCTTTGCGCCAATTATTGCTTGTGCTCAGTGACCCAATTGGTCAACTCAACAAAATCGGCAACAGATAGTTGTTCAGCACGTTGCGTGAAGAAAGAATGCTCTGCGCCACCAAAATCGCCAAACACAGATTTGAGCGAATTGCGCACCATCTTACGACGCTGTCCAAACGATGCTTTCACCACCTTGACAAAGAGCTTTTCATCACACGCAAGCTGCTCTGTGGCGTTACGACGTAGACGAATCACGGCACTTTTGACCTTCGGCGGAGGATTGAACACCGTCTCGTTGACTGTGAACAGATATTCAATATGGTACCACGCTTGGAGCAGCACACTCAAAATTCCATACTCCTTCGAACCCGGGGGTTCCGCAAGTCGCACCGCCACCTCTTTCTGAATCATGCCCACACATTCAGGCACTAAATCACGGTATTCGAGGACTTTAAAGAAAATTTGCGACGATATGTTATAGGGAAAATTACCAATGATGCACACACCTGCTGGGAACTGCGTACGCAAATCCATCTTCAAAAAGTCGCCCTCAATCAACCGGGGCGTGAACTCGGGATAGTGAACATGGAGATACTCCACGCTCTCGGTGTCAATCTCCGCTCCATAGGTTGTAATATCCGCGCGACGCAGCAGAAATTGCGTCAATACCCCCATACCACACCCTACTTCCAACACATCAGCAGGAGTTTCGGGTGCACCACCGGCAAGCGAATCGCAGATTTTGCGGGCTATATTCAAGTCAATCAAAAAGTGCTGACCCAATGCTTTTTTTGCTCTTACCCCACTCATTTCTGCCCTCTCATTCTATTTTGTTCGTGCTCTTTTTGATCCCGCAACTTGCGCCATTCGAGGGCGTAACTACGCAGAGCGACCGCAAAAGCACACAGCAATGCCAGCTCCGCTGCCCACAGTCTGCCATCACCACAAGCAATCATTCGCACCAAGAGTGCAACCATCACGGCAGCAATAAGCGTCATCATCACCACGCTGAAACGTTGTTTTATCGACATCAGGGATTAAGGAATTTTATGTTTATCCACATCCGAAATGTGTTTCCGTTTCTTCTTGTTTACCTCGTTGTAAATCATGCCGATACCTGCCACAAAAAAGACAACGGCAATCACCAAATCAGCTGTCGTATTGCGATGAGCCAATGCCCACCAGACGTTCACAACAAGCCACACGAATGTCAAGCAGAAGAAAAAGACAGCTACTGAGAATGTTTTTCTATTCATAGACGCTCTATTTTAGGGTTCAATTTATAATTTTCATTTAATTACCCTGCTCGCACATGAATTTAATGCGCACCAAGCGGATTTCCTCTTCAGTATAATCGCCTCCCAACTCTTCGATGGCGGCTTCGAGCGAATCGCTCTGGGCATCCTCCTTGAAGTAAAGGTAGATATCGTCAATCTTATCTTCATCCATGAATTGTGCAAGATAATAGGAAATATCGAGCTTCGTACCTGAGTTCACAATACCCTCAATTTCAGTGAGCAACTCATCAAAATCGAGATCTTTGGCACGAGCTATATCTTCGAAATCCATCTTGCGATCGATGGCTTGAATAACAAAAATCTTGTTTCCCGATTTACTACCCACCGACTTGACTACCAAATCCTGCGGACGAATAATCTCCTTTTCGTCCACATAAGTCTTGATGAGTTTGATGAACTCCTCTCCAAATTTTTTAGCCTTACCCACGCCCACACCCGAAACGCTCTGCAGCTCCTCAATCGTAATCGGATACTGCACCGACATATCCTCAAGCGAGGGATCTTGGAAGATAACAAACGGAGGTAAATCGTACTTTTTAGAGACTTTTTTTCGCAGGTCTTTCAGCATGGCGAACAACTCTTCATCCGCCACACCGCCTTTGCCCATCGGTGCCGAAGCTTCGCTATCTCGTTCCATTTCATCGTAATCATGATCCAACGTAATTGACACAGAGAAAGGCATATTAATAAATTGCTCGCCCTTCGCATTGAGCGAAATCAATCCATAATTTTCGATGTTTTTATCCGCCAACCCCAGTATCAAAGCTTGACGCATCACCGCGCCCCAATATTTCGCATCGTGCTCCTCACCCGCACCGAACCACTTGCTTTTATTGTGTCCGTAGCTTTTGATGAGTGCCGTAGTTTTACCCGTGAGTAGCGCGATGAGGTGGTCGACCTTGAATTTATCACCAATTTCGCGCAGCACCTCCAGTATCATACGCACATCGTTCTTGGCTTCGATTTTAGGTTTCGGATTGCGGCAATTATCGCAACATCCGCAGTTCTCTTCGAGATACTCTTCGCCAAAATAGTGCAGCAGGGTTTTGCGCCGGCAGATGGAACTTTCAGCATACGAGACGGTCTCTAAAAGCAACAATTTACCAATCTCCTGCTCGGCAATAGGCTTACCCTGCATAAATTTTTCGAGTTTCTGTATATCTTTATAACTGTAAAACGCTAAACAGTAGCCCTCACCACCATCACGCCCGGCACGCCCCGTCTCTTGGTAGTAACCTTCGAGCGATTTGGGAATATCGTAGTGAATCACATAGCGCACATCGGGCTTGTCGATACCCATACCGAAGGCAATCGTCGCCACGATGACATCTACCCGCTCCATCAAGAAGTCGTCCTGATTAATCACACGTGTTGAAGCATCCATTCCGGCATGATAAGCACGGGCTTTAATCCCGTTCGCCAACAGCAATTCAGTCAACTCCTCAACCTTCTTACGACTCAGACAATAGATGATACCGCTCTTGCCATCGTTTTGTTTGATGAAACGAATAATATCGTGATCGACGTTGTGTTTGGGACGTATTTCGTAGTAAAGATTCGGACGGTTGAACGACGAGCGGAAGACCGCAGCTTCGCTCATGCCGAGATTTTTCTGAATATCAAGTTGCACTTTGGGTGTTGCGGTAGCGGTCAGTGCAATCAGCGGTGCATTACCTATCTCATTGATAATTGGTCTAATACGACGGTACTCAGGGCGAAAATCGTGTCCCCACTCCGAGATGCAATGCGCCTCGTCGATGGCGTAGAACGAAACTTTTATTTTACGCAAAAACGCCACATTGTCCTCTTTGGTCAACGACTCAGGGGCAAAATAGAGCAACTTGGTCTTGCCCGCCAGCACATCGTCACGCACTTGTGCGACAGCCGTTTTATTCAACGATGAGTTCAAAAAATGGGCGATACCCGACTCATCGGAGAAGGCACGCATGGCATCGACCTGATTCTTCATCAGCGCAATAAGCGGCGAGATGATGATTGCCACACCGTCCATCACCATCGCAGGTAATTGGTAACACAGCGATTTGCCACCGCCAGTAGGCATCAATACAAACGTATCGTTGCCCGCTAACACATTTCTAATCACGGCCTCTTGATTGCCTTTGAATGACGAAAAACCAAAATACTCCTTCAGTTTGTCGTGTAGCAATGTTCCTTCGTATCGTTCCATTATAGTTGTTAAAAATCTTTATTGTATCTCAAAAGGTAAAATTCAACGTAAAGATAAAAAACTTTTCGGAAAAAAACATAACTTTGTAAAAAATTTATCCAAAAATGAGGCTCTTCACAAGCGAACTCGTCAAAAAGTACAAAACCCGCACCGTGGTCGATCACGTTTCAATTGATGTGCGACAAGGTGAAATCGTCGGATTGTTAGGTCCGAACGGTGCCGGAAAAACCACCACGTTCTACATGATTGTAGGACTTATTACACCCAACGAAGGAAAAATATTTCTCGAAGATAATGAGGGTAAAATCAATGAGTTGACCAACTTACCTGTCTACAAACGGGCACAGTTGGGCGTAGGTTATCTGGCACAGGAGGCATCCGTATTCCGCCACTTGAGCGTCGAGGACAACATCCGCGCAGTACTCGAAATGACCTCACAGTCGAAAGAATATCAGCGTGAGCGGGTCGAATCACTCATCGAGGAGTTCCGTTTGCAAAAAGTGCGCAAAAGCATGGGCATTCAACTTTCGGGCGGTGAACGTCGCCGCACCGAGATTGCACGCGCCGTGGCAATCAACCCCTCGTTCATCCTGCTCGACGAACCTTTTGCGGGTGTCGACCCGATTGCCGTGGAGGATATCCAGAGCATCGTAGCAACACTCAAGCACAAAAATATCGGGGTTATCATCACCGATCACAACGTCGACGAGACCCTCGCCATCACCGATCGCACCTATTTACTTTATGAGGGGCGCATCCTCAAAACCGGCACAGCCGAAGAGTTGGCGGCCGACGAGATGGTGCGCAAAGTCTACCTCGGACAACATTTCGAGTTGAAGCACAACCATCAGGCGACGCAAGATATGTTGAACAAAAGATAGATTCAGAATGGATAAAACGGTTCCGTTGGGTCGCGTGCAAGGAACGCTCACGCCCCCTTGTTCAAAAAGTTATGCTCAACGCGCCTTGGCTGCCTCGCTGCTCACAGCAGGGGTGTCGATAGTGCGCAACATCGGTTTTTGCGATGACACCCGCTCGGCTTTGCACTGCATCGAGATGCTGGGTGCGCAGGTCTCCCACACCGACACACACACACTCACCATCCAAGGCGGGCTTGCCCCGCAGGCTCGTGTACTTCACGTCGGGCAATCGGGATTGGCTGCACGGCTCTTCACCCCTATCGCTGCGCTCGGCAATACCCCCATCACCATCACGGGCGAAGGGTCGTTACTCACGCGTCCGATGTCGATGATGATTAATCCACTGCGGCAGTTGGGTGTCGAGGTCTATGACAACGATGGAACGCTGCCCATTGAGGTCTGCGGTTCAATTCAAGGCGGAGAAATTACGGTTGATGGGGCACTCTCGTCGCAATTCGTCACCGGACTGCTCTTGGCATTGCCTTTGGCAGCGGTCGACACCACTATTCACGTATTGCATCCTGTCTCCACACCCTATATAGATATGACCATCGACACGGCACGCCGTTTCGGTGTCGAAATCAGCCACAACGACTACGAAGAATTTTTCATCGAGGGCAGGCAACACTACACTCCCACCACCATGAATATCGAAGGGGATTGGGGGGCAGCTGCCATGCTTTTAGTGGCGGGAGCCACGGCAGGCGAAATCTGCGTACGCAACCTGCCGATGCTCTCCAAACAGGCGGACATTGCCATCTGCACCGCTCTCGAACGGGCAGGCGCAGCTTTAATTTGCGAAACCGACAGCACAACCGCCTCTCGACGACCCTTGCAAGCGTTCGAATTTGATGCCACCGATTGTCCCGACCTCTTTCCTGCGCTGGCAGCCTTGGCAGCCTCCGCCGAAGGGGTGACCACGTTGCGTGGCACACATCGGCTGACACACAAAGAGAGCGACCGCGCTGAAGCAATTCGCACGGAGTACGCCAAATTAGGCATTGAGGTTAATCTGGAGAGCGAGGATCTGATGAAAATCCGTGGCGGAGTCATCCACTCGGCACACGTGTCGAGCCACAACGACCACCGTATGGCGATGTCGTTAGCTGTGGCGGCACTCCGCTCAGATGGTGTAGTGACCATCGAGGGGGCAGAGTGCGTATCAAAAAGTTATCCGAATTTCTTTGCAGATCTCGAAAAAATAGTTGTAAAATGAATCAATTCGGAGACCACTTCCGCCTCTCGATTTGGGGCGAATCACACGGTGAAGAGGTAGGCATCGTAGTAGATGGCGTGAGGGCGGGCATTCCGCTCTCTGTCGACGAGTTCGAGAACGATCTCGCACAGCGACGCAGTGGCACAACGGGAACAACCGCACGCCACGAGCAAGATATACCACACATTCGCTCAGGCGTTTACAAGGGTCACACGACGGGTGCCCCCCTCGCCATCAGCTTCCTTAATGCCGACACGCGCGCTGAAGATTATGCCGACACTACACAACAATGTCGCCCCTCGCACGCCGATCGCGTGGCGCAGTGCAAGTGGAACGGGTGGAACGATTCGCGTGGTGGCGGAGCCTTTTCGGGACGACTCACCGTTGGGCTGGTCGCAGCAGGCGTGGTGGCTAAAAAATGCCTCGATTCAGCGGTGAGCTTCAATACGCACATCGTCGAAGTTGGGGGCGAACGCAACCCGGCACGCTTCGAGACGGTCATTGCCGAGGCGCAACGTGACGAGGATTCCGTAGGCGGCATCATCGAATGTCGCATCACGGGGGTAAGTGCCGGGGTAGGCGAACCCTTCTTCGACTCGATGGAGAGCCGAATGAGCCACCTGCTTTTCGCCATTCCCGCCGTCAAAGGGGTTGAGTTTGGCGCGGGCTTCGAAGTGGCACGACAACGCGGCTCACAAAATAACGATCGAATCATTGACCAACAAGGACACACAGCCACCAACCACGACGGTGGCATCAACGGCGGCATTGCCAATGGTAACGAAATCGTGGTGCGCGTAGCGGTGAAACCCACCCCCAGTATTGCCCGCGAACAGATGACTTACAATAGTGTTACACAACGTATTGAGCCACTCATCCTGCACGGTAGACACGACACCTGCATTGCGCTGCGCGCTGCAGTAGTCGTCGAATCTGTTCTGGCTATTGTACTGGCTGACTTAACGTTATAACTTCATGAGTACCCGTCGACAAATCGTACGTTCCGTTGCTGCTTCGCTTGAAACCCTCTACGGCGAACGCGAAGCACGGCAAATTGCACTCCTTGCAGTTGCCGAACTGGCGGGCTTACGCACAACCGATTTGTTGGTCGATCCCGACCAACTGCTCGATGTGGATGGGTTGGAACACATTGTGACAGAGCTCTCTGCGGGCAGACCTTTGCAATATGTATTAGGTTCGACCGATTTTTGCGACCTACGCATTGGTGTTCGCGAAGGGGTGCTGATTCCGCGTCCCGAAACCGAAGAGCTGGTACAGTGGGTGGTACGCGAAAATGCCGCCGCAACACAGCTATTAGACATCGGAACCGGCAGCGGCTGCATAGCTCTGGCACTAAAGTGTCAACTACCGCAAGCAACGGTTCTCGCCACCGATTTGTCGGAGGATGCACTCACCGTAGCGCGCGAAAATGCCACGGCACTAAACTTGGCAGTCGAATTTCGACGCGCAGACGCGCTGCACGATTTGACCACCGTATTTCCCGAATCCTTTGATGCTATCGTCTCCAATCCGCCCTATATCCCACAAAACGAACGGAGCGCAATGCGATGCAATGTGACGGATTACGAACCGATGGAGGCACTTTTTGTACCGGATGACGACCCCCTACTTTTCTATCGCTCCATCGCCCACGCAGCACATCAAATGCTCACTCTTGGCGGGCGAATCTACTACGAAATACACGAAAATTTCAGCCGTGAAGTCTGCAATCTGCTACGCACCGAAGGGTTCAGCGAAGTGCAGCTGCGCAACGATTTCAACGATAAACCCCGCATGGTATGTGGTCGGAAAAGAGCGTAAAACCGAAAGAACGACAGGACAAAACGCCCGAACAAGCACTCACCTCACTGATGCGCCTATGCGCTCGTGCCGAGAAATCGTCGGGCGACGCGCTGCGCCTGATGCGCACATGGGGTGTGGCAGAGTCGGCGCGAGAAGGAGTGCTGCAAAAGCTGCTCGATCAACGCTTTATCGACGACGAACGTTACACCGCAGCCTTCGTGCGCGAGAAGACCAACCTGAACGGCTGGGGGCTCTACAAAATCCGCGCGGCACTTCAACGTAAAGGCATAGCTCGTCACGTGATTGAGGCGGCACTATCAACAACCGATCCCGCGGCGAGCCTCGAGCGGCTACTCATACAGCTTCAACGCAAAGCACGAACAACAAAACAAGCCACTCCTTACGAGCTAAAAACCAAACTAATACGCTATGGATTATTGCTCGGCTACGAATACGAAATGGTCGTCGAGGCAGCATCCTCAATTACAAAAAGCACCGACGAGAATGATTTATGTTTTTAAGAAAAAGAGAACTTACACATACAAAAATGCAAAAATTTAATTACCTTTGACCATAAAAAAAAATTGAATATGGACAATATAGTCGTCTCAGGGGGCAAGCGGTCACTGATTTTAGTTGCAGAAGATGTGGAGAGCAACTATAAGTTGTTGGAAATTATCCTACACCGCGACTACGATTTACTGTGGGCAAAAAACGGACGCGAAGCCGTTGAAATGACATTTTCACAACACCCCGATGCTGTATTAATGGATATAAAAATGCCTGAAATGGATGGGATTGAGGCTCTACGCGAAATTCGCAAACGCGACCTCACATTGCCCGTCATCATGCAAACTGCCTACGCATTCGACAGCGACCGACGCACGGCAGAAGAGGCGGGATGTAGCGGATTCCTGACCAAACCGGTCATCCCCATCGAACTCAAAGCCTGTCTCGACAAGACCCTGATTCGCAAATAAAAACAAGGGTAGCAAAGAACTCTTTGCCACCCTTGGAGGTCGTGATTCCGACGCGGCTCGAACGCGTGACCCACAGCTTAGAAGGCTGTTGCTCTATCCAACTGAGCTACGGAACCATCGGCACTCACGGAAAGTGCGCGACAAAGGTAGTGAAAAAATCACATAGTTCGTGAGGTGCAACATAAATTTATCGACTCTGAAGGGCTTTTTCACTCTTCACAACCAAAAAAATAGCATAAGGAGTTGCATATTGAGATTTTATATGTATCTTTGCAGGCTTTTAAAACCCAAGTGGGTAAGCGTTTTTATTAACTTTAATTAAATTTTATAGCAAATGGCTGTTAAAATTCGTCTGGCACGTCACGGAAAGAAAGGTTTCGCTTTCTATCATATCGTTGCCGCAGATAGCAGAGCGCCACGTGATGGTAAATTCATCGAGAAGTTGGGTACTTATAACCCCAACACGAATCCTGCTACGATTGATCTGAACTTCGAGAAAGCTCTGGATTGGTTACAAAAAGGCGCACAACCTACGGATACTTGTCGAGCAATCCTCTCGTACAAGGGCGTAATGTACAAAAAGCACCTGCTGGGTGGTGTTGCCAAAGGCGCATTCACCGAATCAGATGCTGAGGCTAAGTTCAACAAATGGGTGAGCGACAAATCGACCAAAATCGAAGCTCAGTCTACCAAACTCGTAACCGACGCTAAATCGGTTGAGAAAGCTCGTTTGACCGCTGAAGCTAAAGTAAAAGAAGATCGCGCAAAAGCTATCGAAGAGAAAAAAGCTGCCGCTATTGCTGCAACCAAAGCTGCTGAGGCTGAGGCTGCTGCCGAAGCTGCACCTGCAGAAGTTGAAGCTCCTGCCGAGACTCCCGCAACGGAGGCATAGTCGGACTGCGGGGTGAGCTTGAAGTTTCGAAACCAAGAGCCGCAAACACCGCAAACAAGATAACTTCAAAATAAAATCCCTGTAAATTTCCTCTTCGGAGGTGAATTTGCAGGGATTTTTATTACTTTTACTGCAACAACAAAAATACCGCGATATGCTAATCCCCGCAGCCCGCGCAAGCAGGCTTTTCGGTACGGACGGAGGCTTGATGCTCACGCTATACGCCGCCTTTCCGAGTGAATTTTCGCTCGACATCCCCCTTTTCGCACGCATCGATATGCTCGATGTGCCGCTCTATTGCGACCAATTCGAACGCCGCGGCGTGACGGGTGCCGTTGTACACTTCGCCGACATCGACACCGAACGACGCGCAACCGAATTACTGAGTAAAGAGTTGTATATCAACCTCCGAGAGGATAACCAAGAAGAGGATGACGAATTTTATATGGAAGATTTGGTCGGTTTTCACGCAGAGGCAAAGGGACTGGCAGGCGAGGTGACGGACTACATCGACAGTGAGATAAATCCACTATTTGAGGTGACCACAGCAGAGGGTAATGCGGTGTTAATCCCTGCCGCTGAAGAGTTTGTCGCAAAAATAGACTTCGAAAAACGCCGAATTAAATTCGTATTGCCAGAGGGGTTAATCGACCTGAACGCAAAATAACAAACCAGAAAATGAAACGCGTAGTTATAGGACTTTCGGGAGGTGTGGATTCATCGGTGGCAGCGTATCTACTTAAACAGCAGGGATATGAAGTCATCGGACTTTTCATGATAAATTGGCACGACACCACGGGAACGCTCGAAGGTGACTGTCCGTGGCACGACGATCGCGTCTTTGCGGAGTTAGTTGCCAAGCGGCTCGATATTCCACTTCACGTGACCGATCTTTCGGAGCATTATCGCACACGCGTGGTGGATTATATGTTTGCGGAATACCAGCGCGGACGGACGCCAAATCCTGATGTGCTGTGCAACCGCGAAATCAAGTTCGATGTCTTCATGAAGGAGGCGTTCAAACTGGGTGCCGACTACGTTGCCACGGGGCACTATTGCCGCAAAACCGAGGTGACAACTGACGATGGACAAACGATTTACAAGCTTCTGGCGGGCAGCGATTCCAACAAAGATCAGAGCTATTTTCTCTGTCAACTTTCGCAAGAACAACTTTCACGCGCGCTATTTCCGGTCGGAGAGCTGATAAAACCCGAAGTGCGACGCATTGCCGAGGAACAGCACTTAGCCACAGCGCGGCGCAAAGATTCGCAGGGCATCTGCTTCGTGGGCAAGGTTGATTTGCCCATTTTTTTGCAACAAAAGTTGGCAGCAAAGCAGGGCAACATCCACGAAATCAAGCCTTCATGGTCGAAATATGAGCGAGATATTGCACCCGACGACTTGTCAGCACTTGCCGAGCCATGGCACTATACGGTGCGCGATGGCAAAAAAATCGGGGAGCACAACGGGGCACATTTCTACACGATTGGGCAGCGCAAGGGGCTGGGAATTGGTGGTCGCAAGGAGTCACTTTTCATTCTCGCCACGGACGTAGTCGAGAATGTAATCTATGTCGGCGAGGGCGATGCACACCCCGGACTCCACCGCAAAGCACTCTTCATCTGCAAAGATGAAATGCACTGGATCAACCCATTACAACAGCTGAAGGTGGGCGAAAGTCATCGTTTTTCGGTACGCATTCGTTATCGTCAACCGCTGCAAGCTGCCGAACTATTTGTGCGGGACGAGGGGGCATACTTGCTTTTTGACGAACCTCAGCGAGGCATCACCGCGGGGCAATTTGCCGCATGGTACGATGGCGACGAATTAGTTGGTTCAGGGGTGATTGACAAGTAGTTGTTGCCGATTCAAAACGCCCCATCCACCATTGCGAGGAAGATGGTAAAAACAAAAAAAATTCCCATTACACAGGGCGCACTTAGACAGCTACCTTAAAAAGGGTAGGCATATTTTGTAGCTTTGTGCACCACATCAACGAAATTGCAAAGTTTTCAGGCTGCTCACCCCGGAAATTTCCACCCAAATAACTACTGTAAAAATTTGTGAAACAGCAATTTGTAATTATATTTCTTGCAGCGTTTATCGTTCAAAGTTTCTGCGCTTCTGCACAGAAACATATTGGCATTGCCTATTACGACATCGACCGATTGTACGACACTATTCCAGCCCTTTTCTACGACGATATGGATTTTACGCCTAATGGCAAATTACAATGGAACACAGAACGTTACGAACGGAAAATACGTCATACGGCTGCCGTAATCGACTCCATGCACATGACCCTTGTGGCGGTGGCGGGCGTAGAGACCGAGCAAGTGGTACGCGACCTCACAGCCGCCTGCCACGAGGAATATTGCTACCTTCATCGCACACTCAACGGCTTCGACGGACTGGACATCGCCCTACTCTACTATGGCGATCGGTTCTACCCCACCGCAACCGACGAAGGGCGCGGATGGATTTACGTCGAGGGAGAATTAGATGGCAATGAAATCGGGATACTGCTTTGTAACAACGCACGTTACGCCACCGAAGCCGTGCACGACTGTCGCGCCAAATATCCCTCAAGACCTCTGCTTGCCGCGGGTCGTTTCAACAGCACGCACAGCGCAAAATATGGACTGGAGGATGCACATACGCGTGCCGAAAAGATGGGACGCGGAAATATACGTTACCGCGACGGTTGGCGCATACGCGAACGCATACTCGTAGACACTGCCATATATCACTATGCAGCAGATATTTATGCACGCGATTGGCTAATGGACAAGCAGGGCGCGACACCCCTACCGACCTACCAACGCACAACATATCTCGGTGGTTACGGGCGCACGCTGCCCGTATTCACCTATCTCCACTTCTAAAAAAAGTGGCACTCGCCACACGTCGAATCACTTCAAAATCACATTGTAACGAAATTATTTGGTGACATTGAAAATATTTCGTACTTTCGTAGCCCCATTCGGGACGTTAGGTAATAAGGACAATTATATCATATTAGAAGCAAAAATTATGGCAGACATGAAGCGTGTCTACACCTTTGGCAACAAAGAAGCTGAAGGTAATGGCAAAATGAGAGAGCTGCTTGGCGGCAAAGGCGCCAACCTCGCAGAGATGAATCGCATCGGAATCCCCGTACCTCCCGGATTCACCATCACAACCGACGTTTGTTCGGAGTACTACGCTCAAGGCAAAGAAAAATTGATCGACATCCTCCGTCCCGATGTGGAGCGGGCAATCAAAAATATCGAGAAACTCACCGGTCGCAACTTCTGCGACAAAGAAAAACCCTTGTTAGTCTCGGTTCGTTCGGGAGCACGCGCTTCGATGCCGGGTATGATGGACACCATCCTCAACCTCGGAATGAACGACCAAGCTGTGGAGGCAATTGCAAAACTTTCGGGAAATTCTCGTTTTGCATGGGATTCATATCGCCGTTTTGTGCAGATGTATGGCGATGTGGTGCTGGGTTTGAAACCCGTAAACAAAGAAGATCACGATCCATTTGAGGTGATTATCGAAGCTCAAAAAAAGATACGTAAAGTACAGAATGATACTGACTTAACTACGGACGACTTGAAAGAGTTGGTCTCGAAATTTAAGGCTGCAATCAAGGAGAAAACGGGTGAGGAATTCCCCGCTAATCCGTGGGATCAGCTGTGGGGTGCCATCTGCGCCGTCTTCGGATCGTGGATGAACGACCGCGCAATTCTCTATCGCAAACTCAACAATATCCCCGCCGAATGGGGAACAGCCGTATCGGTTCAAGCCATGGTATTCGGCAATATGGGAGCCAATTCAGCAACCGGCGTTGCTTTTTCACGTGACGCAGCAACGGGTGAAAACCTCTTCAACGGTGAGTATCTAATCAATGCACAAGGCGAAGATGTCGTAGCAGGCATCCGTACCCCACAGCAGATTACCATCGAAGGTTCGAAACGCTGGGCAATAGCGCAGAACGTCTCGGAGACGGATCGCAAATCGAAATATCCCTCATTGGAGGAAGTTATGCCTGTGGTGTACAAGGAGTTGGACGAGATTCAGCACCACTTAGAGAGCTACTTCACCGATATGCAGGATATCGAGTTCACCATTCAAGATGGCAAACTTTGGATGCTGCAATGCCGCAATGGCAAGCGCACAGGTGCCGCGATGGTGAAGATTGCAATGGATATGCTCCACGAGAAACTCATCGACGAGAAGACCGCCGTACTCCGCTGTGAGCCCGCGAAACTCGACGAATTACTCCACCCCGTGTTCGACAAAAAAGCAATCAAAGAGGCTCAGGTGATTGTAAAAGGTCTGCCTGCATCGCCCGGCGCAGCTACGGGTCCCGTAGTATTCTTCGCCGAAGATGCCGAAAAAGCATTCGCCGAAACGGGTCAGAAAGCAGTCTTGGTACGCATCGAGACCTCGCCCGAAGATTTGAAAGGTATGCTCGACGCTGCCGGCATTCTCACCGCTCGCGGCGGTATGACTTCGCACGCTGCGGTAGTCGCTCGCGGCATGGGAAAATGCTGTGTATCAGGCGCAGGCGAGATGCAAATAGATTATAAAACTCGTACAATCGAGGTCAATGGTTTTACAGTAAAAGAGGGGGATTGGATTTCGCTAAACGGTTCAACAGGCGAAGTTTATCTGGGCAAAGTTGCCACGATGGCTGCCAATATGAGCGGTGATTTCGGTGAACTGATGACACTTGCAGGCAAGTACGCACTGCTCAAGGTGCGCGCCAATGCCGACACACCAAAGGATGCTGCTCAGGCATTTGCATTCGGTGCCGAAGGCATCGGACTCTGCCGCACAGAACATATGTTCTTCGAAGGTGACCGCATCAAAGCCATCCGTGAGATGATTCTCGCCGATGATGAGGCGGGACGACGCGCAGCATTGGTCAACCTGCTGCCCATCCAACGCAGCGACTTTGAGGGACTGTTCAAAGCAATGAACGGCTTCCCCGTGACTGTCCGCCTGCTCGACCCACCGTTGCACGAATTTGTGCCTCACGAGGAGAAAGG
This sequence comes from Alistipes sp., assembly GCA_036652255.1. Classification (GTDB taxonomy): domain Bacteria; phylum Bacteroidota; class Bacteroidia; order Bacteroidales; family Rikenellaceae; genus Alistipes. The sequence goes on along the minus strand of JAVVWE010000006.1, from coordinate 35,871 downwards.
GCAACGCGAAATGTCGGAGGAGATGCACGTTCCAATCAAGAAAATCATCGAGAAAGTGGAGTCCTTGCAAGAGTTCAACCCCATGCTCGGACACCGCGGTTGCCGTTTAGGGAACACCTATCCCGAAATTACGGAGATGCAGACGCGTGCTATCATCGAGGCTGCCATGAACGTTCGCGAGCAGGGTCTGCCCGTACACATAGAGATTATGGTTCCGCTGGTGGGTAACCACAAAGAGCTGCGTTATCAGAAAAATATCATCGATGCAACAGCTGAAAAAGTCTTCGCTGAGCGCAACGATAAAATCGAATATTTGGTCGGAACAATGATTGAGGTTCCCCGTGCAGCCGTCACTGCCAACCAGATTGCTGAGGTGGCTGAGTTCTTCTCGTTCGGAACGAACGACCTGACACAGATGACCTTAGGCTTCTCACGCGATGATATTGGTAAATTCCTTCCCACTTACCTTGAGAAGGGAATTTTGAAGAACGATCCGTTCCAGATTCTCGATCGCAACGGTGTGGGACAGCTGATTCGTGAGGCTGTATTCAAAGGTCGCGGCACCCGCGAGAACCTCAAGTGTGGTATCTGCGGTGAGCACGGTGGCGAACCTTCATCGGTTGAATTCTGCCACTATGCAGGTCTCAACTACGTGAGCTGCTCACCTTTCCGCGTGCCTATCGCACGTTTGGCTGCCGCACACGCATCACTGAAAGAGAAGTAGAGTAACACAATTCGCACCAAATAGGAGCCTGCAACCAGCTGATTGCAGGCTCCTATTTTTCTCGTAAAAAGGATAAATAGCGCATTTTTATGATAAAAAACACAATTTTGATTGAATATATTTGATTCTATTCATAAAAATGGGTATTTTTGAATATTAAATGATGAAACTTAAACAACACAAATTGATAAAAAAATGAAAAAAATGATTTTCGCCGCGATTGTGGCACTTTTCGTAACGACAAGCGTTTCGGCTCAAAACAAAGGTCAATGGAGCATCATGCCAAAAATGGCCCTCTACACCAATGTGGGTGATGCTGTCATCGGTGTCGGTGCAGCAGCACGTTACAGCATCTCGGATACATGGCGTATCGAACCGGGAATCACCGCGTTGTTGCACGACGGCTGCTCGGTAGACATCAACTGCGATGTTCATTATCTCTTCGATTTGGGTGCCGGTTGGTCTATCTATCCATTGGCTGGTATCACCGCTAACGACATCGGCAAATGGGCCGTAGGTATCAACTTGGGTGGTGCATTCGACTATGCAGTGAGCCGCAATTGGGATATCTCGGCAGGTCTGAAATGGCAACCGATGTTCGACGACTATCGCAAAAATGGCATATTAATCAGCGTCGGCGGATCGTACAAATTCTAATCATCCCGCGTAACAAAACAAAAAAGCTCCGACTGCCATGGCAGTCGGAGCTTTTTGTGTGTGAAAATCTATGACACGCTATTTGGTCTTGTAGGAGCAGCGGTATTTGCCTTTGGCGAAGTTCAACAGCTTGCTTTTGATGAGATTGCGACGCAACGGTGTGAGGTGATCGGTGAATACCTCGCCCAAAATATGGTCGTATTCGTGCTGAATCACCCGCGCAGGCAGCCCCGTGAACTCCTCATCATGCGCCACGAAATCACTATCAAGGTAGCGCATCCGAATTGCCACAGGTCGCCGCACATCCTCGTGCAGTCCGGGCAGCGAGAGGCAGCCTTCGTTGAAGAGGTCTGTTTCGTCCGACACTTCGTAGATTTCAGGGTTAATGAAGGGGCGACGAAACTCCGCCAATTCGGGATGATCCTCGCCCCATGGCGTACAATCAACAATAAACAGGCAAATATTTTTGCCAATTTGGGGTGCGGCAAGACCGACACCCTCTGCCTCTTCAAGGGTCGAAAACATATCTTCGACCAATTTTTTCACTTCAGGATAGTCCGGCGTAATTTGCTCGGACTTATTACGCAATATTTGCGATCCGTAAATAACTATTGGATAAATCATCTTTACTTATTATATTCCATGTAACTCTGTAAAATAATCGTGGCAGAAATCTTGTCTACCAACGCTTTATTGCGGCGCGCCATCTTTCCGATACCGCTTTCGAGCATCGTGCGATGCGCCATGACCGAGGTGAAACGCTCATCGTGGAGCACAATCTCTTTATCGGGATAGGCACGACGAAGGCGCGCAACGAACGGCTCAATATATTTGAAACTCTCCGAAGGGGTGCCGTTCATCTGCGAGGGTTTACCCACCACAACGGTACTAACGTCATTAGCGGCAAAATAGTTTGCCAGCCACGGCTCCAACCCCTTCGTGTCGACCGTCTCCAGCCCGCCGGCAATGATGCGCAACGAATCGCTCACGGCAATTCCCGTACGCTTAGTGCCGTAGTCTATCGACAGAATGCGTCCCATGTAATTAGTTGATCCACATCCTTATAAGACGCCCCATCGCGTAGCCGAATCCAAAAAGAACAACGGCAGCACCGACACAAATAGCAATCAATTTGACTGTTCGTGCTTTCATCTTACAGATTCAGCGTTTTGAACAGCTTGCGGAACGAGCACTCCTCTTCGACCATCACGTGCAGAGCCTCCACCGTGACACGTTCTTGAGTCATGGTGTCGCGGTGACGTACCGTAACCGTACCATCTTCAAGGGTTTGACCATCAATTGTGACACAGAATGGTGTACCGATAGCATCCTGACGACGATAACGCTTGCCGACAGAATCTTTCTCGTCATAGGTCACATTGTAGTCGTACTTCAAGTCATTGACAATCTTTTGCGCCACTTCGGGCATACCATCCTTCTTGACCAGCGGCAGCACAGCCACCTTGACTGGAGCCAAAGCAGGCGGTATGCGCAGCACAACTCGCGTGTCACCTCCGTCGAGCGTCTGCTCGGTGTATGCAGCCGACATCACTTGCAGGAACATACGATCCACGCCAATCGAGGTTTCAACCACGTACGGCACATAACTTTCACCCGTCTCGGAGTCGAAATATTGTATTTTTTTACCGGAGAATTTCTGGTGACTGCTCAAATCAAAGTCCGTACGCGAGTGAATGCCCTCCACCTCCTTGAATCCAAAGGGGAAGTTGTATTCGATGTCCGTAGCGGCATTGGCGTAGTGCGCCAGCTTATCGTGATCGTGGAAACGATAGTTCTCAGCCCCAAAGCCCAATGCCTGATGCCAAGCCATACGGGTTTGCTTCCACTCCTGCCACCAGCGCATCTCCTCGCCCGGACGGACAAAGAACTGCATCTCCATCTGCTCGAATTCGCGCATACGGAAGATGAACTGCCGCGCCACAATCTCGTTGCGGAACGCCTTGCCTATCTGCGCGATACCGAACGGAAGTTTCATGCGTCCAGTCTTCTGCACATTGAGAAAATTGACAAAAATACCCTGCGCTGTTTCAGGTCGCAGGTAGATTGTATTTGCCCCTTCGGCAAGCGAGCCAATCTGTGTCGAGAACATCAAGTTGAACTGACGTACCTCCGTCCAGTTGCGCGTGCCCGATATGGGGCAGACAACCTCGCAATCGACAATCAACTGGCGCAAGCCATCCAAATCGTTGGCATCCAACACCTCAACAAAGCGTTTGTGCACCTCGTCGCGATGCGCTGCAAGCTCCACCACCCGAGGTGATGTTTCACGATATTTCGCCTCGTCAAATGCCTCGCCGAAACGTTTGCGCGCCTTTTCAATCTCCTTTTCAATCTTCTCGTCCTGCTTGGCGAGCCACTCCTCGACGAGCACATCAGCACGGTAACGTTTCTTCGAATCCTTGTTATCAATCAGTGGGTCGTTGAAGGCACTCAAGTGTCCCGAAGCCTCCCACGTACGCGGGTGCATGAAGATTGCCGAGTCGATGCCCACGATGTTTTCGTGCAGCTTGACCATCGAATCCCACCAATAACGTTTGATGTTATTTTTAAGTTCCACACCATTCTGACCGTAGTCATAGACAGCCGCCAGACCGTCGTAAATTTCGCTCGAAGGGAATACGAATCCATACTCCTTGCAGTGAGCAATCAGCTTCTTGAAAAGTTCTTCTTGAGTCATATCGTTAAATTCTTACCTAATTATCAGATTACTTAATTTGCAAAAATACAAAATAAATGAGAATTAGAGGTTGCCTTTTCGAAATTTATTATGATTTACAACAATCCGGCCTGCCGAAAGCTGAAATGAGCCGCGCGCGCGAGGATAATATGGTCGAGCAAACGAAGGTCGAAAAGAGCTGCTGCAGCTGCAATTTTTTCGGTCAGCGTCTTGTCCTGCGGACTGGGTTCGGCAGCTCCAGAGGGGTGATTGTGAACTAAAATAAGCTGTGTGGCAAGCAATTCGAGTGCTCGTTTGACAATCAGCCGATGGTCGACCACCGTACCTTGCACCCCTCCACTGCTCACCTGCTGCCGCTCCAAAATACGGTTCGAAGCTGTCAGATAGACCGCCCAGCACTCCTCGTGCTGCAAATTTTCGAGCTGTGGGCGGAACAACGCCACCACATCATCACTTGTGGCAATCGAGACCACCTGTTGCGCCGATTCGGTAGCTATGCGACGCCCCAATTCAATCGCCACAACCAGTCGCTGCGCACGTCGCAGTCCCAACCCTTCGCGCATACGCAACCGCGCAATATCCTCCGTAGCAAATGCCGACAAGGAGCCATCGACTGCACTGAGCAGCGAAGTAGCCAACACCTCGTCCTCAATGAGCAAACTCAACAGCTCACAGTCGGTCAGAGCTGTCGCACCGCGCGAGAGCAATTTATCGACACTATTTTTCATCTATTTGAAATTACGATTATCTACAAAAATAGGTAAAATAAACAAGGAAAATCGAGACTGCATCAAAATATTTATAACAGAATAACTTATTTTGGTTATCTTTGCGTTGCAAATACAAAAACCTACCTATATAATGATATCTGAAGCTGAAAGAAAACGCATTATCGCCCTCATCAATCGCGAGGTCGTACCTGCAATAGGCTGTACGGAACCCATTGCAGTGGCTCTTTGTGTGGCTCGTGCCACCGAGACATTGGGTTGTAAACCCGAAAAAATCACAGCACGCCTAAGTGCCAACATTCTAAAAAACGCCATGGGTGTCGGCATCCCCGGAACCGGCATGATTGGACTTCCAATCGCCATCGCCCTCGGCGCACTAATTGGTCGCTCGGAGTATCAACTCGAAGTGCTGAAGGAGTCAACCCCCGAAGCGGTAGAGAGTGGTCGTCAATTCATCGATCAAAAACGTATCGCTATCTCGCTCAAGGAGAACATCACCGAAAAACTGTACATCGAAATTGAGGTCGAGGCAAACGGACACCGCGCCACGGCAATCATCTCGGGTGGACACACCACCTTTATCTATATCGCCCACGACGGCAAAGTGTTGTTGGATGCCGCTGCCGGCACCACCACCGAAGTTTCCGAAGAGGATGTAGAGCTGAACCTGCACAAAGTGTGGGACTTCGCCACCACGGCACCACTCGAAGAGCTGCGTTTCATCCTCGAAACTCGTCGTCTGAACAAAGCTGCCGCTGAACGTGCTTTCGAAGGCGACTTCGGACATTGCGTAGGTAAAACCATGCGTATGCCCAACGAAAAACGTATCATGGGTGATAGCGTTTTCTCGCACATACTATCTTATACTTCAGCTGCTTGCGATGCTCGTATGGCAGGTGCTATGATTCCCGTGATGAGCAATTCGGGCAGCGGCAACCAAGGCATAGCTGCCACCCTTCCGGTGGTGGTCTACGCTGAGGAGAACCACGCCACCGAGGAGCAGACCATTCGCGCACTGATGTTGAGCCACCTGACGGTGATTTACATCAAACAGAGTTTGGGTCGTCTATCGGCACTCTGCGGCTGCGTAGTGGCGGCCACAGGGTCGAGCTGCGGCATTGTCTACTTGATGGGCGGCGGATTCGAAGAGGTATCGTCGGCAGTGAAGAACATGATTGCCAACCTGACCGGTATGATTTGCGACGGAGCCAAACCAAGCTGCGCCATGAAGTTGATGAGTGGGGTCTCGGTAGCCGTGCTGTCGGCAATGATGGCAATCGAACACCGCTGCGTGACACCCGTCGAGGGTATCATCGAGCAGGATGTAGACCGCTGCATCCGCAACCTGACCCGCATCGGTCGCGACGGCATGAACGAAACCGACACAGTAGTGCTGGACATCATGACACACAAATGTTCGTAAAGCACAACTGAGCATATAACGCAGGGGGCAGGATTCTATGAAATCCTGCCCCCTGCGTATTAATTAAATAGATACTCTATCTGAAGATAGTGCCAACCACGATGCTCGTAGCACCTTGGTGACGCATGGTGTAGTCCTTTGCTATGCGACTGGTCTTTTGGAGGAACTCCTCGTTGTCACGCAGAGGCAGGAACCAACGGCGCAATTCATCGTAATCTTTGATGGACTTGGCAGCTCCCATACTCACCAAGTCGCGCGCCTCCTTAAATTTCTCGTAGTTGGGACCGAAAGCAATCGGCAATCCGAAAGTTGCCGCTTCAAGCGTATTGTGAATGCCAACCCCAAATCCACCACCGATATAGCCCCACAAAGCATATCCGTAGACCGATGAGAGCATCCCCATCGTGTCGAGCACCATCAACTGCCGCCGCGCATAGCTCGTGCGTGCGGTACATCCGGTGTAGCGCAATGCCCCACCCTTGGTCTCGGACATGAGGTGCACAATGCGCCCCTCGTCCATCTCGTGCGGAGCAACTACAAATTTCACATCGGGATTCTCGTTCATCAGTTGAATCAACAACTCTTCGTCGGGACCCCACGTCGAACCCGCCACAAAGAGCCGACTCTCGCCCTTGAAACGCTCAATAACATCTATCTGCTTGGCAGCAGCGGCAATATCGGCAACCCGATCGAAACGCGTGTCACCCGCCACCACCACATTATCGAACCCCAACTGTGCGAGCAAGGTTTTCGACTCGTCATTCTGGACGAACATCGTATCGAAACTCTCAAGTGCCTGTCGCCACATACCGCCATAAGGGCGGAAAAAAATGGAGTTGCGACGGAAAATCGCAGAGACCACATAGGTGCGTATTCCACGACGGCGCAGCTCGGAGAGTAGATTAATCCAAAATTCGTATTTTACAAAGATAGCGATGTCGGGGTGGACAATGTCGAGAAATCGACGGGCATTGGAAGGGGTATCAATCGGCAGGTAGAAGATGTAGTCTGCTCCATTGTAATTTTTTCGGATCTCATAGCCCGAAGGTGAGAAAAAGGTGATGAGAATTTTATATTCGGGGTGATCGCGACGAATCCGTTCGATGATGGGTCGCCCCTGCTCAAACTCGCCAAGCGAGGCGACGTGCACCCAGACGATTTTCGCCGCAGGATCTATTGCAGCAGCCATGCGTTTGAATAAATCTTTGCGACCCTCGCTCCAAAGTTTGGCTTTGGGGTGTCGAGGGGCGATAAGACGAATGACCCACGCATAAAAAATTAGGCCAAAATTATATAACCACATCAGCGTTATCGAATTTTTGGGTTGTTTAGTGGAACAAAGATAGTAAATATATACTAAAAAAGCAAAATTACCAATGGTATTCAATCGCATCAGCCACAAATCGCACCTCCGCTTGACCATCATCACGCATATCAATGGCTATCAAATCGAAACGAGGTTCCAAGTCACAACCACGCTGCGCCATATAGGCGGTCGCGCCATGCATCAAAGCACGACACTTGGAAGAAGTCACCGCCTGTTCGGGCGAAGTGAGACCTCCTGCACGGCGCGTTTTGACCTCCACAAAGTGCAATTCATCGTAACGACGCGCTACAATATCAATCTCGTAACGACCGCACCGCCAGTTCAAATCACAAAGTTCGAAGCCCTCGCGGCGCAGATACTCCGCCGCGAGCTCCTCGCCTCTATGTCCCGTCTGAGCGGTCGTCGTCACAGCAAGAACGACAAATCATCACCCGCCTTGACCTCGTACGGGGTAATACCCTTGCGGAAAATCCGCATCGGACGCGCACCAATCAACTCCAACCGACTGCCTTGGTAGTGTAGCATACACCCCTCGCGCAATCCAACCACCCAGCGACGCGGATTCGCCTCGATGTATTCGAGAATGCGTTGCTCACGCGTCTCACCGGCATGACCCGCAGGATTCGCATCAAGATAGTGAGGGTTGATTTGAAACTTCACAGCCCCTATGGTCTTAAAGGATAGCGGTTCAACGATAGGCATATCGTTGGTGGTGCAGAGCGTGCGACAGCACACATTGCTACCTGCCGACCAACCGACATAGGGCGTTCCCGACTTAATTTTCTTCAGAATGGCTGTCATCAGCCCCTGTTCCTGCATCTTTTTGGTCAGGGCAAACGTATTGCCCCCACCCACACAAATCGCCTCCGCTTGGCGAATCATACGCGACGGATTAGTCACTCGATGGGTCGAGCGCACACGAATGCCCAATTCAGCAAAACGCGCCTGCACTTTACGCTCATATTCGGCATAAGAAAAAGTGACAGCGGCATAGGGTACAAAGACGATTTCTTTGACTCCATGGAGAAATTTCGCAATCTCAGGCAGGGGGTATTGCAAATAAGGCTCACCCGCATTGGTTGAATTTGATATCAAAAGTAAGTTCATAATGTATTGGTATTTAAAATTTTACTCTACTAAATGTGCTAAATGTCGAAAAAATTGTGAATAAAAAAAAGATGCCTTTTGTCAAAAGTAATAAAAAAAGTGTTACTTTTGCCCAAAATTGAAGTGAATATAATAACTACTTATTAATAATTGTTTAACTAAAAATTTAAAGTTATGTCAGAAGTTCAGTCAAAAGTTGTCGAGATTATCGTTGACAAATTAGGCGTTAAGGAGTCAGAAGTGGTTCCCGAAGCAAGTTTCACGAACCACCTCGGTGCAGATTCTCTCGACACGGTTGAATTGATTATGGAATTTGAGAAAGCTTTCGACATCCACATTCCTGATGAGGATGCTGAGAAAATCTCAACCGTAGGCAGTGCAATCGCGTATATTGAGGAGCACAAGAAATAATTCACAAAACGAATAAAAAAGAGTTTACAAAGACTCTTTAAAGCTTAAATTTATGACAGAAAAAAGAGTAGTTGTTACCGGCATAGGAACGATCAATCCGCTCGGTAATAATATTGAAGAATATTTTTCGAATCTTGAAAAAGGAGTTAGCGGTGCTGCACCAATTACTCATTTCGATGCCGAAAAATTTAAGACGAAATTCGCTTGTGAAGTTAAAGATTACGACTCAACCCGTTATTTCGACCGCAAGGAAGTACGTAAGTACGACCTATTTACGCAGTACGCGCTCATAGCAGCCACACAGGCTGTCGAGGATTCGGCTTTCGATTTGGGAAAGACCGATTTGGAGCAGGTAGGCGTAATTTGGAGTTCGGGTATCGGAGGCATCAAGTCCTTCTTTGACGAATGTCTGGGCTACGCCGCAGGAGATGGAACTCCTCGGTTTAGCCCATTCTTTATTCCCCGCATGATTGCCGATATCGCCGCAGGTTTCATCTCTATGAAATATGGTTTCATGGGGCCAAACTACTGCACCGTATCGGCTTGTGCATCCTCCAATCACGGTCTGATTGATGCCTTCAACTATGTTCGTTGGGGCAAAGTGACCATGATGGTTGCCGGTGGCTCTGAAGCTGCGGTCAACGAACCAAGCGTCGGCGGTTTCAACTCAATGCAGGCTCTCTCGACCCGCAACGATGACCCGTCACACGCCTCACGCCCCTTCGACAAAGATCGCGATGGCTTCGTGATTGGCGAAGGTGCCGGAGCACTGATTCTTGAAGAATATGAGCACGCAAAGGCTCGCGGTGCGAAAATTTATTGCGAAATGGTTGGCGGCGGATCTTCTGCCGATGCCTACCACTTCACCTCACCCCATCCCGAAGGAAAGGGTGCTATGAAATCCATGCGCGACGCAATCAAAGACGCTGGCATCGAACCCAAAGATATTGACTACGTGAACGTTCACGGCACATCAACCCCCGCGGGTGATATTCCGGAGCTCAAAGCCGTAGCAGGCGTATTGGGTGACCACATCTACGATATTAATATTTCGTCGACAAAATCCATGACAGGTCACCTGTTGGGAGCTGCCGGAGCTGTCGAAGCCTTGGCGTGCATTTTTGCCATCACACATGGCACGATTCCCCCAACAATTAACTGCCAAAATCTTGATTCGGAGATTGACCAAAAACTGAATCTTACCCTCAATACAGCGCAAAAACGCGAGGTGAAGTATGCGATGAGCAACACATTCGGATTTGGTGGTCACAACTCAACAGTTGTTTTCCGTAAACTCTAATTTCAAAAACCGTTCGCAACGCTGTGTTTGATTTTTTACTGCGCCCTCTGAAGAGGAATTTCGGACGGGATAAGAAATTTTACTCTGCAATAGACGATATGTTCGGATTTATTCCGCACAATATCGAGCTTTATAAGCTGGCTTTGATTCACAAGTCAGCTTCTTTAGTGTTGGATGATGGACAGCAAATCAACAACGAACGTCTTGAGTTTCTGGGCGACGCTGTGATTGAGGCGGTTACATCCGACTATCTCTACATTGAATTTCCTGAACAACAGGAGGGCTTTCTGACGCAGCTGCGTTCGAAAATCGTTTCGCGCCAGTCGCTCAACGAGGTGGCGGGTCGCATTGGACTCGACAAACAAATTATATCCACCGCCAACGGGAATCTGACGCAGAAACATATCTTCGGCGATGCCTTCGAGGCGATGATGGGAGCAGTCTATCTTGACCAAGGATATGAATTTGTCAACCGCCTGTTAATCAACGATATATTCTACCATTACATGAGCCTTGAGGATCTTTCGGAGTCGGAAACCGACTTCAAAAGCCGCCTGATTGAATGGAGCCAGAAGACTCATCACACGATTTTGTTCCGCACGGGTTACGACTCAAGCACCACGGCAGGACACCCATTTTTCTGCTCAACGGTGCTCATCGACAACATTGAGGTGGGGCACGGATTGGGAGAATCGAAAAAAGAGGCGGAGCAAAGTGCCGCCTATTCTGTAGCTCAATCGCAATCTTTGAGCGATGAGTTGTGTGCATCGCTGTTGGACAAGGCAGACCAATTGACCGAGTAACACTACGATAAATATTTATTTTGCAAAGCCTTCCTTGCACAGGAAGGCTTTATAATTAAAACAAAATGAAGAAGTTAGAAGAGCGTAAATGGCGCGTCGTGAGCAGTGAATACCTCGCTCGCAAACCATGGTTCACCGTGCGCCATGAGTGTGTGGAGTTGCCCAACGGCAACCGGATACCCGATTACTACGTCTTCGAATATCCCGATTGGATCAACGTCATCGCCATCACTCGAGATCATCAATTCGTTTTCGTGAGCCAATATCGCCACGGATTGGGCAGCAGCGACTACGAATTGGTCGCTGGATGTTGCGACGCCACCGACTCTACACCCCTCGATGCCGCACGTCGCGAATTGTGGGAGGAGTCAGGCTACGGTGGCGGTACATGGAGCGAAACGATGCAAATATGTGCCAATCCAGCTACGCAGAACAACATGACACACTGCTTCTTAGCTGTCGATGTTGAGCCCGTGTCGACTCAACATCTCGAACCGACCGAAGACCTGCGCGTCCATCTATTCACACGCGACGAAGTGCGTTCGTTGCTCGACACCAATGCTATCAAACAAGCTCTGATGGTCGCTCCATTGTGGCAATATTTTGCTCAAAATTAAAATGGATCGGGACAATATAAATTTTAAAGACACAGAAATCAAGAAATTATTTCTTCGTTTTCTGCTACCCACCGTCATGGGCATGGTCAGCTCTGCGGTCTTCATCGTCACCGACGGCATCTTCGTCGGACACGGTATCGGCAGCGATGCCTTGGCGGCAGTGAATCTCATCGCCCCACTCTACCTGCTCGCCACAGGCATCGGACTGATGTTCGGTATGGGCGGCTCGGTGGTAGCATCGGTCAACCTCTCGCGAGGCAAAGCCCGCATCGCAGGCATCAACATCACACAGTCACTCATCGTCCCTTCGCTGATTGTGCTCATCGCATCGGGTGTGATGATGTACTTCAACGACACAGTGCTTGATTTACTGGGTACTCCAGATTCACTCAGAGAGTTAGGACGTGAGTACCTTCTCTACTTCGTGCCTTTTTTCATGCCACTTGCACTATTCGATATTATCATGTTTGCAGTGCGGCTCGATGGTGCGCCCAACTTTTCGATGTACTGCAACCTCTTCGCTGCCTGCCTAAATATTCTGTTAGACTACCTCTTTATCTTCGTTTTCGACTGGGGCTTGGCCGGTGCCGCCACAGCCACCGGCATCGGCTACGCCTTGGGAGCAGCACTCATGTTGTGGTATATGCTACGCCGTAGCCGCACGCTGAAACTTGCGCCATTGAAGCTCAGTCGGCACAGCCTACAACTCACCGCACGCAACATCGGGTACATGGCATACGTCGGTTTTCCGGCATTACTGAGCGAACTGGCACTCGCCTGCATGATGGTGGTCGGCAACTTCGCCTTCATTCGCTATGTGGGCAAAGACGGTGTGGCGGCATACAGCATCGCCTGCTACCTCTTTCCCATTATCTTCATGATACACAGCGGTATCATCCAATCCGCACAACCCATCATCAGCTACAATTACGGCGCGGGACAACACGCCCGTGTAGTTCACACCTTCCGGCTGGCATTGGCTACAGCTGCGGGTTTTGGCGCAATGATTTGCGCCATCACATGGCTGGGTAGCGAGTGGATTGCAGGAATGTTCCTACCTCCCGAAGCTCCTGCTTATCTTTATGCAACACAGGGACTTCAGCTCTTTTCATTGGGCTATATGTTTTTCGGAATCAACGTGGTGGTCATTGGCTACCTGCAAAGTCTCGAACAAGGCAAAGCCGCCTCCACGCTCACCATTCTGCGCGGCATTGTCTTCATGATACTCGGCTTCCTCTTTCTACCACATCTGTGGGGCGAGGCAGGCATCTGGTTGGCTGTTCCGGTTGCCGAAGGGGCAACTACGCTGCTTATTCTGAGTGTCTATCTCGTGCGACGGATTGTCGCACGGCGTTAAAAACGAGGGGTGTAGAGGTGACAATAGGGCTTCGACCCCTTGCGACGGTAGTAATCCTGATGGTACTCTTCCGCGCGCCAAAATCGGCTCGCAGGTGCCAATACAGTCATCACATCGTATCCCTTGGCGCGCAACTGTACGATTAGCTTCTCGGCGGTGAGTCGTTCAGCAGGCGAGGTGTAGAAAATCTCGGATCGATACTGCTCGCCCACATCGGGACCTTGGCGATTGGACTGCGTCGGATCGTGAATTTCGAAGAAGAACTTTGCCAGTGTTTCGTAACTAATTTGCGACGGGTCATAGGTCACTCGCACAGTCTCCACGTGTCCCGTATTACGGCAACAAACCTGCTCATAAGTAGGTGAAGAGACGTTCCCTCCCATATAACCCGACTCAACATCGAGCACCCCTTTCTGCTTTTCGAATAGATATTCCACGCCCCAAAAACATCCGCCGGCAAAATATGCCACAGCAGAAGTTGGCTGCGCTGCCTCAAAACTCAACGAGAGCGAGTTGACACAGTGACGCGTATTTTTCGGTGTAAAATGTTCTCCCTCGAACACGTGTCCCAGATGAGCCCCACACCGAGCACATACAATCTCGACACGCTCTCCATCGGCATCGGGCACACGACGCACAGCACCCTTAATCTCATCGTCGAAACTTGGCCAGCCACACCCGGCATCGAACTTATTGTCAGAGGAATAAAGCGGCGCACCGCATTGACGACATACGTAAGTACCCGTCTTTTTATAATCGTAATAGATGCCCGAGAAGGGCGGTTCCGTGGCTTTGTTCAGGATTACCCTGCGCTCTTCCGAAGTGAGTGGTTTCATGGTTTTTTGTGCGATTAAGGGGGTCAATGCACCCACAAAAATAGTCAATATTAGTAAAATTGTCTTCATATTCGATTAGATAAACGGCAAAAATTGCGCCGCAAAAATTCTTGGTCGTCTCGTTACGATTATCTACCTTTGCAAAGATAGAAAATTGAATGAAATATAGAGAAGCAACACGCGACGATGTGTCGCGGATTATGCAAATTATCCGACAAGCCCAAGCTCAAATGCGCGCCTTGGGCAGCACTCAGTGGCAGGATAACTACCCAGCCGTGAGCGACATAGAACACGATATTGCCTACGGCTACGGCATTGTGGCGTGTGACTCCACCTCCGTGATTGGTTATGCAGCCATGCTCTTCAACGGTGAGCCCGCCTATGCAAACATCGAGGGCGCATGGCTCTCGACAGGTGATTATGTGGTGGTACATCGACTGGCAATTGCAGACGAAGTCAAGCGGCGCGGGACAGCTACCGCCTTTATGCGCCATGTCGAAGAGGTAGCACGCCAGCACAACTGCGGCAGCTTCCGCATCGACACGGCACACGACAACCTCTATATGCAACGCATGGTCGCCACCCTCGGCTTCAGCCTCTGCGGCAAAGTGTGGTACACGAGTGGGATGCGACTCGCCTACGAAAAATTATTGAAATGAAATCGACAAAAATACAAATTGCAAAGGTAACTCCTCCGATGATTGAGATTGAACACAACCATCCGGGTGAGGAGTTTGGTGTACTGGGCGAGGAGCTCATGGGCTGTGGTTTTGTGCGCGGTGCAGTGCAAGGCATTCAGCGTCCGCACACCAGCATCACAGAGTGCTCGTTCGACCACACCACCTTCGCTGCCTGCAACTTCAAGGGGATGCAGATGACCGATGTGCGCTTCGACCATTGCGACCTCTCGAACATCGCCTTCGACGATGCCATTCTTTTTCGTGTGGAATTTGTAAGCTGCAAATTATTAGGCACAAATTTCGCCAATTCGGCATTCAATCATGTCAGCATGAGCGGATGTAACAACCAGTACATCAACCTAACAGAGAGCAAAATGCGCTTCTGTCGCTTCACCGAATGCGACTTCACGGCAGGCAGCATGAGCGACTGCCGACTTCAAGCAGTCGCCTTTGAGGGTTGTCGATTTGCCGAAACCGACTTCTCGCAAACCTCGCTATCAGGCATCGACCTGCGCAGTTCGCAGATAGCCGGCATTCGGCTCAACCTTGCCGACTTGCGCGGTGCAACCATCGCCCCCTCACAATCCATTGATTTAATTTCGCTGTTGGGCGTGGAAGTTGAAGGGTAACTAAAAAGGACTAAAATAATAGATGGAGAGAAAATATGATTTTCCCTCCATCTATTATTCAGATTCGATAGCGTCTCTTACTGCTTCACATAATGTCCATCCCGCATATCCTGCAATGTCGGATTGTAGGCGCAGTTGCTCACCGACCATTTGTCAGTCGCAAGGGCAGACACAACAGCCGATAGACCGCTGAAATCCACCAATTTACCACAATAGCTAATATCGACACTCTTGGCAGATGTAATCCCATTGAAGGCGTTGATATGGGTCATACGCGCCTTGTTCGTGCTCCATGCGTTGTGCTCCATCAGGATAAAATCACCCACCGTACGCAACTCAGGGATGTTAATTGTCAAAAGTGCTGAGCAATAACTCAATTTGAATTTGGTCGTCACAGCGGTTAATTTTGGTGCCGTCAGCTCCACAAGATCACTTGCACTAACATCCAAAGTCTCCATGGTCTGCACATCGGGCAGTGTCAAAATTGCATTTTTGCCTGTGTAATTCAACGAAAATTGACCAATGTGCTTCACATGAGGAATGCTAACAAGGCTCGTTCCACTGGCATTCGATAGGCTCATTTCGCCTGTCACACGCTCCAAACCCTCAAATTCGGTTACAGGGCAGGTGGCATTGGATGCCAAATTCAACTCAATGGAGGTGATTACTTTGGGTGATTTAATCTTCGCCAGTTTCAGACAACCCACCAACTCGACAGAGCCCAACTCGGTTAATTTCGACAAATCGAGCGTTACAAGCATATTGAGCGAGTAAAAGTATAATTTACCGGCCATCTTCGTCAGCGCGGGAATCTCGATATTTGTCACCGATTGCAGATCCCAAAGGGTGCAATCGCCCCCGATAGTTGTCAATTTAGGCAAGCTGAGACGCTCCATAGGAATGCCCCGGATATAGAGTTCGTCCGCAATCTCCTCAAGCGACGAGAGGTCAAGTTTAATCAACGGATAGCTACCATAAGAGCTTTTGTTAAAGATGAAAGAGGTGATTTTTTTCACTTTAGGCAGAGCAATTTTCTTCAATCCCGGAGCACGCTCGATGCTCACTACCCCATTCGCAACCACGAGTTCAGGGAAGTTCACCTCCTCTAACAACGAGGCATTCAGAGCGATGTCCATACCTCCACCGAGGTAGTTCAACTTTGTCAAGTTGAGTTTTGTAAGTCCACTAAAATAGTGCATCGTCAGCGCACCGCCAATCGAAGTGAGCTGCGGAAACGACAACTCGGTCAGCACGCTATTTGCAGCGTTCGGGCTGTTTTGCACCGACAAGTCACCTGCAACTTCTTTCAGTGCCGTCATATTCAACTCGGTTAACGCATTCGAAGCGATGAACAAAGCACCCGTAGATTCGAGTTTAGCACACGAAATGCTCTTCAGCGAAGGGCTGTTGAGCACCACTTCACCCGACATTTTGAATGCGGGAAGATTGACCGTAACTCCCTCCTTAGCAGGAAACGTTATGGGCGAGGTGACACTACCCACATACAGACCGCCGCATTTTTCAAGCTGGCTCAATCCGTCAAAATTCACTCCATTATAGCTTCTGTTGATAATAATACGGTAGCTCACCTGTTTCAGCGTGCGCAGTCCATCGAGATTCACAATTGCCGTTGCCGGGTCGGGCAACGCATCGGCACCAATAATCAGATTACCATCGATGACCGTGCTCCCCGTCGCAGCGAAGGCATCGACATCGGCTTGAGTCAGCAATTGCACATTGCCCGTGTGTGATATTTCGGTACGCGCGACCACATAAGTGTAATCTTGGCTCGCCCCGTTGTAGGATTTCACACGGAAAACTTGCTCGTTATTCCACGTAGTCACCGTCTTGGGGTCAGGTAGAATCGTGGCGTGCTCACAAAGTTTGTAGTTCACCTCCGCCCCCGTAAGATCGAGAGCTACCGGGACAGAAACGGTAATTTTATTGCCAACAATTGCAGCATCATAGCTTACGCCCTTGACTTTGAGCGCGAAAGCAACGAGATTATTGTCGCTCCCTTCGAATGGATTATTGACTCCATCATCCTCGCTGCACGCGCCGAACAAGCATACCGCACAGAGCAGTAAACTGAAAACAACTGAAAATTTCTTCATAATTTAAATTTGGATTTTGAGATGAATTATTTGTTTTTTATAAGGTTAAAATCACGCGCGCCGAAAACCTCCACCGAGACTTCGCCCAGCCAACCGGCTTTGGCGTTGACACAAGTTTGCACCTTCACAAAGTCGATATATTGCAAATTAGCGGGCTTGCCGTCGAATGTGACCGCGTCGCTAATCCGGAAGTGGTTGGCATTGACCCCCGCATCGTGGTTGTCGGTGTTCGTCAAACGATCAATGGAGCTGAAGTTGTCGGCATAGCCCCACTCGAAGGCATCGTTGCTCCAATAGCCCGATGTCACCTCATTGGTGCGCGATTTGAGACACGTACCACGCAACGTGTAGGAGGCGGCAGTCACCCAAAGTGGGTAGTAATAATCCTGCGTGTGGTATGCCGCAAGGTAGTCCACCGAGCCAGTTTTGCCTTGATTGTCGCTCCACGCTACGGGCATTCGAGCCGAACTCGGACGATAATAGGTAATTTCATAGTCTTGAATGGTCTCGGCTTTGCCATATTCGCTGCCTTTGAGTTCATACCAAGTATCGTTGGGTAGATTATCACCATTTTCATCCTGCATGACGTAGACTACACCCGGCTCGGACGATCCTTCAAACGAATTGCCTATAATTTGGAAATTGTAGCCACCATCGTTTTCGATGCTGTGGTCGAAGCCCAACACAAGGTAGCCACCGAAGCCGCCCAGCGAGACGTGTGCCCCCTTACGCATCAATGCCTCGGCACACGTCACCGCCTGCGCGGCAGTAGAAGCCATGTATCCTTCGTTGACGAACTGTCCGGGAGCAGCCAAAAATTCATACACCTTGTTCCACTCCGATTTACTGCTTGCCGTTGCCGCGCGTTTATACCGACCTTCGGGCGGACAGACCTCCACGGTCAGCTGCTTCGAAACGGTGAGGTAACTATTCGTCATGGCGACCGTCACAGCATACTTTCCTTCGGTAGTCGCATGAAAAATATAGAGCGGATTGTTGCTTCGCTGCACCTCTTTGCCATCCACGGTCCAGCAATATTGACCATCGAAAGCATTGGTGATGCCATAAGGCAGCAATCGAATGGTTCGCCCCTTCGCCACATGATAAACCTCCTGTTCAAAGAGCCACGCAAAGGGCATAGCAGCGGGTTCCATGACCTTCACATCAAACTCCAGCGCATCCGTACCATCCTCATTGGCGGTCGCAAGGGCAACATGAAATGTACCTGCGATAGCCGAATTGAAGGTGTATTTTTGCGTTGTGGCGACTATTTTCGTATCCACGCGCCATTCATAACTTGCTGAGGCATTGTTGTCCACCTGCGGATTTAACTCCAGTGGCTGCCCCTTCAGAATGATGTAACCATCCTTGGGTACGGCAAGCGAAATACGCGGCGGCACGAGTGTCGCTACATCCACACGAATCTCCTTTTGAGCTGTACCTTGCTCAGTGACCACACGAAATGTTAGATAGACCTGCCCTGCCTCACCCCACGAATAGGTGAATTTTTTCTCCCTACCGAGGAGTTTCCCATCAGCCGTCGTCCACGAATAGATGGCATCATGATCATTCTCGACCGTCGGTTCGAGGGTTAAGACCTTGCCCACCTTCACCACATAGATATCGGTCGTGTTGGTGAAGGTAATTGTGGGTCGCTGGGTGGTCAGCTCCTCCGTCTGGTCGCTGCTGCACCCACCCATGAAAGCCGTTGTTACTCCTAAGACGAACAAGGCTTTGGAAAGTGTTTTTAAGTTGAATGTTTTCATATTATTTATTGAGTGATTTGAGTTTCTTGTGGGTAAAAACGATATGCGCGGGGATGTCGCCCGTAGTGACTGCCCATTTTTTCTTGCCTTGCGAATCGAAACAGTAGAGCGTTCCGGGAGTGACGTAATCCTTGGCATCAGTGACAAAAAACTCCTTGGTTTCGGGATTCACAGCAATGCCATAGGGTATTTTAATCATTTTTTCGGTGCCATCTGTGATGAAATTGCGAGTCACTGTCTGCCGCGTGCGGGTGTCGAAAATCGCATAGGAGACCATATTGCTGTTGGTCACATAACTCCACTCGGTGCTGTACATATAGAGCGAGTCGCCCGCAAGGGTCATATTGGTGTTCGAGAGCAGGTTCAGTGTATCGGTCACACGATCGGTGCGAGTGTCGATGATGAACGTCTTCGAGGGGATTGTATAATAATCACCGCGCGAGGAGACGTAAAGATTGTCGTAATGATCCAATTCGAGATGATGCAAATTAATCCCTACATCAATGGTTTTTATCACTTTAAACTCCTTCAAGTCGATAACTGAGACGGTGCGATCGTAATTCGGCACTCGATAACCGCCCGAATTGGCAACATAGAGCTTGTCGCCCACCACTGCCATCTCTTCGGGTTGGTAGCCAACCGTGCAAGTGTCAACCACCTGCATGGAGACGGTATCGACCCTCGCCACATAACCCAGTCGAGCATTCGGATCAATCACCACCGGACCCGCATACGAACTAACGTAGGCATAACGCCCTTTAAATGCCATATAGCGGCAATTAGGAATCGATATTTGAGTGATATGCCGTGCCGTATTCACATCCATCACCTCCACAAAATGCGAACAATTAATCACCGCATAGAGTTTGTCTCCATAGATTTGAATATCGTTGCCCACATCGCCCAACTCCTTGACTACACCCGGATTGCGTTCAGCATAAATATTTTTGGTGTAGACACCCGTCTCATAGTCGAAGTAGTCGAGCGTTGCCTTATTGCTGCCCATATTTCCCTCGTTGAGCAGAAAGAATCCTTTAATTTTCTCGGGTTTTATCGTCGGCGTGACCTCCGTCCCGGTCGATGGGATAATCGTCTCATCGGTGCGGCACGAAACGAGCAGGGCAGCACAGCCCAAGAGTAAAAAAATGCGTTTCATCATAGCAGAATATTGATTTTAATTTTAAAATTCGTTCCCGGCATCGGGTAGCACTGCACCACCTCATACTGTTGATTGAAGAGGTTGTTCAACTCGGCAGATGCACGCAGCTCGACTCCCTTGAATCGGAACGATTTCGAGAGCGAAAGATCGTGCGTATACCACGGTTGTGCATAATTTTCGGGGATGTTGGCAACCGCCTCGTAACGTTCACCGGTGTAGATAAAACTGTAATTCCACGCCCATGTTTTGTAGGAGCCACTCAAGATAATTGAGCCGCTGTGCCACGGAACATAGGGAATTTGACCGCCAAACCACTCACTGGTGCGATCGGTGCGATCCTGCGCCTGCTGGTAGGTGTAGCTTAAACGCACCGAAAGATCGACCTTTCCAAAGGTGCAATAGCCCTGCGCAGCCGCGTCTACTCCCCCAATTTCGACATAGCCCAAATTGAGCATCGTCCAGCGAAATTGGTTCGAAGTGGGCATGGCTATAATCTTGTCCTCCACTTGGTTATAATAGCCATCCAACTGCAATTCCACGCGATGGAATCTGCTGTGAGTGAAATTCACAGCATACGTCACACCCACATCATACTGCGTCGTGTACTCTGGTTTCAGATTCTTATTGCCGATAAAAGTGTAGTATAAATCATTGAGCGTCGGCATCCGGAATACCCGTTTGTAGAACGCCCGCAGCGTCAAATCACTCTGAGACAAAGGTCGCCACGAAACCACAACCGAGGGGGTGAAGACGCTCTTGTTGCCCGCCTGCGCACCCACCGTGCGCGTTTGGTCACTGACAAAGGTGTGCAGCAGACTGGCTTGGAACTTGAAACGCTGAAAATCGAGAAAAGTGGCGGCAGCCGTGAGCAGCGAGTAACGATTGGGATAGACAAAATCCACAAGGTCAGCATTGAGTGTATTCCATTGAAAGTCATTGGATAGCGAGCCACTCCACCACGGGAAAATTGAGAACAGATGTGCCGCCGAGAGGTAGCTCTCTTGCTGACGATAGTGGTTGTTGACATACATGGTCGTGACATCCTTACGCGGATCGGAGAGGTAATGGAGGTAGTCGTAGGCGTATTTGCCATTGAGGAGCAGGCTGTATGTTGGCGTGAAATTTTTGCGCCACGTTCCCTGCACAAAGAAATTATCGTCCCACTGCCGATCTTGATGTTTGAATTTGCCCGGTTCCTCCCGCACCGAAGCTCCCGGATAGCCTCGTTCTGAGTTGTAATAGTAAACTTTGGCGCGCCATTCACCACGTTTTATTTTGCCGAATAAACCCGCCTCGGCACGGAACATACGCACATCTCCATTTTTACGCACCTCGGTTGTATCGTAGCCATCGCGCTTGGAATACGAGAATTTGTAGCGTCCCGACGTATATAAAAATTCGGTGCTGACCGATGCTGAAAGGTGGTCACTGATGCGATGCTCCCACAGAAGCGAGGGGTTGATGGTGGCAAAAGAGCCACCCTTGAGACCGATGTTCAGCTTGTCGCGTTGCTTGTCGCGAAAGGAGGGCGTACGAGTAATCATGTAGATGGCACTGGCTGAAGCATAGTCCTTTGCGGGTTGAAAAATCGAACTTTTCTGCCCGTTGTACATCGCCACAGCCTCCATGTTATCCAACGAGAATCGCCCCAAATCCACCACTCCATTTTGAGCATTTCCCAGCTCTACCCCATCGTAGAACACCCCCACATGGTGGCTGCCCATACTGCGTATATTGACCGTTTTCAAACCGCCGATGCCACCGTAATCCTTGATTTGAACACCTGAAAAATAGCGAATAGCATCCGCCACCGAGTAAGCATTGAGCCTCTTGAGTTCAGCACCCGAAAGGGTTTGCACGGGCGTAACTTCACGGTTTATTCGGTTGGCAGAGACCACAATTTCCTCCATCACATAAGTGGAGTCGTTGCGCATTGGTAGCTGCTCACGAGCCTGAGCCACAGAAGATTCCATGGTCTCCAGCAAAAAGAGTAAAAGAAGGATAATCTGAATAACAAGTCTAAATATCATGCACGCGTCCGATTAAAAGTTCGTAATCGGATTTACAGCAAACGATGCATTGACTTAATCTGTCGTGGAAAAAACAGGAAGAGTGCCTTATTTGTTGATTCCCAAGCCCATAACCCCGCAGGCTGTAAATCCGTCAAATACAAGGCAGGTCTTCTGACTTATTCCTGTTCGGTACGCCTTCCCAGTCTAATGACCAGTGGCAAGAGTGCACCGACAACGAATCTCCGAAAGAGATTGGAATTTACAGCAGCGGGAACTGTTCGGGATTTACACCCGATTCCCATTTAATTCCTCCTCGCGACACACAGGTGCGATTTGGAAACCATTGCGGCGCAAAGATAGTTGTTTATTTTATTTTTTATCCTCTTCATCAAATCATTTTTTTTAGAGACAAATACAACAAGAGGGAAGATTTACATCTTCCCTCTTGTCTATCAACGCAATCGCAGTGCTATGACGGCGTACTATTTCAGCTTCATCTCGCCAAGCAGGTAGCCCGCATCGGCATATTTCTCGATAATCCACATCACATAGCGAATATCAACACAAACCGTTTTCGAAAATGCAGGGTGAAAATAGATGTCGTTCGCCATGGATTCACGATTGCCGTCGAATGCCAAGCCAATTAAATTACCACGCGCATTCATTACCGGACTACCCGAATTACCACCCGTAATATCGTTGTTGGTGATGAAATTAACATACAACTTGCCCTTTTCGCCCCAGCGACCCCAATCCGCAGCTGCAATGAGTGAGCGCAGACGTTCATCGACCCGGAAGTTGTAATCATCGGGATTGTATTTTTCGAGATAGCCATTAATGGTTGAACGGTAATCGTAAAAAACACCATCACTGGGGTTGATTGCCCCCACTGTGCCATAGGTCAGGCGCATTGTGGAGTTGGCATTCGGATATTGAGCCACCCCCGCCTCAGCACGAAATTCATAGAGTGCTTTGGCATACAACGACTCTAATTTATCCATATTACGGATGCCTGCTCTGCGCTCAGCCTTGGGGCACGCTCCCTTGAAATTCAGCACATTGACCGACTCGGTCAACGCTACCAACGGATCCTTGCGGATGTCGGCAACAGCACGTTTTTCGCTAAAATATTTTTCGAATTTATCCGCATCACAGCAGAACGATGCGTCAAATGCAGTACGCGCCATACGATCGGCATCGCCCTCATATTGATCGTACATCGCACTAAGTGCCCCACCCCACAAATTACGCGACACATGTGCTGTGAAGTTGGTCATCATCTTGGCAAACAAATCGCGGTCAGTCGCCTTATCGTAATTGCCTCGCAACTGAGCTGCACTGCCCGCAATACGGCGCGAATCAGCAGATTGCACATCCAGTGTATCAATTTTCATGCGATCGAGTTTAGCGAGGTTTGAGGCAACACGAGTGCCCACCAACAACGCTTGGCTCACACCGAACCACGCCTCTTGAAAATAAGTCAGATCACGCAATCCATCGCGGTGCGCCTCGCATCCGTTTTTGATGTTGTGCAACAAGTCGCCATAGTAGACTTTGCGAGCCGAATCGGCTTCAATCCACTTTTCAAGTTCAGCCTCCTCATCGGCACGAATGCCCACCACATCGTAACGGCGCAGACATTTGGTCTCCCATTTGGCATAATCGGCAAAGTTACTCAGTCCGAAGTACATATCAGAATATTTCATCCGCACATCCGCACTTTGATTCATGTGGCGATTGATAATATCCATACGGTCGTGACGATTTGCCACCACAATCGGATTTTTTATCTTCTGCTTCTCCTCCACCTCAAACGACGACATATAACGGTGCGTGCGTCCGGGGAAACCAATCACCATTGCAAAATCTTTGTCGTGAACTCCTTCAGTAGATATGGCGAGCGACTTGCGTGGTTTGATAGGCACATTTTGAGTTGAATATTGTGCAGGACGACCTGCCGCATCACCATAGACTCGGTAGAGTGTGAAGTCACCTTTGTGTTGCGGCCAACTCCAGTTGTCCTCATCGCCACCAAAAGCACCAATCGAAACGGGCGGAGTACCAACTAAACGCACATCGGTGTAGACTTCATAGTAGAACATGAGAAACATCTCGCCATTCCACATCTGAGCGCACGACACCTCGTAATCGGTCTTTTTCTGGTAACGTTTTTCCAGATTCGCATACAGTCGGCGCATTGCCATAGGTCCCCATTTGCCCGCAGCCTTCATCTGCTCCTTCAACTCCTGAGCCTCACTCGTAATGTCAATCACCCTGCGCACAAAGAAGATCGTTTTACCCGCAATGGGAATCTCTTCAGTGCGATTTTTAGCCCAGAAACCTGTTTCGAGGTAGTTATGTTCGGGGGTGCTCAACGCGCATATATCGCTGAAGGCAACATGGTGGTTGGTAATCATCAGCCCTTGATCGGAAATCATGCTTCCCGTACCCATGCCACCGTCCACAGCAACTACGGCATCGTACAAGGCAGGTGAATTTTCATTGAAAATTTCCGTATCCTTGAGTTTCAGCCCCTCGGCACGCATTTGTGGATAAATCTCGGCAATCCGATGAATTAACCACATCCCTTCGTCTGCCGAAACACCCTGCCAGAACAGCACAAAAGCGACTGCGCAAGTTATTATTTTTTTCATATTTTCATCTTGTTTCTAAAAAAAGAGAGGTAAATCAAGCACCTCTCCTTTTACCATTATTTTACAGTCGGAACCGCATCAAGCGTCTTGCCCTCGTGCTTGAATTTGAGCCGAGGCTCGGCTTCGGTGAACGTGCCATCCGCCATACGCAAAGTCCATACGGGAGCATTGAACAGCTCTTTCCATATCTTCGCATCGTCCCACATACTCTTCACATAGGTGATGTGCATGGTCGGAATCAAATCCTTCAACACGAAGTCCACCGACATAATACCCTCGTTGCAGGAGAGGAAACTCTTGAAATAGGGGAATGATGAGCGAATAAGTACCTTCTCAATATTCGGATACACCATCTCGTAGACAGCCTTCGGAAAGGCGATATCATCACTCCACTTCTTTTGATTTTCTGTGAATTTACCGCCTGCCTTTTCGACATTGGTAAACATCAACTCGACAAAAGCTTCACGCGAAATGGTTCCTTCAGGAGCATATTCCTTCAACACAAAGTGCAATGGAACGGTCTTTTTCTCCTTCTTCGACGGCAAAACAAGCTCCTTGGCATTGATTATCTCTTCGAATTGAGACTCTGTGAAACCTATTGCCGGATCGACATAAAGTGTCACCTTCACCGGGCAGGCAAACTCAGAGACAAAACCATAGACCCCCTTGACTTTTTGCAACACCATGCCAAAATAGACCATATCCATACGATCGTGCAGCCCCTCCACGCCCAGATGAATCACATCAAGCATCGGAATTGTAGCCTTTGGAGTGGTGTATTTACGCATAGTCGGAGTGAAAATAGCCTCCTGAATTTTGAGCGTATCGGTCTTCGTAGGATCGTAATCAATCTCAACAGCGAAACGTTTAACAAACGTCTTCACACCATACACACCCGGTACAGCCTGCATTTTTGCCGAGAAAGCCTTCGAAGAGCCGAAGCACTTGATGGACATCAGCCCCTCGGTCTTGTAGGTTTGCATCTGCTCTACTTGCTCATAGTCGCCCCACTTCTCGTTGATGGTCGGCAGCTCCCACTTATTGCCGCACCATACGGCAACAAAGAAGAGAACCACAGCCAACAAGCCCGGAAGCCAACGCCACGACTTACGACCATTGACTTGCAGGGCACCCGTGGCACACGCCGAGATGCAGTTGCCACAGAGGGTGCAGTCCACGTGTTTGACCTTGGATAAATCTTTTAGAGAAATATTGTATGGACATTTCTTCTCGCACAAACCACATTTATTACAAGTCTCCTCGCTGCGAACAATTGCCAGCAATGGGAATGCACAACTGCGCATCTTCCAAATTTCGACAATGTAGCAGATTGCGCAAGTCGCGGCAAGCACCCAAACCCAAACCCCCTCGAAACCAAAATAGCTCAGCACCCAGCAGACAATAGCGGCAGGAAGGAAGATGAGCGTGAATTTAAAGATGTTGCTCACGGCACCCAGCGGACAGATGTAACGACACCAGAACATCTTCACCACGATGCTACCCAAAAAGAGCAACACAAGACTCAACATAGCCATCCACACGACAATCTCGCCCTTGAAGCCCGTAGCAAGAGCATAATAGGGATCGAGTCGTTTACAGAACAACTCACTCGAGGTGAAGGTGAAGTAAAGAATCGTGAAGAGCAGAGCGTATTTGACCACGCGCAGAATCTTATCGACCACACTACCAGACGGAAGATCAATTTGGAGGTGCAATTTTTTGCCTCCCTTGCCCAGCCACTCACCCACCGTACCCAACGGACAGAGGTAACCACAGAACAATTTGCTGAAGAGAATAACTCCCACAGCCAGAACCAATCCCATCATGATTTGAAGCATCGACATAGAGCAAGCCAGCGAGTTTCGAATCAAGTAGGTGCCAAAAGCTTGCAAACCTCCGAAGGGGCAGAATGCTTCAACATCCACGGGTTTATGACCGAGCCGCGCCCAGAGAATCGTACCAACAATGGCAGCTAAAACGCCCCATTGCAACACGTGTTTTAGATAATTCGGTTGTTTTTTCATCTATCGTTTGTTGTTATTTAATTGTTTATTTAATTGCATCCTTCACACAACGTACCGCCACACCACTCTTGTACCCCAGCAGTGCCACACTCAACTTGCCATCGGGGAAGCTCTTTGAATAGAGCGTCATCGGAGCGAAATACTGAATGTTAGTCAGCAACGTTGCATCGTCCTTGCTATAACTCTTTTTGTAGAAGGTCGAGCTCATCAAGTAGGTCAGCGAGAGGTGTGTATCATAGACGTTTTTCTGGTAAGCACCGGTCGAAGCAATCGTGGAACGCATACGGACACCAGAGAAGACGAAGTTGTATTTGTCTTTGTTCAACGTCACGATGTTCGCACCTTTATAGGTGTCGTCGTAGTAGGGAGCGGACGTGTTGGTCAAGTCCACGCCATCGGCGGTTTTAACCGAAGCACCAATCAGCGCAATCCAATCGGCTTGCGAGGGGATGTGCCAACCTTCGGGGCAGATACCGCGCACACCCTCGAATGTACCACAGTTGTCGGGCGTAATAGCAGCTCCAAATGCCGTATCGAAGCTATATAAATAACCGATTTTAGCAATTTCAGCAGCATCGGAAATTGCCGTAGTTGTCGTACCGTCGGAGGTGTAAGGAGCCCAAATTGCAGCATCGTTATCGGCTGGATCAGTCGATACGGTCACTCCTGCAGGAACATAACGCAAGTTCTCGACCATCCACACGCTACCATCTTTCATGGTTGCGATTTTGTACTTCACACCACCATATTCGATTGAGTTGTCCACCGGAGGAGTCTGTCCGTCGGGCAGCAGCTCGTCTCCATCAATCCAACCGTCAATTGGACCGTCAATGGTAATGTTGATGTTCGAAGGCAGCACACGAACCGTCATTGGATATTGCTTACCAGACTCTAACACAGATTCGTTAAAACCTTGTGTACGCGAACCTTCAGCCGTCACAACTGTGATTTTTATTGAAGCTGACTGCGGAACTACCAGTGCCATATATTTCACATTTGGCGTAATTTGGCGTGCCGTAATATCAAGCATTGCACCACCCTCTTTTGCCGAAAGCGTGTTGTCTGCAAGATGAATAGTCGCCGTACCGATGGTATTCTTGACAATAATTTGCTCCACAGGATATTCGGTCTCATTGGTCAAGTTAATCACCAAACGCACCATTTTGTGTTTGAAAGTCATGGGTACCGCCTTGATTGAAGGCAGCACGTCCGTCTTCAATGCCGACATATAGTTTGATGCTTCATAGCCCATATCGTTTTGATTGGCAGCCACCGTGAATTCAGTAGGTGTGGTTGTTTGATAAGGATAATAGGCGAAAAGCGAAGATTTGGCATTGATGTCCTCGTACCACAACAGATGATCTTCTGCCATGAATTTTTTGTCGTCACCAAAAATGAACTTTTTGTTGTCGGCATAGGTTGCGTTCGGAGTGGTAATCGTCACTCCAATTTGATCACCCTTTTCGAAATCCGTTTCATTCGCACGGGTAATAGTCGGGTCAATTGCAACCCGCATATCACCAGCAGCCGTTGGCTCAACATCTTTAGAGCAAGCGGAAAAACCGATGGCGATAATCGCCATCGAAACTAAAAGTTTTTTCATAGCTGTCTATTTTAAAAGTTTGTAATTTTTAAAAATTGTATCCTACACCGAGTGTTACCACACCCCGATTGGATTTAGTAATATATTGCAAATCAAATCCGTGCTCGAGACGAGCAGAAAGATCAATGTAAAATTTTTTGATGTTGTAGCGTAGTCCTAAATCAACCCCCAGTCGGGAGGCCGTCAAGTATTCGTTGCTCCAATTATAATATTCGGTCAACTGCAGAGAGTAGTCACCCGTAACCATTTCGGGAACAAGTTTCACATTGCTCTCCGAAAAATCGCCCACCCGATAATCCAATCCCGTCATCAAATCGAAAGCTCCAAAGGTCCAAATACCCTTTGCAAAGAGAGCGGTGTAGTGCAATTTCTGCCCTTTCACATAAGGATACATCAAGGTCGATTGGCGATTGAGTTGCGAGTAAGCCACACCAGCACGAAAATCAATCCGATTGGATACAATTTCGTATTCACCTCCTATATCCAGACTTCGAAGTCCAAAAATCGGCGTTGAGCCATAAGTGTGAATCTGTGTGATGCCATTTACGGTCTCCTTACCCACCAGATTCTCGCGCGTCTTTTGCTCCTGCCAATCCAAATTCAAACGGATGAAATGATGATATACATCGCCTTGCAAGCGAAGGACAGTATGTGCCACAATCTGCGAGGTTTTGAAGGTATGCCACTTGACATCCTTCTCTCCCGTATCCCCATTACGATGGCGGTAGGTCACATCGGCATAAAACGGACCATATTGCCCCTGCAACGAAGCACCGTGAATCATCTCTTTGATTGGAAATCCGTTGATGCCCGGCTCTGCAAGATGGATGGTGTTGCCGTTCCACAACTCGGTCGAACCATAGGAGAGTCCCTTGTCGAAAAAGGCATAGTACGAAGTGCCTAACTTGCCAATCTGCTCGGCTTCGATTCGCTCGCTATTTTTACCAAAAATGTAGGAAGCTCCCACCGCCCATCGCTCCGCATGGTAGAGAATACTTGGAGCAACGTCAAAATCAAGATTCGTATTTTTATGGCGCAAATCCTTGCGTTTCGCGTAGTTCTGCGCTTCGAAATCGACGCGCAATCCACCCGTCCATTGCGCCCCTAATACCGCAGCTACACCCCCCGTGAGGGTGTAGGTCTCACGTACTTTCCGTCCGGGAGTGAACTCCAAAATATCAACCGGATAATAGTTCGGATGCGAAAACATGGAACCGCACATATTGCGTCCGTCGAAATAGTCATAGGCAAAGTGCCCGAAGAACGAAATCTTGTTGAAATGGCGGATGGACTGCGTCCGTGCACCCGCATTCCAACTGTTATCCGAACTCGACTTATCCATGAAGCCGCCATTAATTTTCGTACAATACGCCTCGGCATACGAGCGGCTCACTGTATCTTGACGTACACCCGCAGCGTTCACACTGTTATTCCAAGGGTTGCTACGCTCGATATAGTCAAATCGTTGCTGTGCGGTGACACCCGACACCCACATCAACATTCCTATCAATAGAATCCGTTTCATAGGCTATTCATGCAGAGATTGTGTCGTGCGCTCATATAAATCGTTCGACGAGTTATTGGTATCCGAGTAAATTTCGAATCCGGCAGCTGCCGTAGCCGCCTCGTTGAGAACACGATGCAGTGTGTGTCCTTTTTTCGATTCGCTGAAAACCACGAATCCCGCATCGATTGTTGGTTGCAAACGCTTGATGGGATCAGATGCCTTTGTGAAGACCTCCACGCCATCAATCACCCACTCTTGAGGAATCAATGCACACCGATCATCACTCTTATTTTTCTGTACGACGTGCGCTGGATCTTTCAAAAATTCATCAATTGTCACCCCCACAGGGCGGAAAATCACGGTTGCCGGAGAGCTTGTCGAGTAGCCGTAAGCCGTTCCCTTACCTAATTTAATTACCACACGAAGGTAATGCGATTGCTGAATTTGATCGCCCGGCGTGGGGTGATAATTCACCAATGGATAGTTCTCCTCATCGTAGCAGACAAAATAATCCGGTTTATTGAGATTCACCGAGCGCGGATATTGCGCCGCATGATTAATGGCTCCGTTGATGGCAATTACCGCATCTTTGCCTGACTCAACTGCGAAATCCGTTCCAGCTCCACCAAACTGCCACAATCCGTCGAGAATGGGGACAAATGGCGGGAAAATAGTCTCTCCGGTCACCGGATCCTTCGTAACCCACTGGTTTTCGCCACCATTCGAATTGTAGGGATCCGCAAAGCCAAAACAGAGACCATCCAAATAAATTGTGTGTGGACTATTATTGTGCAAAATGACATATTTGTCGAACACATAGTCACCTTGTTGCGGAGCTTTCGAGCATCCGCCACAATAAATTTCCTTGATAATCAGCGTGCCGGGCTTGGAGTAAATCAAATTGATGGGCATCTGCCGATCCTCATCAATCACTTGCACCCGATCTGCCATGCCGTTGAACATCGCCTCTTCACTGGGCATATCGGATATCGCCACACGGTAGATACCATTTGCGATTTCAAATCGAACCACACCTTTGGCATCGGTTTGCGCCGTATATTTATTACCACAGTCCACATCCTGAATCGTCACCGGCACTCCCGCCCTCAAATACTGCACATAATCTGTCGGGTAGACCACCTGCACGATTAACGTATACAAATCCTTGGCGTATGGATTATCTTCGAAAGAGGTGCACGCAGCAAATGCAAAGCACACCATGATATATAAGATTTTTTTCATCGTTTTAGAATTTTAAGCGCAACGTTAAACCATAGTAGAAATCAGGAGTAAAGATGACTTTCACACCCGTAGCATAGGAAGAGACTGCACGGCGCGAATTAGTGAAGTTGTTGGCATAAAACGAAATGGATACATGGTCGCCAATCTCTTTGGTCACACTCAAGTTCGCCGAAAGATAGGGATCGTAACCATCTTTATTGTATTGATAAGCATTGCCCGATTGCAAAATCAAGCTGGAAAAATCGGGATTTGCCGCCTCCACTTCCGTGAACGGATGGCGATTACCATCTAAATCAATGTATTCGTGCGGATAGATTGCCGTGTAGCTATTGCCATCGTAGATACTGCCACCGGTCGGCTTTTTCGTACCGTCACTACCCACATTGAACGCATACTCTTTGCCGCGGAAACGGGAGATGTTCTGCGAACGTTTGACAAGCGAAGCCTCCAATCGCAACGAGATAATCAGTCGGATGGCGGGGATATGTGTAGTTGCCATCAGATTGACATCCAACGCGTGCGTTTCACGTCCGTTGTAGGTTGTAGTCGGATTTCCACCGTTGTCGGCATAGATACCCACATAGGGATAGGGTTCGCCATTGAGCTTAATCGAAGGATTGTACCACGCTTCGCCCTCATTAACATATTTCGTATAGGCATAAGCACCATCCAAACGCAGCTGTGTGCGAATTGGGTTAATCTGCGGGAAGTCAATCACAAATTCCAACCCCATACGATTCACAGGTGAGCCGTTGGATTGATAGAGATTTTTGACAAACATCCGTTTTTCTTTCGATGCCATCGTCACCCAGCCGGCATCCATATTGTCGGCATCGCGTACAAAAATTTCACCCGACTGATTATCCACTTTGAAGAGCGGATTCTTCGGGAAATTATATTTTTCGCCATCGGGCAACGTCGAGGGAACAGAACCCATTTTATAGGCAAAGGGGTCGTATTCGTTTTTAATAGCGTAAGGATATTTGGTTTTGTTGAAGTAACCGACCAGCGAAACTTGCGTCTCACCCACACGAAAATCGACACCTATCTCGATGTTGCGATTACGCTGCCAACGCAAATCCGGATTATACAATGTACTGTATGGTTGAGTATTGTAAACGTAGATGCTTTGGTTTTCGCCGTACGAAGCACTAAAAATACGCGTATCGCGGTATTGTGGATTCGGGTAAAGGATGCTAAACGACGGAAGTTTCTCGGTCAGACCCCACCCACCACGAATGGTCAAATAGTCCGCCACGCGGTATTTAAAGTTGAGTCGGGGCGACACGTTAGATGTTTTCTTGTAGTCCGAACCCTCGATAAAAGTTTTTTCGACACGAACACCAGCCATAATTTGCAGCGAAGTTGAACCAAGTGGTAAAGTCAACGTCTCCTCGAGGTAACCCGCCACGTTGTGCATATAAGGAATGTCGGTATAAGGTCGCGGACGATAGCCATCGGGGGACAACTTCGGGTCGGCATAATACTCACCCTTGCCCACATTGCCATTGGCTGTCCACGACACACCAAGCTTGGCATTGCTGCGAATATCACCCCAACTGCGCATCCACGAAGCCTTCAAATTGGCAGCATAATCGAGCTCCTTGGAGTCGATGTATTGCGTGGCGAAGTAGGTAAAAGGCAATATCTCGGCGAGAAAATAGCCCCCCTCCTGTGCATGAACCGCCGGCGTTTGCGAGGCATTCGAATTATATGTATGCGACTTCACCAAATTGTCCTCGTAGTTAATTGAGGCACTGAAATCAACATTGGTAATCCAGCTCTTGTTGAGCTGCCAGTTGAGCGAGGTGTTGACACGCACAGCATTGTCGTGGTCTTTTTCGAATTCGCCCACAAAAGCATCGGGATCATCCTTGGTGTTCATACCACCAATATTACCCGTCACACCAATATTGAAACGGAATACCTCGGCAAAGATATTTTGATAGTTGAGCGAAAGCCCCGTACGAGTGTAAGAGGTGTAGGGCGAAGTCGGATTCTTGGTCGCATCCGTGTACTCTACACTGCTATTCAGCACCCCTCGATTTTTGCCTAAATCGAAACCTTTTGAGAGCGAAACCTGCTTCGTGCGGGGATTGGTTGTGAAACTCACCGTGTAAGGTGTCTTCCCCTTACGGGTCGAAACCTTCACAATACCCGTTGATATATCACCATACTCTGCCGAAGGGATGCCCGTCACCACCTCCACCGACTCGACATTGGTCGAGGCCACGTTACGCGTACTGGCACCCGACATACCGGCAAGCGAGGCGTTCGTCGACAGTCGCACTCCATCCACCTCAACTGCCGTACCAAATGAGGCGTTGCCCGCACTCTGCCCGCCATCGCGCAACGAAAAAATATTATCCTTCATCAAGTCGGGATTGACCGTTTTACCACCCGGCAGCAACGCCGAAATATCCGACGCATTGACCATCTGAAGATGGTCGATTGCCGTACCGCCAATCTCACGCGAAGTAGACATCGCATTGTGAGCCTCCTTTGCCGTCACAACCACACTTTCGAGGGTCAAATTGTCCTCAGGCGCATAGAGTTTCAACAAAGCAGGGGTATTTGCGTTCACCTCCAATTCGGAGATGGTGGTCACAAATCCCAAACAAGAGACGGCAATTTCCGTCTTTCCGGCGGGTACATTTTTGATTGTAAACTTTCCTTCCGCGTCAGCCACGGCCCACAATCCGTTCTTAGGCAATTCGATAACCGCCTGCCCTATTGGCTTATCGGTACCTGTGATAAGTACCACACCAGATACATTGTAACGCTGCGCTACAAGGGTCAATGGTGTACCAAACAATAAAAAAGCGAGTAGAAGTTTCTTCATAGTGCTAAGCTTGTCTGACAAATATAGGGAAAAAAACTTAAATCAGATGAACTTTACACAATATTTTTACGAACACTCCCAACACGAACGCACAATTACATTTAGCGATGGTATTTATTTTGTTTTTTACGTTCGAAGTCATCCATCGCGCGCAATTAGTTACATATTAAATATCTAAATACAATTGCTTAATTATATCAATTACAACTTGGTAATATTTAATATTATTTGATATTTCGGACACTCTCCAAAATTTTGTGTAAACGGCACTTCGGGTTCGGAATTTAATCGAGTGTTAAATCCCGCTCATCTTCTTTG
Organism: Alistipes sp.; assembly: GCA_036652255.1. Classification (GTDB taxonomy): domain Bacteria; phylum Bacteroidota; class Bacteroidia; order Bacteroidales; family Rikenellaceae; genus Alistipes. Next base: position 1,333 of record JAVVWE010000006.1, on the reverse strand, counting down.
CGATAATTTTATCTTTCATTTCTATCATCTGTACAAATTCTTTGCTCCACGTCTCTATAATATCTTCTTTGGATTTTCTCCACCAATCTTTGCCAATATTTTTAGTTATGGAAATGCGAGCCTTTACCCCTTTACCTAAATTTAATCGGTCATATTCATACTCCTCTCTGATCGCATCAAAGGCATCTTTCCATTCTTCTATTGCGTCGCGGTCCTTTTTTGTTGAATGGTTATAGTTTTTAGAAATTGCAACTTTGAATGTCCCATTTTGAAAAGCAAAATCAAAATAAAACCCCGCCTCTTGTTCTGCAGGAATACGCATACTATTATCATTCCCATTAAAAAATCCAGCATCTGCACTACCATGTGATTCAGAAATATTTACACGAAGGTTTCCAAGTTTTAAACTTTCTTTTTTTTGAACCTCTTTTATGATTGTGCGATAAAATAATTTTTGAAATATTGTTTCTAACTGATTGTTTGAAATATATAATTTTTCATCAGGACCGGCGGTTCTTTTGTCTTGCTTTTTCTTACCACCATCTGTAAACACATTAGGATACTCTGTATGATTTTCAAGAAAACTTTTTTTAGCAGACACTAAGTTTTCAACCGAAAGTAAATATTCATTCAATATAATACTATCTACGTTCTCTTTATTTAAGATAAAAACTTTCTTTATTGCCTCTAAAAAACAGTCATAGGTTATGCTTTTCCATCCTGTTGTTTTTGCAGCTTCTCCTATAAGTGTAAGAAAAACGTAATAATTACGTTTCCCACTATTTTTCTCTTCTCTCTGTTTGTATTTTTCTAATTGATTGGTATGTTGAGAACTTTTGATTTTATTTTCGACAATAATATCAAATACATCACCTTTTTGGGTGGTTATGCTGAACAATATATCTATATCATCAACTTCGACCTGCGTTGATATCCTTTTATATGATTGTTCTTCTTGAACATTCAGCATCACATTTATAACATCAGATTTATTTTCCATGCTTAATGCTTCACACTCGTCAGAAAACATCCAACCAATGACAGAAGAATGAACCTTTTCCATATCAGCCAAACCAATTTTATTAAAAAAACTTCCCTTACTCATTTTAATAACTATTTTAATTGTAATTCCACTTAATTTCCTATTGATGGCTTAGATGAAAATTTTCAAGCCCACAAATTAATAATAAATATAAAATACACTCTACAAGAGGAGACTACGTACCAAAGAGGGATGAGTGAACAAGATACGACTTTTTTGCACACACGTCCACAAGCCCAAATTTCAGCTTCAATTCATGCACCCTGTGTGGGTGCGTGTGGTGCAGAATGC
>JAVVWE010000005.1:0-115385 GCA_036652255.1 Alistipes sp. | reverse complement strand
CGCAAACCCTGAATTTGCCGCAATGCGCGGAGCTGAGCAACCCCCTTCCTGTGACTACGTATAAATACCTATTTTAAGCCGCTATGCCGTATCGGTGACGAAAGCTCGCGGACTTTTCTTAATTTTGCAACGATTTAACGAAAGAGATCAAATCAATGATTAATTTTCAGAAGGTTCCTTCGCCGTGTTTCCTCCTCGATGAGCAGTTGTTGGAGGCGAATTTGGCGAAAATTGACAAGGTGAGGGCGGCAACAGGTGCTGAAATTATTGTGGCACTCAAAGCGTGCGCTATGTGGCGTATTTTCCCGACGTTGGCGCAACACTCTGATGGAGCGACTGCCAGTTCGGCTGCCGAAGCACGCTTGGTCTTCGAGGAGTACGGTCGCCCTGCGCATACCTATGCTCCTGTCTATACCGACAAAAACATCGAAGAAATTCTGCGTTGCAGCAACCATATTACCTTCAATTCTGTGGCACAATTCGAACGTTTTGGAGCCAGGGCTCTGCTGCGCGGCATCTCGTGCGGACTACGCATCAACCCCCAATACTCACCCGTGGAGACTGATCTTTATAACCCGTGTGTGGCTGGTTCACGTTTGGGAATCCCTGCCGAGGAGTTGACAACTCTGCCTCGTGGCGTAGAGGGCTTGCACTTCCATGTGCTGTGCGAGTCGCGTCCCGAACACCTCAAATTGGCTCTCGCAGCGGTCGAAAAACGCTTCGGACACCTGCTTGATCAGGTTAAATGGCTCAACATGGGCGGTGGGCACTTGATGACACATACCGACTATGATTGTGATGAATTAGTTACCTTGCTCAACGACTTTAAAGCTCGTCACCCGCACTTGCGATTGATTCTCGAACCGGGTAGCGCATTTACTTGGCGCACAGGATATTTAGTCTCGACAGTGGAAGATGTGGTTGAACATGAAAACATCCGTACAGCTATGCTCGATGTTTCGTTCGCGTGCCATATGCCCGACTGCCTTGAAATGCCTTATAAACCTGCAATCGTTGGGGCGCGTGATGCTGTCCATGGCGACAAAGCGTGGCGCATGGGTGGCAACAGTTGCCTTGCGGGTGACTACTGCGGAGACTGGGCTTTCGACCACGAATTAAAAGTGGGCGAACGCATTGTTTTTGAAGATATGATTCACTATACCATGGTGAAAACCACCCTGTTTAATGGGGTGGCGCACCCCTCGATAGCCGTTGCGCATAGTGATGGCTCCGTAGAAATCGTCAGGGAGTTCGGCTACGAAGACTTCCGCAACCGTATGTCATAACACAAACTTAAAATAATGAAAGATTTTACCCCTACCTCCTACACGCTCGAATGTGTAGCCACAGGACGCGAATTCGACGATGAGGGTTGGATGATGGAGGATCACTCCTGCAAATCACCCTCACTCGTGCGTGCTAAATATGCACAGAAACAACTCGAAGTCCGTGATGACGAATATGGACTTTATAAGTATTGCGACTGGCTGCCCGTGCGGCGAATGCTGCCCGGCTCGTCAGCTCCCGTGACCTACAAGAGCAAGGGGCTGGCAAAGCACCTTGGGCTGGAGAATCTTTACATCACTTTCAATGGCTACTACCCGGCCATCGGCGCACGCATGAGCACTTGCTCGTTCAAGGAGACCGAGGCATACTCGGTGTGTGGTCGTGCTGAAGCCAATTCGGAGAAAATCATGGTGGTCTCGTCGGCTGGTAATACGGCGCGTGCTTTCGCCAAGGTATGTTCCGACAACAACATCAAATTGCTGCTTACGGTGCCTGCCGAGAATCTCGATGCACTGTGGTTTGAAGAGCCGTTAAGTCCTTGTGTGAAGCTTATTTGCTGCGAAAAAGGTGGCGATTATTTCGATGCCATTCACTTAGGAAATCTCGCTTTAAAGGGCAATAATTTCTATGCCGAAGGGGGCGCAAAGAACATCGCTCGTCGCGACGGCATGGGAACAACTGTCCTCTCGGCTGTAACCACAATCGGTCGCATCCCCGATTACTATTTCCAAGCTGTGGGTAGTGGCACAGGAGCTATTGCTGCATGGGAGGCGAATTTACGCCTAATCGCTGATGGTCGTTACGGTACAAATTTGATGCACCTCATGGTATCGCAAAATGCGCCGTTCGTTCCGATGTTCAACGCTTGGCGCGTAGGATCGAGCGAGATGCTGCCCTATGATGAAGATCGTGCTCGTCGCGATGCGGAGATTATCGATGCCAAAGTGCTCTCGAATCGTCGTCCGCCTTACGGAATCATCGGTGGTCTGTTCGATGCATTGAAGGCGACGGATGGCGAGGTGATGGTTGCTACGAATGCGCAGGCTCGCAAAGCGCGCACGCTGTTCCATGAGTTAGAGGGAGTTGACATCTATTCGGCAGCAGGTGTTGCTTTGGCATCACTCATCAAATGTGTCGATTCGGGACGCATAGCCAAAGATGCTACCGTGATGCTCAACATCACGGGCGGTGGCGAAGAGCATTTCAAAGAGGGCAAGACCCTTTGGTACCTCAAACCGACCTACACCTTCCCGCTCGACGTGGAGGTAGATGCTGTGGTCGAAAAGGTGAACACGCTTTTCGAATAAATTTCATTGTTAGAATCGAGAAATCGCATATCTTTGCACGCGGTTCGAAGAGGGCTTTGCAGCCGGACCACTCTTCGAACCGCTTTTTTTATCATTAACTAATTTAAACTTACAAGATGAAAAACATTCAAACGAAGCGGATCCCATGCTTCAAGCGGTGGAGTCGCAAGGGCTGGTCGGTCTTTGCGAGCTTGCATCGCACAGTTATGATTGGGGTCCTCTCGGTTTCGATGTCGATCCTCTTGCCTGCAACGTTAGTCGCACAGGCGCAAACCCCCGATTCAATCTCGGTCTTCAAGACCATGGAGATTGATGCGGTGGGAATCATGGGCAATCTATCCAGTCCCAAACGCAGTGCGATGTTGCAAACTTCACTTTTCGATCGAAAGACCGCAGTCGCGGCTCCCCTCCAGTCACTGGAGGCAGCCCTGCGCCTCGTGCCATCGGTCGATTTACGTGAACGAGGCAAGGGTGCACAAGCCGACATTTCGATTCGGGGAGGTTCTTTTGACCAGACGATGGTCATGCTCAATGGAATTAATTTTACGGATGCCCGCACGGGGCATCAAAGTCATGCGCTACCTGTCGATTTGGACTGCGTGTCGAGAATCGAATTGATTGACGGCGTGGCTGGTGTCGGTGCGTATGCTGGTGCGGTGAATATCCGCACTTTGCCGTTGCGCCCCACCTACCTACGGTTCGAAGGGGTGGGCGGCTCGCATGGTTATGCTTATGGCAACCTGTCGGGGGCGGTAACCGAAGGGCGTTTTTCGCTCTTTGCTGCGGGTTCCTATCGTCGCAGTGACGGCTACATTCACAACACCGATTTCGAGAATTGGAACGGCTTCTTACGCATGAATTACGATTCGCGTCGAGCTGGATTTTTCGACCTGCAAGCGGGTTATCAGAACCGCTCGTTTGGTTCGAATGGCTTTTATGCTGCCTACAATCCAGATCAGTATGAGCAGACTGAAACGGCACTGGCTTCTGCACGATGGGTCAAGCAATTTGGAGCATTTACCTTAAATAGCACTTTAAGTTATCGTAAGAACTTTGACCGCTATGATTGGACCCGCGGTACGCCGATGAATTACCACAATACGGACAATGTGGGGGCAGAACTTTGGGGCGATTACGCATGGATTGCTGGTACCACCTCGCTCGGTGGCGACTACACCTACAACCACATATTTAGCACCAATCTGGGTGAGACACTGGCTACACCACACGGGAAATACAAGAAGGCGCAATCGCGTCACGTGGGCAATTTTTGGCTGCGTCATGCCAAACGCTGGGAACGTTTCGATGCTTCGGCATCGGTGGGGGTGAGCACCTCACCCTATGGTGCATCGGCCTTGTGGAGCGTGGCGGGAGGCTATGCGCCGATGCGCGAATTGCATCTTGAGGCAGGCATTACGCAGTCGATGCGACTGCCTACATTCACCGATCTTTATTACACCTCGCCCGCGCAAATCAACAACCTCGATTTGGTGCCAGAGCGTGCTGTAACATACCATGTAAAGGCAGCCTACTTAAAGGGCTGCTGGAACACCACAGCGCAGCTCTATTACCGCGACGGACGCAACGTAATCGACTGGGTGAAGCGCGAGGATATGGGGGGTAAATGGCACTCAGAACAGTCAAATAAACTTCACACATTTGGTGCCGAAATTTCGGGCAGTTACACCGCAGAGCAGGGTGTGCTGCGTCGTGCAAGCTTGTCGTATGGCTACATTTCAACCTCGAAGCGGGCGGATGTAATCACCTCAAGTGTGCTCGATTACATGAAACACAAAGCGTCAGCAGCGGTTGAAATTTGCTTTCTTCGTCGCATGAAGCTCTCGGTGACGGGAACGCTCTACGATCGCAACGGGGCTTACACCTATTATTTTCGCAATGCCGACGGCTCCATTCAGACCCATCCCGATGGGTCACGGGTGACGGAAATGCGCGATTGTAAACCCTACTTTCTGCTTGACGGACGGCTCTCGTGGGAGCGGGGTGCGTGCCGTTTGTATGCCGATGTGACCAACATCACTAATACAGATTACTTCGATTTTGGTGGACTGAGCCTGCCGGGACGTTGGATTACGGGTGGCGTGGTCATCACAATCGGTAAATAAATTTCTCTTCTCCGGCTGCAAAATCGAGGCTCGTAGCGTATGCTGCGAGCCTTTTTTCTTTTTCAACCATACGAGGTTCATCTTTCGAAAACACGCTGAACAGCTGCGTTTTTTTATAATTTATAATCAAAAGAGAGATTTTGCAATCTGTTTTGCGTCTATTTGCGGGTTTTTTGTTATATTTGAAGTCAGAAATCTAAAACTATCCTAAAATAATGGAAAAACGTATTGTAGAATGTGTCCCTAACTTCAGCGAGGGACGTGACAAAGCAGTTATTCGTCAAATTACCTCGGCAATTGAGTCCGCAGGAGACGTTAAATTACTCGATGTGGATCCGGGTGAGGCGACCAACCGTACGGTTGTTACCTTTGTAGGTTCACCAGAAGCCGTTTTGGAGGCTGCATTTGCAGGCGTCCGCAAGGCTGCCGAATTGATTGATATGCGTCACCACCACGGTGCGCATCCACGTATGGGGGCGACGGATGTATTGCCGCTGATTCCTATTGCCGGCATCACCCTTGAGGAGTGTGCCGAGTTGTCACGCAAATTGGCAAAGCGCATTGGCGAAGAGCTGCATATTCCAACTTATTGCTATGAGGCTGCGGCACTTACACCCGAACGTCGTAATCTTGCTGTGTGCCGCGCAGGCGAATACGAAGCACTTCCTGAGCGCATGACACGCAAAGAGTCGGCTCCCGATTTTGGTGCGCGTACCTTCGATGAGGGCATCGCTCGCACGGGAGCCACAGCAGTCGGTGCTCGTGACTTCTTGATTGCTGTGAACTACAACTTGAACTCTACCTCCACCCGTCGTGCCAATGCAATTGCCTTCGACGTGCGCGAAAAAGGGCGTCCCGTTCGCGAGGGGGGCTCGCCCGTGGGCAAGATTATGAAAGATGCCAATGGCAAACAAATTATGCAGCCCGGAACATTGAAAGCGTGCAAGGCAATTGGCTGGTTTATCGAGGAATATGGCATTGCACAGGTATCGATGAACTTGACAAACATCTCCATCACACCACTTCACGTTGCCTTCGACGAGGTGTGTAGAGCAGCAAATGAGCGCGGTGTACGCGTGACGGGAACCGAAATTGTCGGTTTGATTCCGAAACGTGCGCTGATTGAGGCGGGTAAATATTTCCTGCGCAAACAGCAACGTTCGACAGGTATTGCCGAGGGCGAAATCATCCACATGGCAATCAAATCACTCGGACTGAGCGACCTCAAACCATTTGTTCCCGAAGAGAAGGTAATTGAATATCTGCTTGAAGCCGACAGTAAGAAAAAACGCTTGATTGACCTCACCTGCAATGGTTTTGCGGAGGAGACGGCCAGTGAATCGCCCGCTCCGGGTGGTGGCTCGATTGCCGCCTATATGGGTGCTCTGGGTGGTGCTCTGGGTACGATGGTTGCCAACCTTTCGTCGCACAAGGCGGGTTGGGACGATCGCTGGGAAGAGTTTTCGACATGGGCAGACAAGGGTCACGCTGTGATGGACGAGTTGCTGCACTTGGTGGACGAAGATACGGAGGCATTCAACCGCATTATGGAGGTTTTTGCGATGCCGAAATCGACCGACGAGGAGAAAGCAGCACGCAGCGCGGCGTTGCAGGCTGCTACTTTATATGCAACTCAAGTTCCTCTGCGTACGATGCAGACCTCATTCAAAGTATTTGAGGTGGTGAAAGCCATGGCTGAGATTGGCAATCCGAATTCGGTGTCGGATGCAGGTGTTGGTGCACTTGCTGCACGTAGTGCGGTGTTGGGTGCCTGCCTGAATGTAAAAATTAATGCCGCAGGATTGAAAGATCGTATCGTGGCAGATAAATTAATCGGCGAAGCGCAGGCTATCGCTGCTGAAGCTGAACGTGTAGAGCGCGAAGTATTAACCATTGTTGAGAGTAAAATAGCATAAAATTATGACACTGCAAGAGTTTCAAAACGATATTTGCGCGGGTATTCCCGATGTGTTGCCCGCTGCTAAACCTTACGATAAACAGATTAGCCACGCACCGCGTCGCAAAGAGATTCTGACGGCTGAAGAACGTGTATTGGCATTGAAAAATGCTCTACGTTACTTCCCCGCCAAGCACCATGCGGTGCTGGCGAAGGAGTTTGCCGAGGAGTTGCGCAAATATGGACGTATATATATGTATCGTCTGCGTCCCGACTACGAAATGTACGCACGTCCGATTGACCAATATCCTCACAAGTCGCTCAAGGCGGCTGCGATTATGATGATGATTCAAAATAATCTGGATAAAGCAGTGGCACAGCATCCACACGAATTAATCACCTATGGTGGTAATGGTGCTGTGTTCCAGAACTGGGCGCAGTATCGTTTGACGATGAAATACCTCTCGGAGATGACCGACGAGCAGACACTGGCAATGTATTCGGGACACCCCATGGGGTTGTTCCCTTCGCACGCTGATGCGCCGCGCGTGATTGTCACCAATGGTATGGTTATTCCCAACTACTCAAAGCCTGATGATTGGGAGCGTTTCAACGCCATGGGTGTGTCGCAATATGGACAGATGACTGCCGGCTCCTATATGTATATAGGACCGCAGGGCATCGTGCATGGCACGACCATCACGGTGATGAACGCTGCACGCAAACGTTTCAAGCCGGGGCAGACTGACCCTAAAGGAATGTTGTTTGTTACCTCAGGTCTGGGTGGTATGTCGGGTGCACAACCCAAGGCTGGTGTCATTTCAGGAGTGGTGAGTGTCATTGCCGAGATTAATCCCTCCGCAGCGCAGAAACGCTACGATCAAGGTTGGATCGATGAGTTGCACACCTCACTCGATGAACTGATTCCGCGCATCCGCAAGGCTTGTGCCGGAAAAGAGGTTGTCTCGCTGGCTTATGTGGGCAACATTGTCGATTTATGGGAGCGTTTGGCTGCTGATAATATTTGTGTCGATTTGGGCTCGGATCAAACTTCGCTCCACAACCCGTGGGCAGGTGGCTACTATCCTGTTGGTTTGAGCTACGAAGCATCAAACAAGATGATGGCAGAGGAACCCGTACGCTTCAAAGAGTGTGTTCACGAGTCGTTGCGTCGTCAAATTAAGGCAATCAATAAGCTCTCGGCACACGGAATGTACTTCTTCGACTACGGCAATGCCTTCTTGTTGGAGGCATCGCGCGCAGGAGCCGATGTGATGGGCGAGGGCGGAGCATTCCGCTATCCATCTTATGTTCAGGATATTATGGGTCCCATGTTTTTCGACTACGGATTCGGACCTTTCCGCTGGGTCTGCGCTTCGGGCAAACCCGAAGATTTGGCACTGACGGATCGTCTGGCTGCCGAAGCACTCGAAAAAATACGTCAGACAGCACCTGCGGAAATTAGAGGGCAGCTCGACGATAATATCCATTGGATTCGCGAGGCGGGAGCTAATAAGTTGGTTGTCGGTTCGCAGGCTCGTATTCTCTACGCTGATTCGGAGGGACGCACACAGATTGCCTTAGCATTCAACGAAGCCATTGCTGACGGACGACTGTCAGCCCCTGTGGTTTTGGGTCGCGACCACCACGATGTGTCGGGCACGGACTCGCCCTACCGCGAAACCTCGAATATCTACGATGGTTCGAACCGCACAGCCGATATGGCAGTGCAGAACGTAATTGGCGACTCGTTCCGCGGTGCTACGTGGGTTTCAATCCACAACGGCGGCGGCGTGGGCTGGGGTGAGGTAATCAACGGCGGCTTTGGTATGGTGATTGATGGTTCGGCAGATTCTGCGCGACGCATTCGCCAAATGTTGCTCTGGGATGTCAACAATGGCATCGCTCGTCGCAGCTGGGCACGTAACGAAGGGGCTATTTCGGCTATTAAACGCGAGATGGAACGCACACCCGAATTGAAAGTCACCTTGCCGAACCTTGCCGATGACGCACTGATTCGCAAAGTGTTGGCAGAAAAATAAAAAACCTTAAAACTTCAAATAAAATGATTCATCAGATTAATAACGAACACCTTACAGTAGAGTGCGTCGAAGAAATTCTTAAAAAACATTATACGCTCGAATTGAGCGACGACGCACGTGCTCGCATTAGTAAATGCCGCGCATACCTCGATCAGAAAGCCAAAAACACAGAGAAACCAATCTATGGTGTGACCACAGGTTTTGGTTCGCTGTGCAACATCTCGGTGAGTCCCGATGAACTGTCGCAGTTGCAAAAAAACCTCGTTATGTCGCACTCTTGCGGCACGGGTGATCGGGTACCGTCAGAGATTGTGAAATTGATGTTGATGCTCAAAGCGCAGTCGCTGTCGTATGGTTATTCGGGTGCGCAAGTGGCTACGGTAGAGCGTCTGCTCGACTTTTTCAATAATGACATACTGCCTGTGATTTATCAGCAGGGTTCGCTGGGTGCTTCGGGCGATTTGGCTCCGTTGGCTCACATGACCTTGCCGCTGATTGGCTTGGGTGAGGTGGAGTACAAGGGCGCGGTGCGTCCCGCAGCTGAGGTGCTGAAGGAATTTGGCTGGAAACCCATCGAGTTGCAGTCCAAAGAGGGTCTTGCCCTACTGAACGGTACGCAATTTATGAGCGCATTTGGCGTTTGGTCGTTGCTGAAAGCTAAGCACTTGAGCGATGATGCCGATAAGGTGGGTGCTATGTCACTCGATGCATTCGACGGTCGCATTGATCCTTTCCAAGACAACGTGCATCTGATTCGCGCACACAAAGGACAGTTAGAGACCGCGCGCGCATTCCGTCGTCTGTTGGAGGGCAGTGAGCTGATTGCTCGCCCCAAAAAACACGTGCAGGATCCCTACTCGTTCCGCTGTATCCCGCAGGTTCATGGAGCCTCGAAAGACACGATTGCCTATGTGGAATCGGTGCTAACGACCGAAATAAATAGCGCAACGGACAATCCGACCGTCTTCCCTGATGAGGATATCGTAGTTTCAGCCGGTAATTTCCACGGTCAACCTATCGCTTTGGCGATGGACTTTTTGGCAATCGCTGTGGCGGAATTAGGTAACATTTCGGAGCGTCGTACCTATAAATTAATCTCTGGCACGCGTGAGTTGCCCAATTTCCTTGTCAAAAATCCGGGACTGAACAGTGGTTTCATGATTCCGCAGTACACCGCAGCGTCTATCGTCAGCCAGAGCAAAGGGCTGTGTATGCCCGCTTCTGTGGATTCAATTCCTTCATCACAGGGTCAGGAAGACCACGTGAGCATGGGTTCGAATGCTGCAACGAAGCTTTATCGTGTGGTGCTGAACACCGAGCGCGTGTTGGCTATTGAGCTGTTCAATGCTGCTCAGGCACTCGAATTCCGTCGTCCGGCGCGTTCGTCGAAGACCATCGAAAAGATGCTTGCAGATTACCGCAAGTGTGTTCCATTTATTGATAATGACGAGGTGATGTATCCACATATCGAATCGTCGATTCAGTTCTTGCGCACTCTATGAGTTTGTTAATTAAGAACATAGCTCAAATCATCGGTATCCAGCCCGCCGACCGTGAACGGTTGTGCGGTGCTGAGATGTCCGAGTTGCAAATGCTTGATGATGCGTGGTTACTCGCTGAAAATGGGCGCATCAAGGCCTTCGGGCGAATGTCCGATTTGGGTGCCATGACCGCCGATAGGGTAGTCGATGCCGCAGGCGGTACTTTGGTGCCTTCGTTTTGCGACTCGCACACCCATTTGGTCTATGCGAGCAGCCGCGAGCAGGAGTTCCTCGACAAGATAAACGGTCTGAGCTACGAACAAATCGCACAACGTGGCGGAGGTATTCTTAACTCGGCGGATAAATTGCACGCTGCAACCGAAGATGAACTATACGACCAAGCCATGGAGCGCATTGGCGAAATTATCGCCATGGGTACGGGATGCGTCGAGATTAAGAGTGGTTACGGTCTTTCGACCGAGGATGAGTTGAAGATGTTGCGCGTGATTCGTCGCATCCGCAACTCATCGCCCATTGCAGTGCGTGCTACTTTCCTCGGTGCGCATGCCGTGGCTCGCAGTTATGCGGGGCATCAATCGGCGTATGTTGATTTGGTATGCAATGAGATGATTCCAGCTGTTGCACACGAAAAACTTGCCGAATTTGTGGATGTATTTTGCGACCAAGGATTCTTCACGATTGAGGAGACGGAACGCATCATGCGTGCAGGTGCCGAACACGGTCTGATACCAAAGATTCACGCCAATGAATTGGCTGTTTCGGGAGGTGTGCAAGCAGGTGTGCGTCATAATGCGCTGTCGGTTGATCACCTCGAACGAATGGATGCTGAGGCGATTGAGGCTCTGCGCGGTACGTGCACCATGCCTACAATGTTGCCCGGAGCTGCCTTCTTCCTCGGCATGAGTTATCCACCCGCTCGCGATATGATTGGAGCGGGTTTGGGTGTGGCTTTGGCTTCGGATTATAATCCGGGATCATCACCGTCGGGCAACATGAAGATGGTCGTTTCGTTGGCTTGCATTCGCATGAAGATGACTCCCGCGGAGGCGATTAATGCGGCAACGCTCAACAGTGCTTATGCGATGGGCGCAAGTCGTGATTACGGATCTATCACGGTGGGGAAGGTTGCTAACTTCTTTATTACAAAGCCTATACCATCGGTAGCATTTATTCCATACGCCTACACGACACCCCTTATACAGCAGGTTTTTCTGCAAGGGAAAGAGGTGAAATAAATATTTCTGTACTCAGATACACTTAGGGGTGATGTATTCTACATCACCCCTAAGTGTATCTGAATGAGATGCGTACTATTTGTTTGTTTGGGTGTGATTTGCGGGAATCTTAATCCAGAATTCAAATCTTTTTCCCAACTCGGAATTCACGCCGATTGTGCCGCCCAAATGGAAGACGATGACTTCGCAAATTGATAATCCAAGACCTGTACCTTGCGCAAAATCATTCAATTTCATCAGGGTGAGAGGGGGTAATTTTATTACTATTTCTTAAAATCCTTTTTTGTTTTTAATTTAGATAATAAATCTGCTTTTTCTTCAGGAGTAAATAGGTTCATGCTTTTCTTTAGTAGCCAATGATAGACATTTTGTTGTTCTATAGTAACGACATATGCTTGAACAAATTCCCAGCCATCGTTCCCCATCCAATTCATAGCATCTACCATTGAATTAAATACAATGGGTTTGCCATCCTCTCCCCTAAGGCGATTATCTGACCAAAATCCCTTAGCTTGACCAAAATCAATCTCTATAGTGATTTTAGCACTCATTAATTTGGGGGTTCCAACAATTTGAGAGTACATAAATTTGACTTGGGCATCCTTTTCTTGTGGTTGATTATCCTGTGCTGAAGCTGTAATAAACAAGAATGACATTAGTAGTAAAGTTAATAACTTTTTCATTTTTTTGAGTTTTAAATTTACAACTTGGTTAGTTTATTTTTTATCTAACAACACTTGACTTATAAAGTTAATCAAAAATAATTTAACAGCCAAATAAAGATGGATCAAAAGCAATTAAACAAGTGTGCCAGCGGCGTCCAATTTCCACAAAGCAATATTTGCGGCATTCAATTTCTGATAAACACGAGCGTTGATGTCTGCCGCTAAAGGGTGATTCACAACCACGCATTTCATTTTATCCCACTGAGAAGGGAGGATAGAAATTTGGAGGTTAAGCATTGTGCCTTGTGTGACACTGAGGGTGATTTTTAATTTCAATGGGTACGTACCATTTTGTTTGGCGGTACGTGTGTCGAGGTATAACTTCGCTGTTGCCATAATTGCACTTTTTTTGCACTTTTTTGGTTAATAAATACACTTAAAGACAACGAATGGGATGTTTGTTAGACTGCTTCTGTTTTGATTTAGTACATATACAAAAAGAAGAAAGAGCCGTAAAAAACACGTAATGTGTTGATTTACTACTCTTTCTACTTGGTGCGGTGCGCAGGGGACTCGAACCCCTGACCCCGTGCGTGACAGGCACGTATTCTAACCGACTGAACTAGCGCACCGTTTTGTTCATTGCGATTGCAAAGGTAACACAAAAATCACAAACTCCAAATTATTTTATCACTTTTTGAAGAAAGAAAATTGCACACTTCCGTAACTTCTTAATTGCCAGAATTCTGCTCGTGAAGAAAAATCTTTACAATCGGAGTGCTCGAAGATAAAAATGCCTCCCGGACGCAGCAAATCGCCCTCTAAGACCATACGCACAATATCCTCACTGCCCTCTAAATCGTAGGGAGCATCCGAAAAAATAAGATCAAATTGCTTCGGACAACTCTTCAGATAGAGAAATGCGTTCGCTTTGACGGCATAAAAATTCTCCATGCCCAATTGCCGTGCGGTCTCGCGGATAAAATTATAGTGCACCGTATTAATCTCGACTGCAGTGACGCTGCGAGCTCCGCGCGAGGCAAATTCGTAGCTGATGGATCCTGTGCCGGCGAATAGGTCAAGCACATCGCACTCTTCATAATCTATGAGGTTATTGAGCACGTTAAACAGATTCTCCTTGGCAAAGTCCGTCGTGGGACGTGCGCGCAGATTACGAGGCGGATTTATGGTTCGTCCGCGATATTGACCGCTTATTATTCGCATAGTATCTCTCGAAAGTAGTGTCGAATGGGTTTCATAATCTCTTTTCGCCCCTCACCTTCGAGGTGAGCGAGGTAGTGCTTCAACGGAAATTCCTTAGCAAGTTGCTCCATATAATAGACCACATCAATCTCGGTTGGACTACTCACCACCTCCGCAAAGCATAGCTTGGGGGCGTACACCTTAATATATAGCAGCGACTCCGTGCGGTAGAGCCACACGGTTGGATCGTCGTAAGCCTGCATCAGCAGTAGCGGGGAGGTGAAGCTCGCTTGGTCGCCCAGTTTGCCACGAATCGAAGCCATGCACGCAGCATCAGCAGCCATGATGGCAACTATTGGAGCCTTTGTACTGCTCCATACGGGGGTTTCGGAGGCACTACACGCCATGCCAGCCACACGAAGATAGTTTGCCGCTAACGACTCGTCGAACTCTTCCTGTGGCACGAGCAGCGTTTTGTCGGTCAACACCACAAATTTCGCTTCGACAACAGAGGCAGGGAGGTTTGCCATCGAAAAAGAATGTCCACCCCGCTTGAGCTGAATGGACATTCGATTGATATTGAGCGGAATATTAGTCTTCCCAGTTTCCTGCTTCATTGTTTGCTGCGGTTTTGCTACCAAACACAACGCCCGGATAGCGGCTGAAGTTGTTCACGTCATCATCGATTTTGTTGATAATCTCCTTGCGGTAGAGCACCGTATCGAGGAACAATTTGTAAGGAGCGCGGCATTCGATAATCGGCACAACAACGTTACCGGTGACTATGGTACCCACTTCAAGAATAAATTCGGCTTGGTTACCTGTGTGAGGAATGTAGCGAAGTTCGCGAACCTGCTCAGCAGTCAGTTTGTGTGGTGCAAAGATGGTGTCAATTACCGCTACGCGGAAGGTCTCGACATTCTTACGACCCGTTTTTTTGAGTGCTGCCAGTGCCAGCGAGTCGTCTTCATCAACCAATTTACGCTCCATGACTAAGCTGTCTTGAAGGATGAAATTAGTGAGAGAGTCGTAATCGCCCGTAAAACGATTGTATTTTGTCTTGTATGCACGCTCAGCGGCACGAAGATTTTTAATACGCTCGATTACGGCACTCCTTTTTTGTTTCAATTCGTCTTCGAAGTTAATCGGAGTCGAAATTTGGTGATAGATCACCCACACCAAAGCAACAATGACGACTGCAAGGATAATTTGAATAATTTTCTTTCCCATTCTGAATATTTATTATTAAGTTTGTACAAATTAAATAAGCCGATGCTTAATACATGTATTGCGACCCAAATTTACGCTAAAATTTGTTTCGAAGCAACTTCTGGTCAAAAAAAAATCATAGAAAAATTATCAGACTATATTATTGACGAGGATTTCTCGAAAATTTTCGTGCTAAATGGCTACGCCGGCACGGGTAAAACAACGCTTATTGCAGCGTTGGTTGCAGCTCTCAAAGAGTTGCAAATCAAAGCAGTACTGCTTGCACCAACGGGGCGTGCAGCCAAAGTATTAGCACAATATTCGGGCGAAAAAGCATTGACCATCCACAAACGCATTTATCGACAACGAACCAATGCCGATTACGAGTCGAAATTCTCATTAAACCCTAACACGGAGAAAAATACACTATTTATAGTCGATGAGGCATCGATGCTCTCCAACTCCACGGGCGATGGTGCGCTCTTCGGCAGCGGCTCCTTGCTTGCCGATTTGGTCGAATATGTGCGCAGCGGTCACGAGTGTCGCTTGATTTTGGTGGGCGATAGTGCCCAGTTGCCGCCCGTGGGTGCAGACAATAGCCCCGCGCTCGAACCTGCCGAGGTGGGCATCTATGGCGAGCCGGTCTATGAGACGCTCGACGAGGTAGTGCGGCAAGAGGCGCAATCGGGAATCCTCTTCAACGCTACTTTGGTGCGTTGTATGCTCGAACAGGGTATTTATGCTGTTCCGCATTTCGACCTGAGTTATTCCGATATAGAGGCGGTGAATGGGGGTGAATTTTTGGAGAAACTGCAAGAGTGTTACAGTCGTTACGGACGTGATGAGACCATTGTGGTCACCCGATCCAATAAACGGGCAAATCGCTATAATGAGGGCATTCGACGCAATGTGTTGAGTGCTGAGGAGGAGATAGAAAGTGGTGATATGCTGATGGTTGTGAAGAATAACTACTATTTTACTGAACATACTGAAGATTGCTCAATGCACTTTATTGCCAACGGAGACATTGCCCAATTACGCAAAATCAAACGGTTCGAGGATTTTTATGGCTTCCGTTTTGCCAGTGCTGTGCTCACGTTTGGCGACTACGACGATACGGAAATCGAGTGCAAAATACTGCTTGACACCCTCGCTTCGGAGTCGCCCTCACTTACGCGTGACGAGTCGTCGCGCCTATTTTACGAAGTGGAGAAAGATTACATGGGGGTCAAGAGCAAGTTAAAGCGATTCAGGGAAATACGTGAGAATCCGCACTTTAACGCACTTCAAATCAAGTTCGCCTACGCCGTGACGTGTCACAAAGCTCAGGGCGGACAGTGGAAGGCGGTCTTTGTCGATCGCTGTCTGTTTGGCGACGAGCCGATGACCAAAGACATGATGCGTTGGCTTTACACGGCATTGACGCGTGCCTCTGAAAAATTGTATCTTGTGAATTTCGATGAACGATTCTATGAATAGCGAACTGCACCCTTTGGAACCTTTTTTGCCTGTGACAGCTAAGTTGCTGATGTTGGGGAGTTTTCCGCCACCACGTAAGCGATGGAGTATGGATTTTTACTATCCCAATCTGCAAAACGATATGTGGCGAATTGTGGGATTTCTATTTTTTGAGGATAAAGAATATTTTCTGACACCCGATTGTCGCCACTTCGATCGCGAGCGAATTGTTGCATTCTGCGAGCAGCAAGGCATCGCCATGTACGACACGGCAGTAGAAATCATTAGATTGAAAGACAACGCATCAGACAATTTTCTTCAAGTCGTGCATGAGGTGAATCTTGCCGCTTTACTGGCTCGTATTCCCGCCTGTCACACCGTGGTCACCACGGGACAAAAGGCAACTGACACCCTGCGCACCATCACTGCGTGCGATGAACCAACCGTTGGCGGAGAGGTTGATTTTCTCTATGCCAATCGCGCCATGCGACTCTACCGAATGCCTTCATCTTCACGAGCTTATCCTCGTTCAATCGAGTGGAAGGCCGCATTTTATCGTTCTATGTTTGCAGGGTGCGGAATGCTTTAAAAACGTTAAAATCATTGTTAATATATAATTTTCTCTGTTTTTATGGCTATATTTGCATGAATTACTCCGACCACAATGACGATAGAAAAAAAATATGTTGAAACGCCGCTCATGAAGCAGTATTACGCCGTCAAGGCGGTGCATCCCGATGCAGTACTGCTGTTCCGCGTGGGCGATTTTTACGAGACTTTTGGCGATGATGCCATCAAAGCGAGTGGAATTCTTGGTATCACATTGACTCGTAGAGCCAATGGGTCAGGTACTTATGTCGAGTTAGCCGGCTTTCCCTACCATGCTATCGACACTTATCTTCCTAAATTGGTACGCGCAGGCGAGCGTGTGGCAATTTGCGAGCAACTCGAGGATCCCAAATCGGTGAAAGGGTTGGTTAAGCGTGGAATTATTGAATTAGTCACCCCCGGTGTTGTGCTGGGTGACAGCATCTTAGCAAACAAAGAGAACACTTATTTAGCTTCCGTCTATTTCGGTCGCAAGTCGACAGGTGCTGCATTTCTTGATATTTCGACTGGTGAATTTTATGTCGCTGAGGGGTCGGATAGTTATGTCGACAAGCTTATTTCGAACTTTGCACCCAAGGAAATTATCTATCAGCGCGGCTATGAAGAGCGTTTTTCGGGCGTTTTTGGAGCAAAACACTATACATATAGACTCGACGAATGGATATTTTCGGAGGATGTGAACCGCGAAAAACTCTGCAAACAATTTAACGTACAGTCGCTTAAGGGCTTCGGCATCGACCACCTATCAAGTGGTATTTCAGCCGCAGGATCTATTTTATATTACCTTGAATTTACTGAGCATAAGGAGATTAGTCACATTGCTTCCATCGCTCGCATCGATCAAGACGATTACGTATGGGTTGACAAATTCACCATTCGTAACCTCGAACTCTTCTCCTCGAATGGTTCGCGCGAGAAGTGCGGTTTTGCCGATGTGATTGATCGCACGTTGACTCCCATGGGTGGTCGCCTGTTGAAGCGGTGGATTGCGATGCCCATCATGGATGTGGCAAAAATTAATCAGCGTTTAGATGTGGTGGAACGCTTCACCACCGAGGGTGATTTGGCGGATGCCATTCGCGAGCAGGTGTCATTAGTCGGTGATTTAGAACGTATTGGCTCACGAATTGCGGCTTCACGTGTAACACCTCGCGAATTAGTTCAGCTTAAAAATTCGCTTGGAGCTATCGAACTGCTGAAGGCAATCATGGAGTCGACATCTGATGATATACTGCATCTTTTAGCTTCGAATATTGATCCGCTATGTACTGTACGTGAGCGCATTGCACATGATATCTATCCCGATCCGCAGAATAATCAGATACAACGTGGTGGCGTGATTGCCGACGGGGTTGATGCCGAATTGGACGACTTGCGTCGCATTGCGCTGCACGGCAAAGATGTCTTGATGCAAATTCAGCAACGCGAGAGCGAATTGACGGGTATTCCATCGTTGAAAATCAGCTTCAACAACGTTTTCGGTTACTACATCGAAGTGCGTAACGCACACAAAGATAAGGTTCCAGAGACGTGGGTGCGCAAACAAACCCTTGCCAATGCGGAGCGTTATATCACGGCAGAGTTGAAGGAATATGAGGAGAAAATACTCGGTGCAGAGGAGAAAATGCTCGTCATAGAACAACGGATTTACAATGAATTGATGCTTTTTGTTGCTCAATCGCTCATCACACTCCAGCGCGATGCGGCGATTGTGGCACGCATCGATTGTCTGCAATCCTTCGCCCGCATTGCCTGCGAGCGTCGTTATGTCCGCCCTGTGCTCGACACCGGCACGCGTATCGAGATTAAACAAGGTCGCCATCCGGTGATTGAAACCTTGATGCCAGTGGGCGAGGAGTATATCCCGAATGACTTGATGCTCGACGATAAAGAGCAGCAAATCATGATGATAACAGGTCCCAATATGTCAGGTAAATCGGCTTTGCTTCGCCAAACGGCACTCATTATTCTCATGGCGCAGATGGGATCGTTTGTCCCAGCGCAGTCCGCACATATTGGCGTTGTTGATAAAATTTTCACTCGCGTTGGAGCATCGGACAACATTTCGCAGGGCGAATCAACCTTCATGGTCGAGATGCTCGAATCGGCAAGCATTCTCAACAATATTTCCAACCGCAGCATTGTGTTGCTCGACGAAATTGGTCGAGGCACAAGCACTTATGATGGAATTTCGATTGCATGGGCGATGGTCGAATATCTTCATAACCATCCGACGGCGCACGCCAAGACTCTCTTCGCAACGCACTACCATGAGCTGAACGAGATGGAGCAGATGTGCCCACGCGTGAAGAATTATCACGTGAGTGTCAAGGAGTTAGGGAATACAATTATTTTTCTACGCAAACTCGAACGGGGAGGTACTGAACACTCGTTCGGTATCCATGTGGCGCGTATGGCGGGTATGCCTGCCGCCATTGTTTCGCGTGCCGAAGAGATTTTGCGCAACCTCGAATTGGTCTATGGCAACAACGAAATTGTCCCAAGCAAAAGTCCAAAAAATCGTGGAAAGAGCAGCTCTGCAACGGTGAAAGAGGCTGCTGCAAAGGAGAATATGCAACTTTCGATGTTTCAGTTGGATGATCCCGTGTTGATTCAGATACGCGACCAAATCAAAGGACTCGATTTGGATACATTGACCCCAATTGAGGCTCTCAACAAGCTCAATGAAATAAAAAAAATAACCGGTTTATGATGATTTCGCGTTAGCGTTGTTCGATTAGTGAACGGATATTTTGGATGAGCATCGCCACAGCAACCGAATTAAAACCGCCTTCAGGAATAATTACATCAGCATATTTCTTCGATGGCTCGACAAATTCCTCGTGCATCGGCTTAACCGTGGAGGTGTATTGTGTGATGACCGACTGCATTGTGCGTCCACGTTCGCAGACATCGCGCATGATGCGACGTGCCAAACGCAAATCGGCATCGGTGTCTACATAGACCTTAATATCCATCAAATCACGTAGTTCCTTGTTTTCAAAAATTAGAATTCCATCTATAATGATTACACGCGAAGGCTTCACGCAAATCGATTCAGCCGTGCGATTGTGGTCGACAAACGAGTAGACTGGATGCTCAATGGGCACGTTATTCTTCAATGCTTTGACGTGCTCCACAAGCATCTCTGTATCAAAAGCTTGTGGATGATCATAATTGAGTTTAGTACGCTCTTCATGCGTCAATTCCGGGTGCGCTTTGTAGTAAAAATCGTGACATAGCGTCACCACATCATCCCCCTGAAAGGCATCTTGCAGGCGTTTGACAAGTGTTGACTTTCCAGAACCAGTACCTCCGGCAACTCCAATGACCGTTACATCCATAGAATCAGCTTATTAGATTCGTTTATTTAAACAAAAGGATTGCCTCGAATGAACGAAGCAATCCTTATTATATGTTACGCATCAATTTTTGCATAGTGTGCATTCTTCTCAATAAATTCGCGACGGGGAGGCACATCGTCACCCATCAACATCGAGAATGTGCGGTCGGCTTCGGCGGCATTGTCAATGGTCACCTGCTTCAAAATACGCGTGTCGGGATTCATGGTTGTCTCCCATAATTGGTGAGCGTTCATCTCACCCAAACCTTTATAGCGTTGAATGTGAGTGCCTTTCGCTCCCCATTCAGCTGTAATTGCATCGCGTTCATCTTCCGTCCAGCAGTAACGTTCCTGCTTTCCTTTTTTCAGGAAATAGAGGGGCGGGGTAGCGAGGTAAATGTGACCATTTTCGAGTAACTCCTTCATTTTACGGAAGAAGAAGGTGAGCATCAACGTTGCGATATGGCTACCATCGACATCGGCATCGGTCATGATGATAATCTTGTCGTAGCGAAGTTTTTCGAGATTCAGAGCTTTGCTATCCTCCTCCGTACCGATGGTCACGCCGAGGGCAGTAAACATATTCTTTATCTCCTCATTTTCCCACATACGATGTTCTTGAGCCTTCTCGATATTCAGAATTTTACCACGCAACGGCATGATAGCTTGAAAATTACGATCACGACCCGATTTTGCTGTGCCACCTGCCGAGTCACCCTCGACAAAGAAAATCTCAGCAATCGAACGGTCACGACTTGAACAATCGGCGAGTTTACCCGGCAGACCGGCACCCGAAAGCACCGTTTTGCGCTGCACCAATTCGCGCGCATGGCGTGCTGCATGGCGTGCCGTAGCAGCCAGAATCACCTTCTGTACAATGGCGCGTGCATCCTTCGGATTTTCCTCCAGATAATCTGCAAGTGCCGCCGACAGAGCCTGATCGACCGCTGCTGCCACCTCATCGTTACCCAATTTAGTCTTGGTCTGACCCTCGAATTGAGGCTCCGCGACCTTGACCGAAACAACCGCTGTGAGTCCCTCGCGGAAGTCATCGCCATTGATATCGAACTTTAGCTTGGCAAGCATCGCCGAATCGTCGGCATATTTTTTCAGAGTGCGGGTCAGCGCGCGACGGAAACCCGTCAGGTGTGTACCGCCCTCGATGGTGTTGATGTTATTGACATACGAATGAACGTTCTCAGAGAAGGAGTCGTTGTACTGCATGGCGACCTCCACCGGAACCCCGTTTCTCTCGGTATCGAGGTAGATAATCGACTCGGTAATTGGCGTACCACGTGTGGCATCGAGGTAACGCACAAATTCCTTCAAACCCTCTTGCGAGAAAAACTGCTCGATGAGGAAGTTACCCTGCTCGTCGGTTTCGCGTTTGTCGGTCAGGCTAAGGTGAATACCCTTATTGAGGAACGCCAGCTCGCGCAGACGACTTGCCAGAATTTCGTATTTATATTCGGTCGAATGAACGAAAATTCCTTTGTCGGGACGGAATGTGACCATTGTTCCATGATCCTCACACTCACCCATCACCTCGACAGCCGAGGTTGGCGCACCTTTGCAGTAAGATTGGCGGAAAATCTTACCTTCGCGGTGAATTTCGGCAATCAACAACTCGGAGAGCGCATTGACACACGAAACACCCACACCGTGCAAACCACCTGAGACCTTGTAACTTCCTTTGTCGAACTTACCACCCGCATGGAGCACCGTGAGCACGACTTCAAGAGCCGATTTGCCCTCTTTTTCGTGCATACCGGTTGGAATACCACGCCCATTATCGTGCACCGTGATTGAGTTGTCCTCGTTGATAATCACATCTATATGCGTGCAATAGCCCGCAAGAGCCTCATCAATCGAGTTATCTATGACCTCATAGACCAAATGGTGGAGACCTCGTTCACCGATGTCGCCAATATACATGGCAGGACGTTTACGAACCGCCTCAAGACCCTCCAATACTTGGATGTTCGAGGCAGAGTATTCTGCTTCCTGCTTCTTTACGTTTTCTGATTCTGTACTCATTGCTTGGATTTAAATATCGTACAAATATAAGGATTTTTTTCGAGAATACAAAGGTGCAACCGATAGATTCCGCACATTTATATTGTATAGTGTGGTTCTATAAATTAGCTAATTTTTCTGTCACATTAATCTCGCGCATTCGCCCCTTTGAGAAGAGAATGGTTCGCGATGGATATTGCTCGATGAGTGCCGTGTTGTGGGTAGACATCACCACCGCGCAGCCACGTCGCGCAATCTCCTGAAAAAGCAGCATGATGCCATCGGCGGTCACCGGATCGAGGTTGCCCGTCGGCTCATCGGCAAGCAGCAGCTTGGGGCGATTGAGTAGTGCGCGCGCGATGACCATACGTTGTTGCTCGCCACCCGAAAGTTCGTAGGGCATTTTGTAAGTTTTATTCTGCAAATCAACCACATTGAGCACCTCGTCGATGCGGTGACGAATTTCGCCCTCATCCGCCCAGCCCGTTGCCTGCATCACGTAGTAGAGATTCATGAAGACATTGCGGTCGGTGAGCACTTGGTAATCTTGGAAGACGATGCCCATACTGCGACGTAAATAAGGTACCTCTTTGCGACGCAGTGTACGCAGATTGAATCCAGCAACAACTCCCTCACCTGAAACTAATTGCACTTCAGCATATAAAGTTTTAAGTAAAGTACTTTTTCCGCTACCTACGCGCCCAATCAGGTAGACAAATTCACCTTCACGTACATCGAAATTAACATCAGCAAGCACCATCTCGTCACTGGCGGCGAGCTTGGCAGATGATGTGGCACCGACTGAATTATCGGCGTGGTAGATGGCAGCGTCTCGTAATCGGACTACATAATTTTCACTCATGGCAACTTGCAAAATAGTTTCCAAAGATAGTGAAAAATGTCATACAAAATTGCACTGTGGAGAAGATTTTTCAAAGAAAATTGGATGTATTTAGTTGTTCGCGAAATAACATAATAGTCAAAAAAGAAAATTGATAGTTGGAAAAGAGGCGTGTGCAATAAATTACTGTCATTATATTTGCATTTTCGGACAAATTGTCGTATTTTTGTTAAAATGTGTTGTTGTTATTTTGTCTCATCAAAATAACGAATCAGCGGAACAATGGAAAACAAAGAGTTGTTACAGGAGATATTGGTTGATGCAAAAATTGGGTGGTGGAAAATTGATACCAAACGCAATATTTTCATCCTATCTGACTTGCTAAAAAAATCAATTAATCTCACCGACAACGAGATTACCATTGACCGTTTTATCCAATTAGCGGGTAGTCAGTTTCGAAAATCGCTCCAAGAGGAGTTAACAACCTACATCAATTGTTTCGTCCGCGAGCGCACCTTTTCGCTAATCGGAGGGGATAAGGAGACATTTTTTCGCTGGAAAGTACTCAAGCGTGAGACCACCATAGAGGGGGGCATCATCATGGGTTACGCTCAGCAGGTGACCCCGGCAGGCGAATACGACTCGGAGGTTGCCTCACTCAAACGGGCGGATAGTCTACTCTATCAACTTCAATCTGTTTCACACACCTTACTCTCGTTTGTGCACACCAACACCTTGGATGAAACTATCAACAAGGTGCTCTCCGATATTCTGACGATGTTTCAGGGTAGTCGAGCTTACATAGTCGCATTTGACACGAATAATCGCCTGCATTCATGCCTCTACGAGGTGATGAACAACGGGGTGAAATCGGTGCGCGCTCAAATAGATACGTTGTCGATGGATCGCACACCTTGGTTCATCGACCACCTCATGCAAGGACTTCCCGTCATCCTCTCTGATTTGGATAATTTGCCTCCGGAGGCGATTAATGAGCAAAAAATTCTCAGCAGCCAACAGATAAAATCAACCTTGATTGTGCCTCTCACCTCGCGTAATAAAATATGGGGATATGCGGGTATCGACATCGTGAACAAAGAGCGAAATTGGACGGATGAGAACTATCAGTGGTTCGCCTCTTTGATTCGCATTGTCAATATCTATCTTGAGCTACAACATTCTGAGCAAGAGGCGCAGGACGAACGCGACTACCTGCAAAATCTCTATCGCTATATGCCATTAGGATACATCCGGCTTAAGATGCTTTGCGACCAGACGGGTACTCCGACCAATTATCAGGTGATTGATACCAACTATGCTGCTGACACAATTCTGGGTAAAACTCAGTCGGAATATATAGGTAAAACGGCTAAAGAGCTGGGAATGGATGTCTCAGAACCTTTATCCATTATGGCGCAAACGCTCCGCGCGGGGCATTACGTCGAAAAGGACAGCTATCTACAAATTGTCAACAAATACCTCCATACGGTCATGTATTCAACATGCCCTGATGAGATTATCTGTCTTTTGACCGACACCTCGGAGATGCACGCTACACACGAAGCTCTGAATCGCAGCGAAAAATTGCTGCGTAACATCTACAATAATATTCCGGTCGGCATCGAACTCTACGACAAGGACGGTCAAATGGTGGATGTCAACAACAAGGATATGGATATTTTCGGTGTCTACGACAAGAAGACAATTAGCGAATTTAATTTCTTTACCCACACGGTTACGTCACCCGAAATTATCGAACGTGTGCGTCGTCACGAAGAATTCTCCTTCAAATTCGACTACCAGTTTGCAAAGCATACCGGCTACGAGTCCGTCAAAAAAGGCTCTGTGGAGATTTACACCACGGTCTGTATGCTCTACAACACCAAGGGCGAGTTAATCAATTTTATGTTAATCAACATCGACAACACAGAGATTAACCGTGCCCACACCCGCATTGCCGAATTCGAAAAATCTTTCTTGCTGGTCAGCCGTTTTGGGCAAGTGGGCTACTGCCGTTTCGATATGAATACCATGGAGGGCTACGCCATGCCACAATGGTACATCAATTTGGGCGAGCAGAAGGATACTCCTATGAGTCAAGTTGTTGGAATCTATTCGCACGTTGACGATGTCGGTCGTTTACAAATTATGGATGCTTTGCGGCGTATTAAAGCGGGTGAAATAGAGAGCCAGACCCTCGATTTACGCATCCATGTCAACAATGAGGAGCACTGGACACGCACCAATTTCATTCGCAACACAACGGACGATGATTCTACAAAAATAGAATTGGCGAGTGTCAACTATGACATAACAGAGCTGAAACAGACCGAGCAGAATTTAATCAACGCCAAGAACAAAGCCGAGGAGAGCGATCGGCTGAAGTCGGCATTCTTAGCAAATATGAGCCACGAAATTCGTACGCCGCTCAATGCCATTGTGGGTTTCTCAGATTTACTGACTGAATCTGAGGATTTGCAAGAACGACGCGAATTCATGAAAATCGTGAAGGATAATAGCGATTTGCTCATCAAACTAATCTCTGATATTCTCGATTTGTCGAAAATTGAAGCGGGCACACTTGATTTTCAAAATTCGGAATTCGATGTCAACCAAATGTGCCAAGAAATTATCTGCTCGCAGAGCATCAAAGTGGGGTGTCGCCCCATCGAACTTCGCTTCGGAAACCATGTGCCCCAATGTATATTGCTCAACGACAAGAATCGACTGATGCAAGTGCTCACTAATTTATTGAACAATGCGTTAAAATTCACACGGGAAGGTCACATTACGTTGAGCTACCAACGTGGCGACGATGAAATGTTGATGTTTTGCGTGGAGGATACAGGCTCCGGCATCCCCGAAAATGAATTAGCACAAGTCTTTGGTCGCTTTGTCAAGCTCAACACGTTTGCCCAAGGCACGGGGCTGGGACTCGCCATCTGCAAAAGCATCGTCGAACAACTGGGCGGAGAGATTGGAGTCAACTCACAAGAGGGGAAGGGATCTTGCTTCTGGTTCACCATTCCCTACACTCTAATTCCTGAAAAACAGATACCGTGCATTGCCAAAGCTGACTCCAAACAGCTGGATCCAACCATCAAACGTCCAGTTATTCTGATTGCTGAATATACGGATAGTCACTTCACGCAGATAGCCTCAATTTTGGGCAACTGCTACGAAGTGCATCGCGCCTGCACGGGACAAGAGGCAGTGGAACTGTATCATCAAATCAAACCCGATTTAATCCTCATGGCTCTTATCATGCCCAAGCTGAACGGCGTAGAGGCTCTGCGGTTGATTCGTGCCGAGAATAGCACACTCCCTATTATAGCAATTACCTCCTTTTTTAGTGATAGCGATTATCAGCGAGCACTCACAGAAGGTTTCGACGATTTTCTGACCAAACCGGTGGAAGGGGAGCTGTTGCTACAGAAATTGGGAAAGCTACTCAAACGTTAATTTTTGAATTGAGAGGTTGTGTTGCACGAAAAAATAGAGTGTGCACAGCTTATTCTTCGAAAAATGCACTATCTTTGCAACGTCTTTTCATGACAACTTTGGGGCTGACCGGTTTTGACAGCAGGCAGAGTTTGATTGTAAGCACGTCGAGCGTTGTGTGCCGGCTCGTAAATCCCGATGCTCAAGTTTCAAATGGCAATAATAGCTACGCACTCGCTGCCTAATTTTCAATGAAAATTAGCTTTATCGCGCAGCCCCAGGTGGTTGTGTGACGAGTATCCCGAATGGTTGTTCCGTCCTTTAATGGCTGTTCATACGGGATATCATCAATTTAGGAATAGTCTGCCGGAGTGTCTCGGTCGGTGGGCGAAATTTAGAGACTGGGCTTTGTGTTTGGCTGCCGCCTGCCGTGCATGAAGAGAAGGATTAAATGGTGGATAAACGTGTAGAAAGCTTTTAGATTCCTTGTTTGGACGCGGGTTCGACTCCCGCCAGCTCCACAATGCGTGTTTATAATCAAGCATTTACAAGATTATAACACAAACACACACTACTTTTAAAGGTAGTGTGTGTTTTTTTATATCCTTAACAGAGGATTATTATCTTCCCCCTACGTCATGATTATGAAGCACCTCGAGGGCTTTTTCTATTACAGGATCGGTGCCGTTGAAATAATCGTCTATCGTTGGCTTGATCTCTATGTCGGGGCGTATACCGCTTCCGACAAAGGGCTTCCGACTATACGGATAGAGCATACGAATAGTACTGATTCGTGCACCGGCATCGTGAGGCAAATAGACTACCAGTGGTGCACCGGAAGAGCCTCCCGTCTCCTCTCCCGTTGGCTCTACAATAGAGTTTTTACTGTTCGACGATGCGGATGGTGAGAATTTTGTCGTCGGGACGAATCGTATCAATCACATCCAATCCCTCGACCACCTTGCCGAAGCACGTGTGCACACCATCGAGGTGTTGGGTCTGCTCGCGACTGAGACAGATGAAAAACTGCGATCCGCCCGTGTCCTTGCCGGCATGAGCCATCGAAAGCACACCCCGATCATGGTACTGACGCGGTGCAGAGGTCTCACATTTGATGCGGTAACCGGGTCCACCCGTGCCATTGCCCTTCGGACAGCCGCCTTGAATCACAAACTTAGGAATTACACGGTGAAAAGTCAGTCCATCATAGAATTTTTCATTCGATAATTTAACGAAATTCGCCACTGTTCCGGGGGTCTCTTCAGTGTAAAGTTCAACCTTCATCTCACCTTTTTCGGTGGAAATAATTGCGTATTGCTTCATAATTGTATTTTTTTAAAGTTGTAAGCGTGATGGCAAAGATAAGACATTTTACTATCTTTGCGAACCGTTAGAGATAACAAAATGATAGGACTTTTCTACATATTGCTCTTTTGGGTCATCGGCAATGCCGTGAGTTACTGCATCGGGGGTTACATCTCAGGCAATATCGTGGGGATGATACTCCTTTTTGCTGCTCTATGCTTTCGCTGGGTGAAGCCCGACGTTGTACGTCCCGCCGCTCAGTTCCTATTGGGCACCATGGCACTGTTCTTTGTGCCGTTCGGTGTGGGACTCATGGTCTCCTACCAAACCATCATGAATAACCTCTGGGCAATCGTCATCTCAGGCATCGTGAGCACCATCC
Source organism: Alistipes sp. (assembly GCA_036652255.1). Classification (GTDB taxonomy): domain Bacteria; phylum Bacteroidota; class Bacteroidia; order Bacteroidales; family Rikenellaceae; genus Alistipes. The sequence continues at coordinate 87,520 of JAVVWE010000005.1, read as the reverse complement.
TTGTACTGGTGAGTGTGGGTTGGACTTTTCAATCATTCAACCGCCGTCGATGATACAATCAATTCTCCATAGCGATTTGTTTTTGCTGACCGCCACCGTGGGTTTCTACTGCTTGGGGGTTGCACTTCATCGTCGCACTCATCTGATTTTGCTACATCCCGTGTTATTGACTTTTCTTGCCATGATTGGTGTACTCAATATGTGTGGCGTGGAATATGCTAAATATCAGCAAGCTACCGGCATTTTGAATTTCGGACTGGGACTTTCGGTCGTCTCTCTGGGCTACCTAATGTACGAGCAGTTGGAGCAGATGCGGGGACGGCTGTTACCCATCCTTGTCTCGACGGTTGTGGGGTGTGTATTAGGTGTGCTGAGTGTGGTCTACATTGCTCGCTCATTGGGTGCTGAACGTCAGATTCTCACCTCCATAGCTCCCAAGTCGGTCACCGTTCCCATTGCTATTTCGGTCTCCGAACCGCTGGGCGGTATTGTCTCCGTGACCTCCGTTGTAGTCTTCTGTGTAGGAATTTTTGGTAGTATTTTTGGCGAGTGGATTTTGCGCCATAGCGGCATTCGCGATCGTATGGCGTGTGGTTTTGCACTGGGCTCGGCAGCTCACGGCATCGGCACGGCACGTGCGATAGAGTTGGGTGCCGTCGAAGGGGCGTTATCGGGTCTGGCTATGGCACTTATGGGCATCGTCACTGCGCTCTTACTGCCCTTGATAGAAAAATATTTCTATTAAATTTTTTTAATCATACTATAAGTACTACTTTTGTTGCTCTTCTGAAAAATAATATAAATATTACAAAAGTTGCTTCCTATGGAGTGGTTAGATTCTTTGATTTTCGGTAACAGTATCGCACATGCGGTGATTACCATTGCTTTGGTTATTACCTGCGGCATTCTGCTTGGAAAGATTAAAATTGGTGGCGTTTCACTCGGCATCACATGGATTCTTTTCGTCGGCATCGCGTTGAGTCACTTCGGAATGAAGGTTGACGGTTCCATTTTGCATTTCGTGCAAGAGTTTGGTCTCATCCTCTTCGTCTTCTCAATTGGTCTGCAAGTGGGACCCGGATTTTTCTCGTCCTTCAAAAAAGGAGGTCTGCAATTAGTCGGCTGCGCCACTGCCATCGTGCTATTGGGTGTGGTTGTCGCCTATGTGATTCACGTAGTGACTGGTACACCGATTCCCACTATGGTGGGTGTCTTGTCGGGTGCCGTGACCAACACGCCCGGTCTGGGTGCTGCGCAACAGGCGTACACCGACACATCAGGCATCACCGATCCCACTATTGCATTGGGTTATGCCGTTGCCTACCCGTTGGGTGTGGTAGGTATCATCTTCTCGATGATTTTTGTTCGCTATGCGTTGCGTGTGAAATTTGCGAAAGAAGATGAGGATTTGGCTGCTCTTTCGAAAGAACATCAACTTGCCACCAAGGTCTCCATCATCTTCTCTAACACACTGCTCGAGGGGCGCACCATAGCTTATATGCGTGATTTGGTCAACCGTCAATTTGTCATTTCGCGCATCATGCACGCCGACGGAACCATTGTCATGGCAGATGCCGACAGCGATATACACCTTGGCGACCGCCTGTGGGTGATTGCTGAAGCCGAAGATATTCCGGCAATTATTGCCTTCTACGGTCAAGAGGTTGAGATGGACGATGTGGCGTGGGGCAACAATACCCCCAATGCAGAGCTTGTCTCGCGTCGTATTTTAATTACGAAATCCGACATCAATGGCAAAAAATTCTCCGACTTGCATCTGCGTACGAAATATGGCATCAACATTACTCGTGTCAACCGCGCCGGTGTCGATTTGATTCCTTATCAGGGTCTGAGTTTGCAACTTGGAGACCGCGTGATGGTTGTAGGTCCCGAAAAGTCGGTGGAGCAGGTTGCCAAGGTGCTGGGCAACTCCATGAAGAAACTCAACGAACCAAATCTTGTCACCATTTTTATCGGCATCGCTTTGGGTGTGTTGCTGGGCTCGATTCCGTTGCTCAATGTTCCTCAGCCCGTGAAATTGGGCTTGGCAGGCGGACCCCTGATTGTGGCCATCTTGATTGGTCGCTTTGGAGCCAACTTCCACTTGATTACCTATACCACACAAAGTGCTAACCTCATGTTACGTGAGATAGGTATCGCTCTATTCCTTGCTGCAGTGGGCATCGGTGCTGGCAACGGATTCATTGATGCTATTGTGAACGGTGGTTACCAATGGATTGGCTATGGCGCACTGATTACCGTGATTCCGATTTTGATTGTGGCTTTCGTAGCGCGCTTATGGCTCAAGATGAACTACTATACATTGATGGGTTTGATTGCCGGTGGCATGACGGATCCTCCGGCATTGGCTTACGCCAACGCTACGGCAGGCAACGATATGCCTGCAGTGGGCTACTCGACGGTCTATCCTGTGGTGATGTTTTTACGCGTGTTAACCGCACAAATTTTCATACTTTTCGCACTGTAAAACGTGTCATTTCGGCATTTTACGCAGCACAATCGACTTATTTGTGTAAAAAAGAGTAATTTTTGGATGTAAATAATTGGAAAATTAATAATTTTTATATCTTTGCAGAAATAACACATCCAAAAATTAATTTAAGACACGTTATGAAAGAGTTAGTAAAACAAATCAAAGCTCAGTATGAGGTGTTCAGTGAGAACGCTGAAGCTCAGGTAGAGAAGGGCAACAAAGCTGCTGGTACGCGTGCTCGCAAAGCTGCATTGGAAGTTGCAAAGTTGATGAAGGATTTCCGCAAAGCTTCGGTTGACGCTGCGAAATAATCTCAACAGAACAAATGCCTAAAAAAAGCTGCTCTTAATTGAGCAGCTTTTTTTTTATATTTTAAATCTGCACACCGTGCCTTTGCAACACCTCAATATCTGTCGCTCGCAAGCCTGTGCGCAAGAAAGGCACCGCCTCGTTGTGATCGTTGAGGTAGCGACGAGGTGCCGCGGCATCAAACAGTTCACTTACAAACGATGCGGATTTATCAATGTGCCGTCCCTCGATAGAGGCGATATCTGCCATGGTATGAAACAGTGCATGGCTCGTCACCGGAGCTGCGGCATTGCGGCGTACGGCAGCCACTTTTGCCGGAAAATCTTGGCAATAACCATCCGAAAACCACGCAAGACTCGCTACATAAAGCTGATAGGCAGTCGTTGTGGGCGATGCGTGCAGGAACCTTCGGCGATTATCGTCAATCAAATCCTCGCCGTGATCAGAACAGTAGAGTAGTGCTGCATCTGTATTCCGAAGTTGATGGAGGTAATGAATCGTTTGACCCAGAAAATGGTCGGTGTAGAGAATCGAATTATCATACGCATTCTGAATCATCTCCTTGTATTGCACCGCAATGGTGACATCGTTATCAGGCGTAAAACGCGCAAATTCGCGTGGATAACGCTGATGATAACTGAAATGCGACCCGTAGCTATGGAGTATAAAGAGGATTTTTTGCGCTTTGCTGCTCTCTACCGCGCGCCGCATCTCGTCGAGCAATTCCATGTCGTGATGCGACGATTTGATATAAATCATGTGGTTGGCATCGCCCGCCAATTTGTCAATCATTGCCCGTTGTTTCGGTTGGTTCGAAATGAACCACGTTTCGAAGCCCACTTCGTTGAACAGTGCCGGCAATCCCTTGCGCTTGTAGAGTTCGAGATGTTCGTCCGTTGAGACTGACGAAAGCAGCAACGGCACACTTTTGTGCGTGGTATTACTCTGTGTGAGCATATCGCGGAAGACAATCACATTGTCTGTTTGCGACAATTCAGGATTTGTTGGACGGGGATAACCATAGAGTTGCCAGTTCATAGCTCGCGATGCTTCACCAATCACATAGACATAAATTTCGCGTTTAGAGGTCGTTGCTGTGCGATGTGCATTGTAGGTGAAACCTGCTGAAGTGTGCTCGAATTTCTGCATTAGGCGAAATTCATGTGCACATACTTTGATATTATAGAGGACGTTGAGCGGAAAAATCTCATCTCGCAGCACGTGCCGCTCCTCACTCACTCGGTAGGCAGGGTAGAGCAGTAACAATCCGAGCGACATGAGGATGGCACCCAGCAACCCGATGGTGACACGCGCCGTGCGCGATATGTAACGCTTGCGCCCAATCTCGTGCGAGGCGAACCACAAAAGAGGCAAGTAGATGACGATAACCAGTATGACAGAGGGATAGATATTGCTCAGCAATTCGCCCGCCTCACCGGGGGTGGTGGTCAGCAGATTGGTGAACATATCTGTGGCAATAATCGAATTACCAAACAGATAGAGCAGCACAATTTGAAATGCGCCGAAGAAAAGGAAGGGGAAACCGAGCCAAATCATCACACCCGAACGACGCAGTGCCACACTCCACATCATGTAAAAACCCAACGGTAGCAGGATGAGCACCTCGACCGACCACAAAGAGTAGTGTTCGGTGTTTGCCAAGATGCAGTTTGGAATAATAAGCGTAGTGAAAAAATAAATCGTCAGCAGAGTAGTGATTCTGCTGCGACTCTTCACAACGGTTTTCCGCTGCTCTCTGTTGGGATTACAGCTCATCGTCGTCGTAATATCTCTTGATTGCTATTTATATTTGGCGAGAACTCGGTAAAAAGCCTGAATGTCAGCAGGGGACAAAACGCCCTTGTGCATATAAACCAATTCACCTTCTTTAGTAACAAATAATAGCACAAATTGATTGTTGCAATCGCCTAATCCCCAAGCTGTTGATAATGCACGGTTTTGATCAGCCAGCACCAAAGCACCATTCTTTTCGGTGTGCTTACGAGCCATGCTGCGAGCCATACCATTCGGAATCATGGGGGCATCTTTGAGGTTCATGATACCAAATCCGTAGATGTTTTTACTGTCAGCACGGTGATTTTTTTCCAGCTCAACCGTAAAATCATTATTTTGTTTATGCCGATCGGGATCGACATAAAAAATCATGAGGTGTTGTTCGCCGAAATGAGGCAATTTAACCGCCTTTTCATTCAAATCCAACACCTCCACATCCGATACCTTGCGCGGCAACTGTTGTGCTACAGCCGTTAAGGTACAAAGCGTAAACGCTAAACCGAGCGTCAATAATCTCATTTTCATGTTGTTCTGCCTTTTAAAAATATCATTGTATAATAACGATTACAAAGATAGATTTTTTTTGCTCAAGACCACTGAAAATGAGCTTAGAAAGAGTGTTCTATTTGTATCCTTTCTTGTCCGCATAGGGGGAACTCACCGCATCGAACGAATAGATACCACCGCCTCCAATGACCAAAAAAACATAAACTGCAGCAAAAATCAGAGCCGATTCGCCCGAGGGAAAACCAAGCGAAAAGGCAATCCATACCATTCCAAGGGTCATGATGGCAGCCGCAAAGCGCACCCATAAGCCCAGCATCAGCGCGACACTCAACACGACTTCGACCACCGCGATAACCACAAAAGTGACGGCGCCACCAAGATGAAGTAATGATGGATACGAATCTATTATTTCGTTGTAATTCTGCATTTTGCCGATGTTATGCAGCATCATACTCATACCCAACATCATACGCAAGTACAGCACACCCCAATCCATGTAATTGTAGCGTCCAATTAAATCTGATAATTTCTGTCTCATGTAGAGGATGTATGCAAATTACATTCCAAATTTTCACTACCTTTGCCGTCATGAAAATCAAAATTTTATTTGTCTGTTTAGGCAATATTTGCCGCTCACCTGCTGCCGAAAGTATCATGCGTAACATGGTTAAAACAAGTGCGATGGATACAGTTATCGAAATGGATTCAGCAGGTACTTACGGTGGGCATACAGGACAGCCCTCCGATGAGCGAATGCGCCGTGCCGCAACACTGCGTGGTTACAAAATGCAACACCTTGCACGACAAATTCACACAGAAGATTTTGAAGATTTCGATATGATTGTCGTGATGGATGATACAAATTACGAATATGTTCATCGGATGGCACCTTCACGCGCATCTGCACAGAAGATTTTTCGTATGGCAGAGTTCTGCCACACCCCCAATTGCACCCATATTCCCGACCCCTATTACGAGGGGCACGAAGGGTTCGAACGGGTGCTCAATTTGTTAGAGGATGGCTGCAAAGGAATTATGCAACACATTAGAAATCAAATCCAAAGCTGAGGCTATATGTATTGTGCAGATAGGTGCTTTTCTTGGCAAATAAATAGGCGAAATCGAGTCGCAAGTGCATGAACCGCACGCCTGCACCCACCGAGGCATAGTTGGGGTAGAACCGCTGATTCTCTCCCACATGATAACCGGCGCGAACCTGCACCAATTGCATCAAATTATACTCCGCGCCCACCGAAGCTTGAAAGCCACGCATCTTACTGGGGTTGAAGTAGTAACCTGCATCCACGCCAAGGGTAATTTGATGCGCATCGGAGATAAAACTATCCAACGCCACGCCTGCCGTCAAATCCATCGGTAGTTTATACTTCGAATTATTCAGATAACCGCCCAAATTACCCAACTTAGCACCCGCACGCAGGGTGGTGTAATGCTCCCAATTTTCGAATGGCAACACATACATCGCACTCAAATCTACCGACAATGCGTCCGCCTTCTGCTCATGATTACGCAGATGCAAGTAGCGCGCCACCAAACCTATAGCCCACCGATCGTTCACCCGACGCGAATAACCCACATCAACGGTCATCTCGTTGTTCTTGGCTTCGCGACGAAACTGTCGCCAACCCGCCTGAATAAGGTTGCTGCCATCTATATTATAGTATCCCGATGCCACGTAGTAATTGTAGTCCGATTGCGAATAGTAGCTTCCTGAGAGTTGAAGTTGCTTGCGTGCAAAAATCGACGCTGCGGCATTGGTGTAGATATCGTGCGACGACGAAAGGGTAGTCATAACCACCCCGCCCATGCCCAAACTCTTGGCATCGGGGTTGATGAGCATACCCTCTTGTGCTTGAGCACCGAAAACGACGGCGCAAATAGCAAGGGCTGTTAGAATTCGTTTCATACGGCAAATATAGCAAAAAAGATGCAAAGTGCTACACTCTGCAAAAAAAGACCTCCACTCAAAAAAATATTGAGTGGAGGTTCTGCATTGCAGTTGCTTGGTTTAGCAATTCATCGCACCGCAACAGTGGATTACCTGACCGCTGACGTAAGACGAAAGATCCGAAGCGAGGAACAACGCCACGTTCGAAACATCTTCGGGCGTACCACCGCGACGCAGCGGAATCTGCTTGTACCAACCCTCTTTAATCTCATCGGAGAGAGCAGCCGTCATGTCGGTGATGATGAATCCCGGAGCAATGGCGTTGGCACGGATACCGCGAGGTCCCATCTCCTTGGCAATTGACTTCGCAAGACCAATCATGCCTGCCTTCGATGCCGAGTAGTTGCACTGACCTGCATTACCGCTCACACCTACGACCGACGACATATTAATAATCGAGCCCACACGTTGGCGCGCCATTACGGGAGTCACGGCATGAATGAAATTGAATGCCGACTTGAGGTTCACGGTCAGCACAGCGTCCCATTGCCCCTCTGTCATGCGCATCATCAGACCATCTTTGGTGATACCTGCATTATTTACAAGGATGTCAATGCGTCCGAAATCTTTCACAATCTCGTCGATTACTTTGTGTGTTTCGTCAAAATTTGCTGCGTTCGAGGCGTATGCCTTCGCCTTCACCCCATAGGATGCAATTTCAGCTTCGGTAGCCTTGCCGTTCTCATCAATCGTAAGATCGGTGAATGCCACATTGGCACCCTCTTGTGCAAATCGGATAGCAATCGCCTTACCAATACCGCGTGCCGCGCCCGTAATTACGGCGACTTTACCTTCGAGTAATTTCATAATTCTGTCAAATTTAAGAGTTGCTTATTTCTGTTTTGGAATATTATTTCTCGTAAAATGTGTGTCAAAGTTACGAAAATTTTCCGGAAACACATTTTTGGATGCTAAATTTCGACAAATATTACTATCTTTACACCACGCAACCAAATTTACTTACACTTTATATGAAAAGAGATTCACAAATCTTCGATTTTATTGCTGAGGAACGCCAGCGTCAGATGCACGGCATCGAGCTGATCGCCTCGGAGAACTTCGTCAGCGAGCAGGTGATGGAGGCAATGGGCTCAGTGCTCACAAACAAATATGCCGAGGGTTACCCCGCAGCACGTTATTACGGTGGCTGTGAGGTAGTTGACAAGGTGGAGAATGTAGCCATCGAGCGGCTTTGTAAGCTTTTCGGTGCTGAATATGCCAACGTACAGCCCCACTCAGGTGCTCAAGCTAACATGGCGGTATTCTTTGCTGTGCTGAAACCGGGCGACACCTTCATGGGTCTCGACCTATCGCATGGTGGTCACCTTTCGCATGGATCGCCGGTAAATATGTCGGGTAAATATTTCAATGCCGTAGGCTATCAGCTCGATGAAGCTACGGGAATGATTAACTACGACAAGATGGAGCAGAAGGCTCTGGAGTGCAAACCAAAACTCATCGTGGGCGGTGCTTCGGCATATTCGCGTGAGTGGGACTACAAACGTATGCGCGAAATTGCCGACAAGGTAGGTGCACTGTTGTTGGTCGATATGGCTCACACTGCTGGTCTGATTGCAGCCGGTCTGTTGAACAACCCGTTGCAGTATGCACATATCGTAACTTCGACCACACACAAGACCCTGCGCGGTCCACGTGGTGGTATTATCTTGATGGGCAAGGACTTCGAGAATCCATGGGGTTTGACTACTCCAAAGGGTGTCGTAAAGAAAATGTCACAGATTCTCAACTCTGCCGTATTCCCCGGTATTCAAGGAGGTCCACTGGAGCACGTCATTGCAGCCAAAGCTGTGGCTTTCGGCGAGGCTCTCGACCCCAGCTACAAAGAGTACCAAAAACAGGTGCAGAAGAATGCAAAAGCAATGGCAGCTGCATTTGTGAAACTCGGTTACAACATTGTATCCGGTGGCACAGACAACCACTTGATGTTAGTCGATTTACGTTCGAAGTTCCCCGACTTGACAGGTAAGTTAGCCGAGAAGTGCCTTGTGGCAGCAGCTATCACGACCAATAAAAACATGGTTCCATTCGACAGCCGTTCACCCTTCCAGACTTCGGGTTTGCGCTTCGGTACCCCCGCCATCACCACGCGTGGTGTGAAGGAGGACAAGATGGAATACATTGTTTCGCTCATCGATCGCGTACTGCAAAATCCGGAGGACGAAGCTAACATTGCAGCCGTTCGCAAGGATGTGAATGCCATGATGGCTGACTATCCGCTCTTCGCTTGGTAGTAGAGCAATGAAAGAAATCATCGAATTCCTCCGCGAGTTACACGCTCACAACGAGCGGGAGTGGTTCGATGCACATCACACTGAGTGGAAACTTGTGCAGACAAAATTCAATGCCTTTACTGAGGAGTTGGTCGAGGGAATCGCCTCGTTCGACTCTTCAGTAAGGGGATTGTCTTTTAAAGATTGTACCTACCGCATCTACCGAGACACCCGTTTCAGTGCCGACAAAACGCCCTATAAAAACCATATAGGGGCGTACATCGCGCCACGAGGCAAGAAATCGGGCTATGCGGGTTATTATTTCCATATCGAGCCCGGCAGTGACGGACTCACAGACAACCACCTACTTTCGGCAGGTTTATACTGCCCCGAACCGCCTTTGTTACGCAGCGTGCGTGACGAAATTTTAGATAACGGCGCAGAGATTGCAACAGCAATTTGTGAAGCCGAGGAATTCACACTGAATGAAGACAACAAACTAAAACGCACACCCAAGGGATTTCCTGCGGGCAGCGAATTCGACGAATTGCTCAAACAGAAAGATTTATATCTCACGAAGGGCATCACGGAAGATTTTTTGCTCTCCGATGATTTATTAGACAGAACGTTGACGGAGTTCCGTCGGACGCACCATTTTATAGAAATAGTGAATCGAGCCGTGCGATTCGCCTACGAAGAGATGATATAATATGAAAAAATTATTGGTTATTTTTGCGTTGCTGGCACTCTGTACAGCATCGGCACAAGAGATTAAAAAGAGCACAGTGCTCTACTCGGTTCAAGGTTCCGATTCGCTTTATATGGATTGCTATCGCGCACATAGTGAGGCGATTGAACCTGCTCCGTGTCTGCTATTTGTCTTCGGTGGCGGTTTTGTCTCCGGCTCACGCGACGATGCACGCTACCTGCCATTCTTCGAATATATGGTCAACTGTGGCTTCACGGTGGTCTCCATAGATTACCGTCTGGGACTCAGAGAAATTGCTGTCTCAGGCACATTCGACCCCGCCGATTTTGCCAAGACATGGTTTGCAACTCTGGCTATGGCGGAAGAGGACTTATACGATGCCACCAATTGCCTACTTGCAAATGCTGCTGCGTGGAATATTGATGCGACCCGAATCATCACCTGCGGTTCGAGTGCCGGAGCCATCACGGTACTGCATGGCGAATATGACCTTTGTCGCCGGACGCAACTAGCACGCAAACTGCCCGCAGAGTTCAATTATGCGGGGGTAATCTCCTTTGCAGGTGCAATTTTTGCCATGGGTGACGAACTTAAGTGGGGCACGGCACATCAACCAGCTCCCATGCTGCTGTTCCATGGTGATGCCGATTGCAATGTGCCATACGACGTAATTCGTGAAATGGGAGCTGGATTCTTTGGGTCGGCACACATATCTAACCAACTCTCAAAGAGCAAAATACCACACGCATTCTATTCGTTTAACAACACCGACCACAACATTGCTTTGTCTCCGATGAATGAGAATCGCTACGAAATCGACGACTTTCTCGAAAAATTAGTTTTTGAACACCGTCCATTGATTATTCGCACTGAAATTACGCCTCTTGATAAGCCAACAACACGAAAAGAGTTCACATTGATGGATTACATTCAATCCAATTTTTAGAGACGACTGATGGCAGACTTCATCTACAAATACGCAGGTGGTGACCTCTCATCACCCCGATTTCAGGCGTTGTACAATGACAAATTGGATATCGCAGCATATCTGCGTGTTTTCTATAATCAAGAGACCATAACGCACGTGAAAACCGAGGAGGGCAGCATTACAATCTTGGGATATGCGTTTCACATGAAGGTGGAGACGAAGAGCTATCTCACCGATTTACTGCATGGATTCACAGAGAAAATAATCCCCGAAATTAAGAAGAATTTACTTGGGCAATACATTGCCATTATCCATAAGAAGAACGTTTTATATATATTCTCCGATTTTCTGCAGGTTCGAAGCATCTATTACTCCGCGGCAGCTAAAGTAATCAGCTCCTCCTACGATGTTTCCAACGAGCAAGCCCCCTCGCCAGTTGATCTATACAAGGGTTTTGAATACGCCGCCATGCGCCACTGTATGTACCCCGCGTGGTTGGGAAACTCCACGATGAACAGCGGTCTTCTCAAGCTCCGTGGATTCGAATATTTGAAGATTGAATGTTCATCAGGAGTCATTACGGTCTGCGATTTTAAGTTTACTATCCGTAATATTCAGGAGCCATCACTGTCTCGGATAACGCAACAGACACTCGACACCCTGCGAACCGCCATCAGACATCCGCAACTAAAAGAACAAAAAATAGCTTCAAACATTACGGGAGGCTTCGACAGCAGACTTGTAACCGCCTTAGTGAAAGAATATTACACGAATGTAAATTTAAGAATATCCGTTTACAAGGGAGAAACCTCGCTGGATTACACCATTGCACAGAAGATGTCCAAAGTATTCTCTACGCCACTGACTGTATACGAAACCGATAAACAGACACAAACAGCATGGTTCTATTCTGTTGTAGAGGGGTTAGCACCCACAGAAAATGCCATCATAACCAATTTATTACAACATACGCAGTGCTATAAATTGGGCTTTGGTGGAGCTTTTGGCACGGAACTCTACACACTGCCCACCTACACTACGACTGAAGAACTTTTTGCAGACTATCTCCGCAAAGCACGACAATTTATCCAAGCCGACGAGCCCTATTTCGAACGTTTCGAGCAGGCATTAAGGGATGAATACAACGATATAAAAGCACATTATTGTTTGGCACAGAAGGACGAAAGGTGCTGGATGAGAATCATGAGAATGGTTAACACTGCCTATTTTTCCTCACCTTTCGTCTCTGCATTCAACATCTATGGCAATCAGTTTGAGATATTTGGCACATTTCCAATTATTGAATTGGGATTGCAAATTCCATACAAATATTTTGGCAGCAGCACTACTTTTGGTCGATTTTATCTGATTCCTAAAAATATGATGGAGCAGGTTAACCGCAAAGCCAGCAGTATGGATACCAACCATTTTTGTCCCATGCGTCCGCTCTCGATTTACTCTTTTTTCGCCTATTTCGCAGGACGTTTTCGCCGAAAACGGTATTACGCACAGATGGCAAAAAAGCAGGTCAACCAACCATTTAACATCAAAATCGAGGACAAGGGTGGTCGATGGACATACACCTCAAATGGTTGGATTGAAGCGTTTTGGATAAAATTTCTTCGGGTAAACTCCTAAAATAATCCCTCTACAATTGACCGCGGAATTTGGCGAGGTACTGACGTGCCTTGCTTAGCAGGTTGTATTCGTTGGTATACTGAATGTAAAAAACGAAAAGCACGCCGGCAACACAGCCTTTCGTCAGGATGGAGAGGATGAGTCCCGACTCAGCCATGACGAGCGTCACCACATACAACACCATGGCAGAGAGGGCGGCAAGGACGAGCGGGGAGATTAATTGTTTCAGAAAACGAAGGAAATGCACCTTGAAAACGAAGTGGTACATGATGAAAAAACAGACGATAAAATTGGTGGCGAAGGCGCACGACAAGCAGATTGCAAGAGCTTCAATGGTGTTGAACATCAACAATCCAACAAAAATGGCAGTGACGATAGTCAAGGTTGAAAGGATGCCGCACAGCAACAATAATTTCGTAGAGTTGGAGGCTTGAAAGATGGAGCCGGAGGTAGATAATACGATTTGAAAACCTACGGATAGAGCCAGAATCTTAAAAACAGGGATGGAGGCTCCCCACTGCATACCGAAGAGGATGAAGATGAGTTCTTGTCCCGCGAAGTAGAGGAACACCGAGAGTGGAAAGCCGATAAAGGCGAGAAATCGTACAACCTTGGCATACATGACGTGCATTTGCGCCACATCGGTCTGCATATCCGCAAAAATCGGGTGCATGACCGGCGTAATCACATAGGGAATATTCTGCAACGGCATCTGCATCAATTTATACGATTTGTCGTAATAGCCCAACTGTGTCGACCCCATGTATTTATTTAGCAGGAGTTTATCGAGATTGACCGAAAAATAGTTCAGAATATTGAAAAGGAATTGATAAGACGAGAAGTCGAGAATCTTCCGCATGGGGGCAAAATCAATTTTCCAAAGGGAGAGCTTGAGCGGATTCGCTCTGTAACTCACCGCAAAAAGCAGCACACTTGCCATGAGCGATTGAATCACCAACGCATATAATCCGGCACCAAAATAGGCGGATAGAATGGCAACTGCACCAGCCACAAATTGGACAAACAAGGAGCGCATAGCCAAGAAGCGGAACATCTTAGCCTTGTACAACAGCGCATTGGGGACAATATTGGCACATGAAAAGAAGAGCGAGATGGTGAGCAACTGACACAGGTTGACGAAAATATCATTGTCGTACATATCGGCAATTGACCACGAGCTGAGAAAAAACACAATGGATATCACCATCCCCATGAGCACCATGATGGAGAAGATGGAGTTAATATCTTTGGGAGTGAGTGTCTTGTTTTGAAGTACAGCAGGTCCCACACCCATATCACCCAAAATCGTAAAAAATGTTACCAACACCATGATGGGCACAATGGTACCAAAATCTTCGGGCGTCAGCAGACGCGACAGCACTCCAGTGATGATAATCGAGATGACAATTCCCGCATATTTGGCTATTGCCGTGTAAAACACCCCGGAAACCAGCTGCGCTTTTATACTACGTTTCTCCATCCGGTCTATTTTAAGTTAGCAGAAAATCTGCACAATTAATTTGAACAAATTTAACAAATTTATCCTTAATTATACAACAACTGTCCTTTTTATATTTTACTCCACTGTCACCGACTTGGCAAGATTGCGAGGCTGATCCACGTTGCAACCCCTACTGAGTGCAATGTGGTACGCCAACAATTGCAACGGCACACTGACCACAATGGGCATCAGACACGCACTCACAACCGGCACTTCGATGCAATAATCGACACAGTGATGCACTTGCGTATCCCCCTTGGCAACCACCGCGATGATACAGCCTCCACGCGCCTTCACCTCCTCGATATTGCTCACCGTCTTGGCATACGTAGCATCGGGCGTGGCGATGACAATGGTCGGCATCTGGCTATCAATGAGCGCAATCGGACCGTGTTTCATTTCCCCTGCAGGGTAGCCCTCCGCATGAATATATGATACCTCCTTGAGTTTCAATGCCCCCTCAAGAGCTGTGGGGTAGTTGTAGCCCCTGCCGAGATAGATGAAGTTGCGAGCATCGCAAAAAACCCTGGACAGCTCGCGCATTTGCTCGTCCGTCTTGATTACTTCTCTCAATACTTCGGGCAACGACAACAGTCCCCGCACCACTTCGCGATAATAGTCATCGCTCACCGTGCCTCGCTCCCTGCCCACGGCAAGTGCCAAAAGAGCCATCACACACACCTGCCCAGTGAACGCCTTAGTCGAGGCAACACCAATTTCAGCTCCCACATGGATGTAGGCTCCCGAATCGGCTACCCGCGAAATGGACGATCCGACTACATTGCATATACTGAAGACGAATGCTCCAGCACTACGTGCCAACTCCACAGCAGCCAGTGTATCAGCCGTTTCGCCCGATTGCGATATGGCAATCACGATGTCATCCTCATAGATGATTGGATTCCGATAGCGGAATTCCGAAGCGTATTCCACCTCCACCGGTATGCGACAAATATCCTCAATAAGATGTTCGCCAATCAGCGAGGCGTGCCACGACGTGCCACACGCCACCATAATAATCCGCTTGGCGTGGAGAAATTTTTCTCGATTATCGGTCACGCCCGACAGCTTTATCTCGTAATTATCGGCATTCACCCTGCCGCGAAGGCACGCCACAATCGTCTCTGGTTGCTCGTTAATCTCTTTAAGCATAAAATGAGAATAGCCACCCTTTTCGAGTTGCGAAATGCTCATTTCAAGCTGTTTAATCTCTATTATGCACTCTTTGTTGTCGAGTGTCACAATTCTGAGCGGGGCTTTGCGGTTGATAATTGCCACCTCGCCATCGTCCACGTAGACGAAATTATGGGTGTATTCGATGATGGATGCGGCATCCGAGCCGAGAAAAAATTCACCTTCGCCCAACCCAATGACCATCGGGCTGCTCTTGCGTGCGGCAATCATCTCGTCGCTATTTCCGCGCTCAATGACCGCTATGGCGTAAGCTCCAACAACTTGTTTCAAAGATAGTTGCACTGCTTCAAGCAACGAACAATGGTTTGTTATTCGAAGATATTCAATCAGGTTGACCAGCACCTCCGAATCCGTCGTGCTCCGAAACGTATATCCCTTAGCAATCAGCGCATCCTTCAGCGCACGGTAATTTTCAATAATGCCGTTATGTACGAGTGCAATATGCTCTGATTCAGAGTAATGTGGATGTGCGTTGACATCGTTCGGCTTGCCATGTGTTGCCCATCGCGTGTGTGCAATGCCCATCGTGCCTTCCGAATTTTGCGACGCAACAAATCGCTCCAAATTCTCAACTTTCCCTCTACATTTGTATATATTTAACGCCCCTTCACTCCCCACGAGCGCGACACCCGCGCTATCGTATCCTCTGTATTCCAACCGATGTAACCCTTTTATAAGGATCGGGTACGCTTGTCGTTTACCGACATATCCCACAATTCCGCACATATATTTTTCAATTTTTAGGCTGCAAATATAATAAAAGATCGCGAAATGAAGATAAAAAAGGCGGGATTTCACACCCGCCTCTCATTTTTTTAGATGAATATTATTCGCCCTCTTCGGCAAAATATTTATAGAAGTAGGGGATTGTTTCAATGCCTTTGTAGAATTGATCCAAGCCGTAACTCTCATTGGGCGAGTGGATAGCATCTTCAGCAAGTCCAAAACCAATCAAGAGCGATTTGATGCCCAAAATCGACTCAAAGCCACTGATAATGGGGATTGAGCCACCTGAATAGAAGGGTAGCGGTGCTTTGCCAAATGTAGCAAGAATTGCCTTTTCAGCAGCCTTGTAGGCGGGCATATCAATCGGTGCAACGTAGGGCATTCCGCCGTGAAGCGACTTGACCTCCACCTTCACGCTCTTGGGCGCGATAGCCATAAAGTGCTTTTCGAACAACTTGCTGATGGTGTGGAAATCCTGATTGGGCACCAATCGCATCGAAATTTTAGCAGAAGCTTTCGATGGGATGACCGTTTTTGTCCCCTCTTCAATGTAGCCGCCCCAGATGCCATTCACATCCAGTGACGGACGAATACCCGTGCGCTCGATGGTGGTGAATCCTGCTTCACCCTCGACCTCACCGATTGCGAGCGATTTTTTATATGCCGCCAGACAGAACGGAGCTTTGTTGAATGCCGTGCGTTCGGCTGCGGTCAATTCGCGTACATCATCGTAGAAACCGGGAATCGTGATGTGTCCGTTTTCATCGACCAGTTGAGCGACCAAGCGCGTCAGTACATTGGCCGGATTGGCAACTGCGCCACCGAATAATCCAGAGTGCAAGTCCTTATCAGGACCCGTTACCTCGACCTCCATATAGGTCAATCCGCGCAGTCCGCAGGTGATGGAGGGTGTCTGCATCGAAATCATCGAGGTATCGGATACTAATATAATATCCGCTTTGAGCATCTTTTTATTCTGTTCACAGAAGCCATAAAGACTACCTGAACCAATCTCCTCTTCGCCCTCAAGCATAAATTTTACGTTGCAGGGGAGTGTATTGGTCTCGCACATCGCTTCGAATGCAGCTACGTGCATGAACAGCTGCCCTTTATCATCATCGGCACCACGTCCCCAAATGCGTCCTTCCTTCACTACTGGTTCAAAAGGCTCGGTATGCCACTCTTTGCGCGGATCAACGGGCATCACGTCATAATGCCCGTAAACCAAGACAGTTTTAGCCTTTGGATCCACAATTTTCTCAGCAAAAACCACCGGATTCCCATCCGTTGGCATCACTTCAGCGTGGTCGGCACCCGCCTTGACGAGGGCTGCAGCCAAGTGCTCGGCACAACGCACCATATCGGGTTTGTGGTCGGATTGTGCGCTAATTGACGGAATGCGCAACACCTCAAATAAGTCGCTGAGGAAACGGTCTTTATGCTGGTCTATATAATCTTTTACTTTATCCATAATTCTTAATTGTTTTTGGTCAAAATATACATTTCTGCCAAATCCCCTGTAATAGGTTGTTGGTCATCATCAAGCCGACGCAGACGATTTTCCTCTATTTTAAAATAGGTTTTCATACTCTGCTCACTCAAGATGAGCAAATCACCCTCAATCACAAAATCACCCTTCGTGCCAAAAGACGCATCGCGCTCAATGTACGATTGATCCAGTTGGTACGAGCCATCTTTACAGAGCGTCAGTGTGGTCTTGATGCCCGGACAATCGGCAGCAGGGAAAGTCCCTGTGTAGGTTCCGAGATAATCGAGCGCATTTTCTGCCGTATGCATATCCACCTGCTCCAATGAGTCAGATGCAGTTTGTAACGAGCTTTTATTCTGCGTATTACCACCACAAGCACACAGCGTTGTCGCCAATGCTAAAATCCAAATTTTATTCATTCCTTATTTTTTTAAATATGACATATTGTCTTTATCTCTTCAATAAAACGTTGAGCCAAGGCATCGGCTTCAGCCATTGTTTTAGCCTCGGTATAGACCCGAATAATAGGCTCTGTATTCGACTTGCGCAGATGCACCCAATTCTCGGCAAAATCAATTTTCACACCATCTATATCGTTCACATTTTCACTGGCATAACGAGACTTCATCTCATTCAACACTTTATCTACATCAATTGCCGGAGTTAGGGCTATTTTATTCTTCGAAGCGAAGTATGACGGATAGCTCTTGCGTAGAGCTGTCATCGTCAATGCACGTTGAGCAAAGTAGGTCAAAAACAATGCAACTCCCACCAACGCATCGCGACCATAGTGCAGTTCGGGATAAATCACTCCGCCATTACCTTCACCACCAATCACGGCTCCAACCTCCTTCATTTTCGCCACCACATTCACTTCGCCCACCGCCGATGCGTAATAGATACCACCGTGACGCTCAGTCACATCGCGCAGTGCTCGTGACGAACTAAGGTTCGAAACCGTGCAACCTTTGGTGTGCGAAAGCACATAATCAGCCACCGCAACCAAAGTATATTCCTCGACAAACATCGAGCCGTCCTCGCTCACAAACGCCAGCCGATCGACATCCGGATCCACCACCACACCCAAATCAGCCTTTTCGCGCACAATGACTTCCGAAATAGCAGTCAGATTTTCGGGCACTGGTTCCGGATTGTGAGCAAATTCGCCTGTGGGATTGCAGTTCAGTTCAACCACATCACAACCTAACTCACGTAAGAGCTTAGGAATCACAATGCCACCTACGGAGTTGACCGCATCGACCACCACCTTGAAACGACGTTTTCGCACCGCATCCACATCAACCAACGACAACGCTAACACTTGCCGTATATGGGTGTCATTGTACGATTCGCGCGAGAGCACCTTGCCAATGCCATCCACCGCCGGATAGTCAAAACATTCGTCTTCAGCCAAAGCCAACACACGCTTCCCTTCGGCATCGTTCAGAAATTCGCCGTGCGCATTGAGCAATTTCAACGCATTCCACTGGCGCGGATTATGCGAAGCGGTGATGATAATGCCGCCATCGGCGTTGTGCGCCACCACAGCCAACTCTGTGCCGGGCGTGGTGCAGAGCCCAAGATTCACCACATCGGCACCGCAGCCCAGCAACGTACCTTCAATGATGTTATTCACCATCTGACCCGAAATTCGAGCGTCACGCCCCACCACAATGGTAAGTTTTTTGCCTTTGTTACTTTCGGCAATGAAACGCACGTATGCCGTTGTAAATTTGACAATGTCAATCGGGGTTAAGTTTTCGCCCACGGAGCCTCCGATTGTACCCCGTATACCTGAAATAGATTTAATAAGTGTCATATATGCTTTGTTATACTTATGTATATGAAAAATCGCGCAGATTGTTTTGATATTCGATGTAAATATATTACTTTTATGCCAATTATGAAAATTTAAAACGGACTATTATGAGAACCATTCCATCTTCTGAGTTGATTATCAACGATGACGGATCAATTTTTCACCTACACCTCCGTCCTGAACAGATAGCAGATATTGTTATTTTAGTCGGTGATCCGGGGCGCGTGGCCATGGTAGCTGAACAATTTGACCAAATCGAATGCAAGGCTTCAAATCGCGAATTTAACACCGTGACGGGTACCTACAAGGGCAAACGCATGAGCGTGCTCTCGACAGGTATCGGCATCGGCAACATCGACATCTCAGTTACGGAGCTGGACGCACTGGCAAACGTGGATTTTGCTACACGTCAAGAGAAAGCCGTCAAACGCCAACTGACACTCGTCCGTCTGGGAACCTCTGGAGCTATTCAGCCCGACATTAAAGTAGGTGAGGCTGTTTTTGCTCGCACATCAGTCGGCTTCGACGGTCTGCTGAACTACTACAAAGGTCGCAACGACGTGTGTGATTTGAAAATCGAACAGGCATTCATGAAACATACGGGTTGGAACGAACTGCTACCCAAACCCTATTTTATTGACGCTGACAAGTCGCTTTGGGAGCTATTCAAAGATGTAACCCGCGAGGGAATCACCATCGCTGCCCCCGGATTCTACGCACCCCAAGGTCGTTGGGTACGCCTCGAACCGCAGGATATTCACCTCAATGAGAAGGTCGAATCGTTCAGCTACGATGGTCGTCGCATCACCAACTTCGAGATGGAGAGCTCGGCACTGGCAGGTATGGCAGCACTGATGGGTCACAAAGCCGCAACAATCTGTACAATCATCGCACAGCGCATAGCTCTGGATGCCTGCACCGACTACAAACCTTATGTCAAGCGCATGGTCATCACGGCTCTCGATAAACTCGCAACACTTTAAATTCAAGTAATATACAATTAAACAACAGAAAGATGAAATTTACCGTATCAAGTTCTGCTCTGCTTTCGCTGTTAGCCACCACAGGCAAAGTAATCAGCAATAAAAACACACTTCCCATTCTCGATTATTTCTTGATGGAGTTGAGCGGCAATACACTCAAAGTCACCACCTCAGACCTCGAAACAACACTCATTGGCTCGATTACAGTCGATAGCGTGGAGAGCGAAGGAACCATAGCTGCACCTGCAAAATTAATGCTTGACTCGTTGAAAGAGTTTTCTGAGTTGCCGCTCACATTCGATGTGAACGACAAAAATTGGGAGATTCGTATCTGCTGGAAGAGTGGCTCTCTCTCGATTCCGGGAGCCAGTGCGGTGAGCTATCCCACGGTGCCGTCGCTCAATGCCGAAAAGCGCGAGTTGACGCTCGATGTGGACACCTTGGTCAATGGCATTAATAAAACCATCTTCGCTACGGCAGACGATGAACTGCGTCCCGTGATGAACGGTATCTATATCAATATCACTGAGCAGTCGCTCATCTTTGTTGGTACGGACGCACATAAATTAGTGAAATACGAGGCCGAGGAGAAGAATGCTGTCGAAGCATCTTTCATTTTGCCTAAGAAACCCGCTACTTTATTACGTTCGGTACTGCTCAAAGAGGAGGAGGCAATTACGGTTGGATTCGATTCAAAAAACGTCGTCTTCAGCCTTAAGAATCACACACTCGTATGCCGACTAATTGAGGGTAACTATCCGAACTACAACGCCGTAATACCCAACAACAACCCCAACAAAGTGCTCGTTGATCGCATTGAGTTGATGAACGGCATCAAACGCGTAGCCGTCTGTTCGAACCCTACAACGAACCTGATTCGCTTAGATGTTGAGAATAACAAAATCAACCTCACAGCGCAGGATATCGACTTTTCAGTCTCGGCAAACGAATCAATTTCGTGCAACTACGAAGGACAAGCAATTTCAATCGGATTCAAATCAACCTTCTTGGTTGAGATTCTCTCGAATATGGATACCTCGACCGTGGTCATTGAATTGGCAGACTCGACTCGCGCCGGTGTCTTCAAGCCCGTATATGACGACAAGCAAACCAGCACATCGCTGATGTTGCTCATGCCGATGATGATTAACGCTTAGGGTTGCCCAATATGAAGTTAAACCTTAAACGCCCAATTATATTTTTTGATTTGGAGACCACAGGCATTGATACCGCCAAAGATCGTATTGTCGAGATTTCCATGGTCAAAATTATGCCTGATGGCGAAGAGATTACCCGCACACGCAAGCTCAATCCGGAGATGCACATCCCAGAGGAATCGACTGCCATTCACGGTATTACGGACGATGATGTGAAGGAGTGCCCGACGTTCGCGCAGGTGGCGAAGTCGCTCGAACAATTCACACAAGGCTGCGATTTCGGTGGTTTCAACTCCAATCGTTTCGATTTGCCTGTGCTGGTCGAGGAGTTCATGCGCGCCGGGGTGGAGGTGGACTTCAAACGTCGCAAATTTATCGATGTACAAAATATTTTTCATAAGAAAGAACAACGTACGTTGGTTGCTGCCTATCGTTTTTACTGCGAAAAAGAGCTCAACGACGCGCACTCTGCCGAGGCAGATACACTGGCGACTTACGAAGTACTCAAAGCACAATTGGATCGCTATCCCGACTTGGACAACGACATTGAGGCACTGGCTGACTACTCGGCACGTGGCGAAACGGTGGACTACGCCGGACGCATTGTCTTCAACGAAAAGGGCGAAGAGGTCTTCGGATTTGGAAAACATAAAGGACGCTCTGTTTGCGAGGTATTCGACAAGGAACCAAGCTATTACGCATGGATGATGAACGGTGATTTTCCTCTCTATACTAAAAAAGTTATTACCGAATTACGTTTCCGCGAGAAAATGAAATCGACGAAATAGAATCAAATTTTGCACTACTTGAAATGAAGAAATTTTGGCTGTTCACATTGGCATTGCTGTGGGCTACTGCAATTTTTGCGATTGAGAAATCGCAGACAATTGTGGTAATCAATGGCTCTAAATTTTATGTTCACACCGTCAAAGCGGGAGAGACGCTTTACGCGTTGTCAAAAATTTATCAGACAGGTGAAAATGTAATCGTGGAGTACAATCCCTCAGCAGCAGCAGGGTTAAAAGTCGATGATCGATTGAAAATTCCGTTTGTTGCCGAGCTCACCGACAAACTCTCGGATCGAAAGTTGCAAAAATTATTCGATATGCACGACGTGGCAAAGGGCGAAACGCTCTACGCCATTTCGCGTCGTTACTCAATTCCTATACAGACTATTATCGACGATAATCCGAATCTCGATCCAATCCATCTGCGCCTTGGCGAACGTCTTTTGATTCGTCGCGAGAAACGCAGCACAGAGCCCGCTATGCGCGTACAGTCAGAGTGGGAGGAGTATCGCGATAATTTGAATAGCGTTGCCGAAGCAGGCACGGCGTACCACATCGTCCATACGGGCGAGACATTTTACGCTATTTCGCAACATTTTGGCATCACCGAGGAGCAACTCTCCACGATGAATAATGGACTTCAAGCTGCCGATTTAAAAGCAGGGGCAATCATCAAAATTCCAGCAAAAACCACCTCATCTGAGGCTCAATCGCCCGATTCGGTGCTGATTAACGGGGTAATGGTCGCTGCACAAGACACACTGAAGACTACGCGTCCCGATTTCCGTCCACTCGCACGCACGGAGAGATTGAATGTAGCTCTACTGCTGCCCATATCCGTTTCGGAGGCTACCAATGCCAACTACCTTGAATTTTATCAGGGATTTTTATTAGGACTCGACAGCATCAAGCAGCAAGGTTATTCGGTGCACTTAGACCTATATAATACAGGTCGCAATGTCGAAAAGGTGCGTCAGATTGTCCAAAGCGAGGCTTTCAGCAAGGTGAATCTCATTGTTGGTCCAGTCTACGAGGAGTCGCTTGATCCAATCATCCAATTTGCTGAACAGAAGAATATTCCCGTGGTTTCGCCACTTGCCAATCTGACAAAAACAAACAGCGATGTGCTCTTTCAGCTCTCGCCTGCGCCCAACCGTAAATACAACAAAATTGCCGATTTAATCGACGGTAGCAAAAAGCTGACCTTGATTTATGCTGGCTCAACAGACAAGGAATTTGAGGCTGAAATACGAGAAATGCTCGGTAGTACGGACTACACACGATGCGATTATCAGTACAATCACTCTGGAGCGAGCAGCATCACGCCTCTATTGCAAAACGAAGCCGACAATGTCTTTATCATCATGGCAGACAACGAAGTAACAGTCGATCGCATCCTTGCCAGCATAGCTTCGGCAAACACCAATATCATCGCTCGTGGAGCTACTGCACCCCAATTTGTGGTGTTAGGCAATACGCGTTGGAATCGGTATAACAACATCGACCGCAACACGTTTTACAAAGATAGAGTGATTTTTCTCTCAACTTATCACGCCAAACGCGATGCAGAGGTGATTAAGGATTTCGACAGCAACTACATCCGCGCCTTTGCCTCATTGCCCACGCTCTACTCCTACCGAGGCTACGATTCGGCAATTATTTTCTGCCCCGCGATGTTCAGCGATATCCAATTCGATATGGTCGGCAAGAGCTATACACCCCTCCAAACGACCTACGATTTTGGGCAGGAAGCCGATGCTTTGAACCATGTCAACCGCACGTGGACACGCGTGAATTACAACAACGATTACACCATAACAATCGAATAACGAGCATCAATAATGAGCAGTCTAACTGCCGGCATTCCGGAAAAAACCATCGAGCGACTAAGCGAATATCGCCGCACCCTACTGGCAAGTCACAAGCAGGGTATCACGCATATTTTCTCGCACGTATTGGCTGGTATTCACGGTATTACAGCAGTGCAAGTACGTCGTGATTTAATGCTTATCGGCTTTTCAAGCGATACAAAAAAAGGCTATGATGTGAAGGTGCTGATTGATTTTATCAGTGGCATACTCGATAGCCACACACAGATGAATATTGCGGTGTTGGGCATGGGGCATTTGGGACAAGCAATCACCAAATATTTCAATGGCAAAGGACTCAAATTAAAAATTACAGCGGCGTTCGATGTGGATCCCGAAAAGGTCGGCAAAACCATCGACGGCATCCCGTGCTACTCAATGGATCACTTCGAGGAGATTGCTGGCGAGAAGGAGATTAGTATTGTCATTGTCTCGTCACCGACCAAAGTGGCTCCACAATTAGTTGTCCCAATTATTAATGCCGGCATCCGTGGAGTATTGAATTTCACCTCCACACCATTGAATTTCCCCCAAGGCATTGTGGTCGAGAATTACGACATCACCACTCTGCTCGAAAAAGTCGCCTATTTCGTCAAAGAGAGCGACACAAACGCATAGCCAAGATGAGAGTCTTTTTCGGCTTCGACCACCTACCTCATTTCGAACATCCCAGTGCTACAGTGGGTTCATACGACGGGGTGCATGGCGGACATATAACATTGATTAATAGAGTAGTGGGTGCAGCAAAAGCGCAGGGTGGCGAGAGTATTTTGCTCACTTTCGAACCCCATCCGCGCGTGACTCTCCAGTGCGCCGAAGGGCTGCGGTTGCTCACCTCGACCGAAGAGAAAGCGCGGCTGCTCGAAGGCGCAGGTATCGACAATATGATTGTAATTCCATTTGATTGCGCATTCAGCCGACTCACTCCCTACGAATTTCTGCACGACTATTTGATTGAAAAAGTGGGTGTTGAGACCCTTGTTGTGGGCTACAATCACCATTTCGGACACGACAAAGAGGGTAATTTCGACTACCTCAATCGACTGCAAGAGGAGTGCAATTTTCACGTTTTACGCGTTGCCGAGTACGATTCAGAGTCTGAAAAAGTCAGCTCCACAGTTATTCGTCGACTCATTGAGCGGGGCGACATGGCACACGCAGCGCGTATGTTGACGCATCCGTATCTACTTGTAGGTGAGTTGCACGAGGGGGTAATCCACATTTCCGAACCGCTCAAACTTTTACCGCCCGCGGGCACATATACCGTCTCGATAAACAACACTGCTACCATGTTGACCATCACCACCGAGAAAGTTCTAAAAACGAACAGTAAATTTTCCACCGAGAAAGTCATCATAATATTTTAAAAACATGATTACATACGACTGCAAAATTCGGGTTTGGTACAAGCATACCGACCAGATGGGAATCGTCCACCACTCAAACTATATATGCTACTTCGAGGCGGCGCGCAGCGAATTTATGCGCGAATTGTGCGGTATGTCTTTTGCCGAAGTGGAAAGTCGTGGCATCATGATGCCAATTTTGGAGGTCTCGTCCAAATATCTGCGCCCCGCCTACTTCGACGAATTGCTCACCGTTCGCATCTCAATTCATGAGTTCCCAATGGCTCGCATCAAATTCTTCTACGAGATTTTCAACGAACGCCAAGAGCTGCTCAACACAGGCTCAACCACCCTCGGATTCGTCCACAGCGACACCCGCCGCCCGTGCCGCTGTCCCGAATGGTTCATGGCGATGTTGGAAGCTAAGTGGCTGTAAACCACAAATGTAATATTAGAAAATAAAAAGAGTCCGGTCGAAAAACCGAACTCTTTTTACGCCCCATACAGAGGATGTGCCATCGCAAAACAGATGACTAATAATTTTCTTTCTTAGGCTCAAAGTAAGCTTGTGGGTGTTTGCAAGCTGGGCACAATTCGGGAGCTTCAGCAGCTTTGCAAATATATCCGCAGTTGCGGCATTGCCACCAAATTTCACCATCCCGTTTGAAGAAATTACCATCGGTCAAACGGCTCAGTAACTTCAAATAGCGTCTCTCGTGCTCCGCCTCGACGATTGCCACATTACGGAAGGTTTCGGCAACATCGTGAAAGCCCTCTTCATCAGCAATTTTCGCAAATTCGGGATAGAGTTCACTCCACTCCTCGTTTTCGCCCTGTGCAGCTGCAAGCAGGTTCTCCTTGGTGGACAATATGCACCCTGCGGGGAAGGTAGCGGTGATGGTTACATTACCCCCTTCAAGATATTTGAAAAATTTCTGTGCGTGCTCTTTTTCTTGTTCGGCAGTCTCCATGAAGACCCCACTAATCTGCTCATATCCCTCTTTTTTAGCTTTGCCAGAGAAAAAAGCGTAACGGTTACGTGCTTGACTCTCACCTGCGAATGACTTCAGCAAATTCTGCTCGGTCAATGTGCCTTTAATACTTTTCATAATGCTCTATTTTTAAATGTTTAACTTTTCGTATCGCAAATATACGCATTTTAGTAGCGATTAGACAAAAAAATTCTCCTCATTTTTTTTATAGCATTATCAGCGTTTTTTATACGTGCTGACCTCCAACAACTCACGCGTATCCGAAATAAATTGCTCGTATGCTGCCCTTATCCAGCCGGGCATCTGCATCGTGTCGGCAACCTGCGGAGGCACCACGCGATAGCCCGGCAACTGCACCCAGATGGGAATTGCTGTGGCAACATAATTCATTGGACAATCTGCACGCCATGTGGCACGCACATCAGCCACAATGCCTCCGTCACAATAGCGAGTTCGTTGATTCGAGACGAAATTACCGAGCGAATAGAAGGTTACACCCACCGAATCGACCTCAAAAGGTTGCACCACGTGGGGATGGCTTCCGATAATCACATCCGCTCCGTGTCTCCGTAAAAACGTAGCCAAGGCGCGTTGTGTCTGATTTTCGTGCCGCTCATACTCATTACCCCAATGAATGCAAACCACCACACATTCAGTCTCAGACGTGCGCGCCAAGCGCAAATCACGTTCCATGGCTACCGTGTCGATGCGATTCACGAGGATGCCTTGCGGTGTGCGAATACCGTTCGTGCCATACGTATAGTTGAGCAGGGCGATGCGGAGTCCATTTCGCTCAAGCCGCAAAGGGTTATGTGCGCGGTAGTCGGCACTATCGGCAAAGACACCCGTGTGGGCAATTCCGCAACGGTCGAGTTCGGCGAGGGTGGTGCGCACCCCTTCAGCACCGCCATCGCAGCAGTGATTATTGGCTAATACACAGATATCTACACCCATCTTTCGCAGCGCATCAGCCAATGCCACAGGTGAACGGAAGCAGGGATAACCCAAATAATTGGAAGTGCGCGTGAGGGTTGTTTCTAAGTTAACCGTGGTTAAATCTGCCGTATCAAAAATTGGAGTCATCCACCCCAATGAGGTGGTATAATCGTAGATTCCATCCGCTCGCCGAGCTGCCGTCACCTGCGGCAAGTGCTGCATCACATCACCCGCAAAAAGCATTCGCACGGTGCGCGGTGGCAGCAGGGGAGTGCGCACGGTGGTAGGCAATGGCGCACGCGGAAAGTGTAAACGCCACGCTTGTTCATCGACGTGCTTTACTCGTGGAGCACGCTTTGCGGTGGTTGCCGCCGAGCGCGCAACACCCCCAGAGGCAAACACTACACAGAGGCACAATGCCAAAATAATATGAAAAGCACTCTTCATTTTTCGTAAAATTCGTAAGCAAAGTTACTCTTTGTCTGGGATTTTCCAAAACAGAAAGTTATCTTTGTATCGCCGTAGGGCAAATAAAAAAAATCATGCGCAATTTCAAAGGAATACTCTTCGCCATACTCTCTTCCGCCACCTTCGGACTTATTCCGCTTTTCTCACTGCCACTGCTCCACGCGGGCATCACCTCGCCTGTGATTATCTTCTACCGACTGGGGCTTGCTGCTCTTTTCATGGGGCTTATCGCACGCATTTCACACCGCAGTTTTCGCATTTCGCGTGCCGATTTCAGAATACTCGTGCTGCTGAGCCTCTTCTATGCTGCCACCTCTTTCGTGCTGCTACTCTCCTACGCCCACATTCCGACAGGCATGGCAACGACCATCCATTTTCTCTATCCGCTGGTTGTTACGCTGGTTATGACCCTCTTTTTCAAGGAGCGAAAATCCGTGTGGCTGGGCATCGCAGTCCTTGTTTCACTCGTCGGTGTGGGGTTGCTTTCGTGGGGCGATGCGGGTTCGCACAGCTCGGTGCGAGGCATCGCGCTGGTTTTGGTTACGGTTTTCACCTACGCCTTTTATATTATAGGTATCATGAAGACGCGCGCCGCACAGATTGACTCGATGATTCTCGCCTTTTATGTGTTGACTTTTGGCGCGGTTTATTTTGCCATTTACGCCCTCACCACTACGGGCATTCCGCTCATTCCGACGTGGGATTTGTGGCGCAATATGCTACTTTTAGCCCTTCTACCGACGGTGCTTTCGAACCTCACATTGGTTCTCGCAATCAAATCCATTGGTTCAACCATGACTTCGATTTTAGGGTCAATGGAGCCATTGACCGCGGTGTTGATTGGAGTCATCCACTTCGGCGAGAGCTTCAATATCGACAGTGCCGTGGGGTTAATTTTGGTCATTGTGGCGGTGATTATCGTCATCTTGCAGGCTAAAGAGAAGAGTGGGGCTAAAAGACAAATGCAATTTTAGGATAGAGACCAATATTTTGCTCATCTATTTCTTGCGCTTGGGGAACCAACCCTTCGCTACGCGCTCACGCTGCTCGAACAACTCGCCAATCGACCAGAAAGACGATGCTCCCCATACCGCTAAGAGGGTGGACCACAGCACATCACGCACTGCAATAGAGCCGGCAACAGCAGCCACTCCCATCAGAGCAAAAGCCCACCAACAACGCACGCCAAAATAGTACTCGCCCTTGGTGACAAGTGGATGGAAAAGACCGATAATCAGGAAGGTAACCCCTCCAATTACCAATCCCATAAGATTATATTCGACCAAAAATTCCATCATACACATTTTATATATTATTGATTTCGCTGTAAAGATAAAAAAAAATTGCTTTTACTGAATACAAGCACACAAAATGTATTACCTTTGTCGCCGTTAAAGGACGGTTAATGTCTTAAAACAAACAGAATAGAGGTAAAATTTAACTGCCAACTTATTATGAATTTACTGCATCTGCACCCGATGCTTGTGCATTTTCCAATCGCACTTGCGCTTGTTGCCTTGGTCTTTGACCTCGCAGCTTACTATTTCAAACACGAGTGGCTCAACAAAGCAGCCGTCACACTGACGCTCTTTGCAGCTCTGGGAGCTTGCGCTGCCATCTTTTCTGGCGTTTTCTTGACTAAACCGGTTGCGGGCTTGGCTGCTACACTCAAAGATCAGCACGTGATGTACGCCATGGTGGCTACTGTATTTTTGGCTCTTTCGACCCTCGTAGGTCTCATTTCACTGCTGAAATACCTCCACGCAACCAAGTTGCGCTACCTATTCACAGTGTGTCTATTGGTTGCTGCCATCTTCATTTCGTTGACTGGAATGGTCGGTGGTTCAATCGTTTACGATGTATGGCTATTTTAAACTAACAATATTATTTAACTAATTCAAATTTTAACATCATGAAAAAGATTTTTTCTTTACTCGTTGTTGCTGCTGGTGCTTTAGCTATGGTAGCTTGCACACCCAGCCACGACAAAACAATCGCTAACTTGAAAGCTGCTATCGACGGCGAATCTACTGCTGCTGCAAAATACGCTGCTTTCGCTGACCAAGCTGCTGCTGACAGCCTCTACAATGTAGAAGCTATGTTCCGCGCTACAGCTCAGGCTGAAACCGTACACATCAAGAACCACCAAGAGGTGCTTGTTTCACTCGGCATTGCAGACTACGTAGGTACAGCTGCTGAATTCGAGGTTAAAACAACTGCCGAGAACATTCAGGCTGCTATCGACGGTGAGACTCACGAGTTCACCGAGATGTATCCGGGCTTCATCGCTGACGCTCAGGCTGAGAAGGTAGACGCTGCTGTGGTATCGTTCACATATGCTCAGGATGCAGAAAAAGGTCACGCTGCAATCTATGGTGAGGCTTTGGCTAACATCGCAACTCCCGAGGTGATTGCTGCTGCTTATTTCGTATGCCCCAAATGCGGTAACACCTATGCAGGAACCGCTGCTGACGTTTGCGAATTCTGCCAGACTTCTTCGGCTGACTTCATCGCTTTCAACGCTACAATGCCCATCGCTCCCGTAGAGGAGGGTGCAGAAGTTGCTGTTGAGGAGGCTGCTGAACCGGTTGTGAAATAATCACACCATCCGATTTAAAAGAGCGGCACGTGAGAAATCACGTGCCGCTCTTCATTTATAGCTTTCTTAGAAATTATACTGGACCATCAGATTCACTCGGTTGGCGTGATTCTTCAAGTTATCCATGTTCTTGCGCGTGCCGTAGAGATACTCGCCTGCAATCTTGCAACGTGGAGTGATTTTGTAGAAGATGTTTCCAAACATATATCGCCCCTCTTTGTACTCATCATCGGCATAATAGCCGTTTTGCTTGCACACCCGAACCATTGAACAACCGCCAGAGATGAAGACCCGTCTCGATAAATTAATCTGTAAAGCTGCCTGCCAGCTGTACATCGGCATGGTCTGAAGGTGGGTAGGGAAGCCCGGAACGGGGGTGAAATCGAGTCCCAACCCCGTCAGATCCTGAATGTATGGCGTAATACCCTCACCATAAACACCGTTGAAATAGAGATCCAAAACGCGTCCCATCTGAATGTGACCACTGCCCTGCACGCCCCATCCCAACTTCGAAAGGGTATAGTTTTTATCCAAATTGCGCATATACATATTGCGAACAACCGCCGAAGCACGCAGGTGACTGGTGCGATTAGCTCCCCACGCAACTTGCAGGTAGATAGGAAAGTCGGGCATACGCTGCGGAATAGCTGCCATCGCATCGCCATAAGTACCACTCACCGAGGGCATTTCGGCTGCCACACCAAATTTCATGTGTTTGTTAGCAAACGCGACTTCATAGCGAATCATCGTCGCAAAATTAAAATTATAAGCATTGGGCCCTTGAAAATCGACTGTGTTGGGTCCTGCTGCCAAATCACAGAAGGTCGTCACATCGCGACCAAAAGTGAAGCCCTTGAAGCTGACGTAAGCGATGCGCAAACGCGGCATATAGCTGCCCCGATTACCACCACGGAAGTCGGTCTCCAAATAGATTACCACACGTCCCAAGGCACGTGAATTGGTGATTGCCTTCAGGTACAGACGCGACGTGGTAGCATCCATCATCAGCTGCTCTTGTGTAGCATACGTGCTTTTCATTGGAATGGCAGAGGGTACAAAATCAATGTTGTCGACAATGCCATCCATGTCATAAGCCGCACGCAAATTGATATATCCACCAATAGCAAACGAAAATTTATTGCTCTTATTGGTAAAGATATATTGTGGCTTTTCGGATTGACTGAAACCCGGACGGTGCGTTACGCGATAATCGTCTAATGCCGCAGCCGAGGCGAGGCGATTTTGCTCCAGAGCGGTCATAATAGGACAGCCACAGGTGTCCATGGTCTCCGTCACCGAGATGAACGTTACTGTCGGCGCATACTTTTCTTTCCCCCGATTACTCATCTTCCTTTGAGCCGAAGCCGTCGAGACGAGCAACAGAGCCACAATTAAAAGTCTAAATGTTTTCATACGTTTTTGATTTAATTTAAAGGTATTCTTGTCGTGCTTTGATGTTCAACACGGAACAGAGCAAGGAATATGCCAAATAAATTTGGCTCTGTTCTTGGCTTGCATTATCTTTACACAATAAAATTAATTCTATGGTCTTAACAATTATAGTACTCAGTTTGCTCACAGTCGCTGCCGATTTGTGGTTCTACTGGTACCAAATCAAGGCTTGTGCGCGCGGCACACGCAGCGCATTCATCGCGATAGTCGGCATAATTGATTTGCTGCCGTTGTTGGTTGTGGCTCTGTTCACGCTGCTACCCGACAATACCACTGCGCTGCTACGCTTCGCCATGTGGATTTTCTTAAGCTACCTCATGCTGGTTCTCCCGCGGTTAATCTTCTATTTTTTTCACCACTTCAAGTTGCGAAAAACAGGCTTTGTAATGGCAATCGGAATGTTCGCAGCATTTATTTGGGGTGCAACTTATGGACGTACAACTCTCGTTGTCAACGAAATAGAAATTTGTTCATCTCGTCTTCCACTCGCTTTTGATGGGATGCGCATCGTGCAGTTTTCCGATGCCCACATCGGTACGCTCGTCCATCCTGCGACCGATTTGCAACGCGTGGTGGATTGTATTAACACCTTGCGCCCGGATCTTGTGATTTTCAGTGGTGATTTGGTCAATGCTCGCTACACCGAGCTCGACACGCAGTCAATGCGCATTCTGAGTGGCATCCATGCCCCTTTGGGGGTAATCACAACCCTCGGCAATCACGATGTGGGGGTCTACGTCAAGGATACTTTGAAGCTGCCTATCGCCGTGAATACCGCCCGGTTGGTCGAACGACAGCAAGCTATGGGCTGGCGATTGCTCGACAATCAGACCAAATACCTTGTGCGGAATAACGACACCATCACCATTTCGGGCATCTCGTTCGACCCTGCATTTCGCAAACAACGGCACGACCGACGAATTAATATGGATTTAAGCGAGATATACAAAGGAGTTTCAAAAGCACACTACAACATCACCATCAGCCATTTACCGCAACTGTGGGATCAGATTATAGAGCAAGGCTACGGCGACTTGACCCTTTCAGGGCACGTCCATGGTATGCAAGCCATGCTTCGCGTGGGCAAATACCGTCTGTCTCCCGTCAGTATGCTCTACGACCGATGGAGCGGGCTTTATGAGCAGGGCGACCGCAAAATGTATATCAACGACGGAATAGGGTATGTGGGCGTTCCCGTACGTCTGGGCGCATACCCCGAAATCACCCTTTTCACCCTACGAAAATGAATATATTTGCATCGGTAGCCGTCACCCGCGACGGCGCATTGGACGACTGCACAGCCACACAGCTGCGCATCTCCAGCACAGAAGATTGGGCGGAAGTACTCCGCCTCAGGGGACAATTCGATGCCATTTTAGTCGGTGCCGAGACCTTGCGTCGCGACAATCCGCGTCTGGTCATCGACAACGACGAACTGCGCACACAACGCACGAACGCAGGATTACTGCCCGACATAACAAAAGTAACCATCACAGAATCAGGGTGTTTAGCTCCTGACGCAAGATTTTTCACCTGCGGTACAGGACGCAAAATTGTTTTTTCAACGCACCCTCTTCCTCACCTTGCGGGATTGGCGGAGGTGATTGTGGCGGTGCAAATCACTGCGGCATTTGTGGTCACGGAACTCGAAAAACTCGGAATCGGCTCGCTCTTTGTAGAGGGTGGTGTGCAGGTATTGCGTATGTTTTTTGCCGAGAAGATGGTCAATACGCTGCGCTTAGCAGTCAATCCGGAACTCATGGTTGGCGATGTAGCTGCGCCGCATCTCGATATTGGAGACGAATACCTCGCTGCACCCAGCCACACAGCCCATTTTGGCACTACACAAGTCACAACATACGCCCTTCGTTGTGATGTCACACGTGACGATTGGCGCGCACTGCAACAAGCCATTGATGTGAGTCGATCATGCACAAAAACCGCCACCTCTTACTGCGTGGGAGCGGTCATCATCACCCGCGATGGAAGACTATTTAAGGGCTACACGCACGAGACCTCACCCACACATCATGCAGAACAAGAGGTTGTAGCTAAAGCACTTGAGGCGGGTGTTGAATTGCGTGGAGCCACCATCTACTCTTCGATGGAACCCTGCTCATCGCGCAAAAGCGAACCCGAAAGTTGTTCGGAAATGATTATACGATTGGGATTTTCGCGTGTCGTTTTTGCCCTCTATGAGCCCGACTGTTTCGTGGCGTGTCGCGGAGCATTCAACCTGCGCAGAAGTGGGGTAGCCGTAGCAGTCATCCCGGCATTAGCGGAGCAAGTCAAGGCAATAAACGCCCATTTGTGGCGATAAAAACGGTTTATTTATACGCTTAATGGTACATAATTGGTCTAAACACCCACAACGCGACACAACATATCAAGAATAAAATTATCTTTGCTTCACAATAGGACAATTGAACGATGAAAACAGCAATAAAAGGATGGATTATAGCGGCAATGTTGCTTGCAGCAGCCTCCGCCACAGCACAGGAAGCCGAACACGCACTCACGCTTGACGAAGCACTGTCACTGACCTTTGCGAACAATCCCGCACTTCTGGCATCTGCCTATGAGCAGCGAGCTGCCGAGCAGGAACGTCGTGCCGCCATTGGTTTGCGTATGCCCAAAATCAACGTCATGGGCACATACGCCTATTTGGGGAAGGATATTGGGTTGGATTTCAACGATAAAAAAGGGGCTGTAAATAAAATTGCGGGCGATATTCTCGGTAGTGGAGTGGTTCCTCCGACCATGATTCCCACCATTCAAGGGCTCCTGACTCCGCTGATGTCCGCCGATTGGTTTCTGCAATTGCAAGATCAAAGCCTTGGTTTTGTGGGTGGTGAAGTGACTATGCCTATCTTCTTGGGTGGCAAAATCAACGCAGCCAACCGCGCGGCACGCATCAACGAACAAAGCGCATCCGCAGCGGGCGACCAAACGCGCAATGCACTGGTTTCGGAATTAGTGGAACGCTATTACGGATTGGCATTGGCATCGCAGGTGGTCATCGTGCGGCAGCAGGTAGTCGATGGGGTTCGTCGCCACTTGAATGATGCTATTGCACTTGAAAAGAACGGCATGATTGCCCTCAGCGAACGGCTCTACGTGGAGTATAAAATGGCTGAAGCTGAACGTGAACTGGAGAACGCTAAGTTGCAGGTAGAGACCATATCAAGTGCTTTGAATAATACATTGGGTGAGCGAGCTAACTACCGCCCCATGACTGCAATGTTCACTCTTTCGCAAATAGAAGATGTAGATTATTACCAACAGCTCGCCGAAGACCATAATCCCTTGCTGGCACAGGTCGATTTGAAACGTAAATTAGCAATCGAAGGTGCCAAAGCTCAACGCGCTGACTTCATGCCGCAAATTGCAGCTATGGGCGGTGCATCGTTCTACGACTACCAAGTGACAGGTATGCTCCCGCGCTGGGCTGTGGGTGTGGGCGTTAATTTTAAGATTTTCGACGGTCTAAATCGCGAATTTAAATATTCCGCAGCCAAACAGACTGTGCGTCGTGTGGCTGTGCTGAAGGGGAAGGCGAGTGATGATATTGCTGTTTTGGTTGAGAAATTGTACAACCAAATGAACAATTACGCCAATCAAATTGCCTCAATCAACTCGTCAATCGTCTTCGCAAAAGAGTATTTGAAGGTAAAAAACGCAGCCTTTCTGGAGGGAATGAGCTCCTCGTCAGACTTGATTGATGCCGAGTTAAACCTCGCCAAGGTGCAGACAGAACGGATGCAAGCAGCCTATAATTACGATGTTTTGCTGGCACAGCTACTCGAGACTGCCGGCATAAGCGAAGAATTCAGAACCTACGTTCGCCGTGTTGATGCTCAACAAATTACTTTTGATTAAGAATAAAAACAAACAATATGAAAAAAGGCAATATTATCGGAATCATCCTGACCATTGCGGTCATTGTCGTCTCGATTTTTCTGCTCAGTTGGTACCTGACCAAGAAGAGTCCGACACTCATCCAAGGCACCGTGGAGTGCACCACCTACAAAGCATCGTCGAAAGTTCCGGGACGCATTGATGCTATGAAAGTTAAGCAAGGTGAACGTGTCGAAAAAGGGCAACTGCTCTACACACTGTCAACTCCCGAATTGGAGGCTAAATTAGAACAAGCAGAGGCGGTGAAGAGTGCCGCTTCAGCAATGGATCAGAAAGCAATTGTCGGTGCTCGCGTACAGCAAATCGAGGCTGCCATGAATATGTGGCAAAAGGCACAAGCGGGCAATGAGTTTGCTGAAAAAACCTACGACCGAGTGAGAAATCTCTATAATCAAGGGGTTGTTCCGGCACAGAAACTCGATGAAGCAACTGCAAACTACAACGCCATGCAAGCCACCGAGCAAGCGGCTAAAGCACAGTACGACTTGGTATTAGCCGGGGCAAGCAGGGAGGAAAAAGCCGCAGCTGCGGCACAAGTACGCCAAGCACAAGGAGCCGTCAACGAGGTGGAGTCCTACATCGGCGACGCGATGGTTTACTCGCCCGTGGCGGGTGAAATTTCGACCATCATCGCTGAGCAAGGCGAGTTGGTGGGCACGGGCTATCCCGTGGTTGCCATACTCGACACAAGCGATTTATGGGTGACGTTCAACATCAAGGAGACCATGCTTCCGGCTGTGAAGGTTGGCACTCGCATGAGTGGACAGGTTCCCGCTTTGGGCTACGACGTGGAGTTTGAAGTCACCTACATTGCCGTGCAGGCCGACTTTGCTACGTGGGCTGCGACCCGCACACAAGGCGGTTTCGACATCCGCACCTTTGCCGTGAAGGCGAAACCGCTCTCTCATGGCGCAGATATGCGTCCGGGAATGAGTGTGATTGTCGATTGGGATCAAATTAAATAACATACAATGCACGGTTTTCTGCACGATACATACGCTGTCCTCCGCCGCGAGTTAGGGCGCATAGCTCATCAACCGATTTATTTCGTCTTGATGATTGTGCTGCCGATTGTATCGTTTGCATTTTTTGCTGTGTTGTTCGAACACGGTGTGGCGCGCAACATCTCCATCGCAGTGCTTGACGAGGATAACACCTCGCTCTCGCGCAAGGTGACACAAATGGTTGACGACACTCCGACAGCATTGATAGCCTACAACATACAGAGTATGGACGAAGGTGAGCGACTGATGCGTGAGGGTAAAATATCCGCCATTGTACAGCTGCCTGCTTTTTTCGAAAAGAATATTCTGAGTAATAGGCAAACGAACATCGAAGCCTACATCACGGGGACAAATATCACGGTCAATGGATTACTATCAAAAGATATACAGACTGCCATATCAACTTTTTCTGCAGGGATTCAGATTCAACTGCTCACCAAGCAGGGTTTGACCGAACGACAAGCGATGGCGCAGCTGATGCCTGCGCGCTTCAATCGGCACGTATTATTCAATCCCTACATCAATTACGGCTATTACCTCTCGCCAAGCTTCATGCCCATGATGCTAATGATTTTCACCGTTATGGTGACTATTTTCGCCATTGGCTCGGAACTCAAACACTCCACCGCAGGTGAGTGGATTGCCATCGCCAAAGGGTCAATAAGTGCAGCTTTGACAGGGAAAATACTCCCCATCATCGTCACCATGTTCCTTATTTCAATGGCAATGATGGTCATTATTTTCAAGGTGGTAGGCGTGCCAATGAACGGGTCTTTGTGGATATTGCTTTTGAGCAGCCTGCTTTTCATCCTCAGCTACCAAGCTATCGCCATCTTCATCATCGCCATACTGAGCAATTTACGCTTATCGCTCTCTATTGGCGGCGGCTATTCGGTGTTAGCATTCACCTTTTCGGGACTCACCTTTCCAATCATGGCAATGTGGCCCGAAATGCAATTGGCAAGTAAAATCTTTCCATTCACCTACTACACCGATATTTTTGTCGATCAGGCATTGCGCGGGGCACCCGTCGTCTATTCGCTTCCCGATATGTGTTATATGTCTCTATTTATCGTTTTACCCCTCTTGTGTTTGCCGCGCCTGAAGCGTATCTGCACCGAGGAAAAATTCTGGGGGAGGTTGTAATATGAGCATTACATCGAAATTAAAAAACCAAATTAACTCCTACGCCGAGCAATTCGTAGCGGTGGTTCGCAACGAATTCCGCACGGTCTTCACCGATGCAGGAGCTGTGCTGATTCTCGTATTCGCCCTGCTAATTTATTCGACGGTCTACTCGTTGGCATACGGTTCACAGGTGCTGCGCAATGTGCCGATTGGAGTGGTCGACAAGTGTCAAAGTGCGACCAGTCGCGCGTTGATTCGCACCTTCAACGCCGGTCCGAATACCTACACCGCCTACGCTCCAACAAGTATGGAGCAGGCTAAAGAGCTCTTTTTTGCCCGCAAAATCTACGGTGTGGTTTACATTCCGTCTGACTACGAGGAGAAATTGTTGGGCGGCGCACAAGCCAACGTTGCCATCTATGTCGATGCAAGTTATTTTTTGATGTATCGTCAAATCTTTCAGGAGCTTGTGACCACCATTGGGCAGACAGGAGCCATGGTCGAATTTCAACGATTGATTGCCAAAGGAGCTAATATTCCCCAAGCAACCGCCATCTCACAACCTGTAATCTACGAATCACACAACCTTTTCAATCCCTATTTGGGCTATGGATCGTTCGTCATGCCCGCCATCATTATTGTCATCATTCAACAGACACTACTCATCGGTCTGGGCATGGTGGGGGGCACATGGCGCGAGTTTGGTCTCTACCGCAAACTCTGCCCGGCAAATCGCAAACGGATGTCCACCTTGCCCATTGTGGCGGGCAAAACGTTGGTTTATGCAGCGGTGTACGCCCTGACAACATTCTATATCCTCAGCGTCCATTACCGATTATTTCACTATCCAATCAATGGAGCAGATTCGACCGTAGTTGCCTTTATGATTCCATATCTGCTTGCCTGCATCACCATGGGCATTGCCATTTCGACCCTCTTCCGGCAACGCGAAAGCTCGCTACTCCTGCTCCTGTGGACCTCTATTCCCATCTTGATGCTCAGTGGTGTGTCATATCCACGCGAGGCGATTCCCGATTGGCTCTTCGCCTTTGGACAGATTTTCCCCAGCAGCCACGGTGTTGATGCTTTCATTCGCATTCGCAGCATGGGAGCCAGCTTCGACGAGGTGCTACCTCAAATTCGGATGCTTTGGATTCTCACCATTGTTTATGGTGGATTGGCGTGCATCGGTATCCATCTCGTACTGCATCGCGACCAGAAAAAGTAATAAAAATAGGGCGGCGAGAATAATCTCGCCGCCCTATTTTTTAAAATCCATGTCCATGGAAACCGCGGGGTGGAGGTCCTCCCGCTCCATGAGGCGGCATCATCGGACGTTGCGATTTTCCGTCACCCGGCACTCCATTATAATCACCTAAATTCTTCGACCCCTTCTTGCCAAAATGGCGCAAATTGTAGGAGAACGAGACCATATAGTAGCGACCTATCACGCTATTGGTTGCATTCTGGGTCCAACCTGAACCCGTTGTACGAACAAACGCAGTATTTTGATTGAACATATCATTCACGCCCAAACTAACCTCACCACGTTGATTCTTAAACAGTTTCTTGCCGATTGAGGCATTGCAAAGCACATACGAATCATTGTATTTATTCGTAATACCTTTGTACTGCGTGTAGGCTGCCGAGGCTGTGAATGTGAAGCCGCGCCAGAATATGAACTTCATCGAACCATTTGCCACATGGCTGAAATACTTGTTGTTACCCGACTTGACCAGTGTGTTTTTTGCCACGTTATAAGCTCCATTCCACGAAAATGTGAAGTCAATATTTTCTGAAATATTACTACCTAACACCGCGCCTAAGTTATACCCCATATTACTATTCTCGTTACGTTGGTTGTTGATTTGATTCGGCGTGAGCACATAATCCACACCACCCATCAAGTTCAAATTACACTTCATGAAGCTGAGCGGCAGACCATAGCTCACCTGCGTGCTAAACTGCCACATTCCGTTCATATTAATAGGTCGCGCATACTGAAGGTAATTGTAAGCCGTGCCGTTCACATCAACCGTTCCGTTATAATCCACATTCGAAGTGATGTAATCCGAGGTATTCTGCAACATCAACATAAACATAAAAGTACGACCTTTTGTAATATTCGAATTGGTGTAGCTGAACATCACACTTTGGTTATACGATGGATTCAAATTAGGATTACCGCTCGATATATACTGTCCATCAGCCACATCAAAAACGCTCTGCAAATCGTTCACCTCAGGATTTTCCGTCCTCGATCGCACATACAG
Organism: Alistipes sp.; assembly: GCA_036652255.1. GTDB lineage: Bacteria > Bacteroidota > Bacteroidia > Bacteroidales > Rikenellaceae > Alistipes. The sequence continues at coordinate 47,303 of JAVVWE010000005.1, read as the reverse complement.
ACGCATCATATTTTCCGGATTGATATTGAATTGCCCCATCAAAAAATAGGTGAAATTGTTGTAAGAGTGGCTGATTTTCTCCGAATTTGCCGTCTCCACGCGTCCATCGAGCATCGAACGTTGATAGTAAACATTGGCTACCAACGAGTTTTTTTCCTTCGCGTAGCGAAAGCCGGGTCCCACACGATGAATCATGTAACCACTATTATAGGAGTTCGAAAGGGCAGGATCTGGCGTGCCACCCACCGGATCAAAATTCGCACCCGTGATGTACGAAGCCTTATCACGTTGCTGATATTCGTACGATGCACGGTATTGCATACTCACCTGCGCATATTTCGCCACCGGTTCCGTGTAGGTGAATGTACCTCGCACCTCGTAGCTGTTCGATGGCGCATTGTTATACAAATAGCGCATTTTCAAATAGTTGGTAGAGATAAATTCGCCCGTTTCAGGATCTATCATGGGGCGAATATTCGAAATTGGGAAGATATTAGAAGACGATTGCGACGACTGTCGGTTATCGCGATAACGCCCCGATCCATCCACTGTGATTGTTCGCCCTGCCTTGCCCAACTTGGCGCGATAGACAGCAAACAGACGAGCATTGTAGCCTCTTTTTGAGGTGTTGTTGTAAGTGTCGATGTAGCTGTAACCGCTTTGTCCCATCTGCCAACCCGTTGTGGTGCTCAGCGGGTCATTCGATTGGAAGCTAACACTGGGGCGTATCATTAAATTTTGATTTTCCGAAATTTTCCACTCCACGCGAGCGTTCAACCGATGGTTGTAGTTCTCGGTATCCGAATAGCCCGTGGTGGTCAAGGTATCGATTTGCGGATATTCATACCATTTCGAAAGTGTCGAACGGTTGATGGTATTTGTCCCATTGAAAAAATAACTTCCTTGGAAGGTCACTTCGTCGTGCTTACCCCACGTATCTGAATAGTTGAGACCTAAGGCATTAACCTTAGCCACACCGTTCTGTGGACGGGTCATATAGCCCCGCGCGCCACGCCCCATCTTGCCACCAGTCACACCTAAAATATCCTCAAACGAGAAATTTTGTTGGTTCACGTTATTGAATAATCCAATCAGCGACACCCGCGTGTCACCGCTGAAAACATTGACATTTCCAGCAATATTATATTTGTTTTTCGCTTCAGTTTTTGTATCAAAATCACGCCCATAAGAGCCCGTTATGCGACCAAATTGCCCCTGTCTCATATCCGAATGCGTGACAATATTGAGAGCTTTATATCCCTCGCCATCATCCATACCCGAAAATTCGGCATTGTCACTGAGCTTGTTGTACACTTCGATACGATCCACAACCTCGGCAGGCAGCGACTTGATTGCCGTCGACACATCGTCGCCAAAAAACTCTTTACCATCGACATAAATTTTCTTCACAGCCTCACCCTGTGCCTGCACCGTGCCGTCTGAGACCGATATGCCCGGCATTTTTCGCAACAAACCCTCGACATCGGCATCAGTTGCCACTTTGAATGATCCCGCATTGTAGCTCACCGTGTCGCCTTTCTGCGATGTGCGCATCGACTTTGCCTCCATAACCACCGCATCAATCTGAGTAGATGATGGGGTCATAAGAAGCTGTCCAAGTGGTAGTTTCGCGCTATTCAAGGTGAAAGTTTTCACTTTATCTTCATAGCCAATAAACGTCATGCGTAACTCATACTCGCCGTAAGCAAGACCCGTGAGGCTCAAAACCCCGTTGAATCCAGAGGTGAAATAACTTTTGTGGTCGGGATTTTTCATCTGCGTGACCTCCGCCACTGCACCAGCAACTCCTTCGTGAGTTTCTGCATCCACGACAGTTGCCGTCACTGAGCCTTTTTGCGCATACGATGCCAAGGCAAAAAGAGTGAATAGGGTAGTTAATAGAATCTGTTTCATTGACATTATTTTACGGGAACAAAGATACAGCAAATCTCACGGTTTGTCTCTATGTACTGGGCGAAACGACAAAAATAGGGTGCCAATCGACACCCTATTTTACGTTAGCGCGCTCTTCGACCATAAGTGCCCACATGGCGATTGCCACCACAACCTGCACTCGGTTTCATCCGTTGGCGGGGTGCTGGTTTTGCACCATTGAAACAAGTGCGCGAATTTCTCGTTTTCTCCCATGTTGCATACTGCTCATCATTGAGAATTTGCTTCATCTGCGCTGCGCATTCGGCTCTAAGAGCCTGACGTTGTTTAGCATATTTCAACTTCACGTCGTAGACTTGCTGCGCCTGTTTGTCGGTGAGAGACAATGTCTTACGCAACTGTTCTGTTTTCGTTTTCACGCGTTGCTCCATAGTTGTGCACGCGCCATCGGGCGACAAAGCCATCGGACAATTTCGATTTTGTGCCGAAGCACCGACTCCCAAGAGCAAGCCTATGGCTGCCAAGAGCATAAACACACTTTTTTTCATCTCTTTAATTTTTTATTTTACTCCGCATTCTGCCGAGTTTCCACTACAAAGGTAACACCAAACGCCCATATTGGAGATAGACGATGGGTAAAACGGCTGTATCACAGGGTGAAACGCCTAATTGGCAAGGTCAACCGCACGTAACCACGTCTTGAATTCCGGTACACGAGCCTTCGAAACAATAATTCGTTCGGGAGGTTCAATGGTCAGATTGATGGAAAGTCGACTGCCAAACCACACCGCAACATCTTTCACAGCGCGCCGAGCTACGATGAATTGCCGGTTGGCTCTAAAAAAAGCTCTCTCAGGCAGCTGGCTTTGCAGTATTTCGAGCGTTTTGTCCAATGGAAAAACACCGCCAGCATAGGTGTAAGCCGTTACCTTTTCGTTGAACGTGTAGCAAAAAGCAATATCGTCGCGATTTAATGGTATAATGCGATCCTTCACTTGCACTAAAAACACGCGCTCCACAGCGTGTGCCGCCATCGTCTTGACGCGCGATTCATATTCGGAACGCTCTCCGCTGGACAAACGACGCAATTTGTCGAGCGCGCGCTGCACATCGGCAACATTAATGGGCTTGAGCAAGTAATCGATACTATTGACCTTAAATGCCTCAAGAGCGTAGCGATCATAGGCGGTGGTGAAAATAATAGGAGCAGTAATTATCACCTCATCGAATATGCGAAATGACTCTCCATCAGCCAGATGAATGTCCATAAATAACAAATCGGGCTGCGGATTATTCTGCAACCACGCGACACTCTCCTCAATGCTCTCAAGCGTGTCCAGCACCTCAATTTCGGGCATCACCTCACGCAAGATTGACTGCAAATTGAGCGCAGCAGCGGTCTCGTCCTCAATAATCAACACGCGCAGCATGACTGAGGTTTTTGAAGTGGCAACCGTACCGTGAACTCGCTCTGTGTCGCCACAATTTCGATTGTGTGCCCCGTAATGAGTTCCCAACGCTTTCGCAAGTTTTCCAATCCGATACCCGTACCGGGTTCGGGTTGCAGTTTGGGCACTCGCAGATTGGAAACAACAAGGCATTCCTCCTCTGTACGGATGGAAATGTGAAAAGGCTTATTGCGTGTTATTATATTATGCTTCACTGCATTATCTATCAATGGTTGAAGTGTTAATACAGGTAAAATCCACGAACGATATCTGGCATCAATTTGCACATCGAAAAAAAGTTTGTCGGCATATCTTATTTTAAATAGGTAAGCGTATGCCTCGGCAAATTTCAACTCTTCATCGAGTGTTATGGATGTATTCTGCCCATTTTGAAGGATATAACGGAACGTATAGGATAGTTGATCAATGTAAGTCAACGCCTTATCATCCTGTTTTTCGCGTACCAACATCGCCAGCGAATTGAGCGAGTTGAAGAAAAAGTGAGGGTTGACTTGATTCACCAACATATTATAACGCGTAATCAGATTTTCATTTTTGAGCTGTTCGTTTTCAATCTCCATCAACTGCCGTTGCGAACCAAGGCGGTAAATCCAACCATAAAGCACAACTACAACCAGCGTAAACGAACATTTGAGCATCAGCACCAAATCAAAATAATTACCGCCCGCGAAGTTCATCACAATGCGTCCCGTGTGGCGTTCGAAAGTCGGAGCGATCATATACAACGCCACAGCAGCCACCAAACACCACGCACATCGAACAGCAAAACGCAGCACCGAATGGCGACGACCAGAGGTGATAATCGTCAGAAGGACAAAGGATAAGATGAGGTAATAGAACAGTTGATGAAAGGTCTCCATTGCCTCCGATTGCCGATTAAACGCCGCCCGGTAGTCAAACTCCTCCCCGTTGCGCCGAATAATTTCAGCCAACATATAGTGTGCGCCCGTGCTGCGTGGGGCGAAGAGCTTCGCCACCAAACGATCGCCATTATGCAACCCCAAACGTCGGATGCGCGACATGGGGACGTAGACGCTGTCAATCGCAGCCTGCTCATAACGCAAATAACCGTGACCATCAGCCACCACAGAAAGCACTCCCTCTTGTGGCATTTCAAGCGTCCGTCCATTGCCCATATGCGGTTCTGCGCGCCTATCGACCATAAGCAGCAATAGATATGAGAAGTTGACAACCAGCGTAATTGCTAAGGCAATCAGCAAGTTGACCACAAAAACGGACGATTTCGACGGACGATTCATTTATTTTTTACAGCTACTTATACCACGAAGCATAGAGCATATAGTCGCGCGCGGTGCGGCGAATAATCTCCTCGCGTTGTTCGGGTGTCACTTCGCGCACCTTTTTCGCAGGCACACCAGCATAGACCGAATTAGGTTCCAATTGGGCATTTGAGAGCACCAACGCATTGGCGGCAATGATGCACCCCGAGGGCACAACAGCATTGTCGAGGATTGTAGAACCCATGCCTATCAAGCAGTTGTCACCTATTCGCCCGCCATGAATGACTGCATTGTGACCCACCGACACATCGTTGCCGATGATAGTTTGCGATGGGTGTTTCGACTGGTCGTACAGCGTATGCAGCACCACGCCATCCTGAATATTCGTGCGGTCACCAATGACAATTTTATTTACATCGCCACGCAATACGGCATTATACCATATCGAACAGTCGCGACCAATAGTCACATCACCCAACAGGACAGCTGTTTCCGCCAAAAACGTCTCTTCACCCACCACGGGAGTATGCCCCCGCACCTCTTTAATTAATGCCATATATTTTTTATTTTATCGTTCTTCTTTCTTTGCTTCTTGCCACAGTTCCTCCATCTGGTCTATCGTCATTTCATGAAGTGTATGTCCTTTAGCTTCTGATTGTTGCTCCATGTAATTAAAGCGATGAATGAACTTCTTATTCGTTCGTTCCAATGCCGATTCCGGATCTACTTTGTAGAGCCTGCAAGCATTAATCAGCGCAAAAAACAAATCGCCGAATTCGCCCTCAAGTTTCGCGTGATCATGCGCCAACATTTCGGCATCCACCTCGCCAATCTCCTCCTTCACTTTATCCCACACATCTTCACGCTTCTGCCAATCAAAGCCAGTGGCTGCTGCTTTTTCGCCTATGCGCAACGCCTTGACCATGGCGGGCAATGTGCGAGGAACCCCACCCAACGTACCACTTTTACGGTTTTTCTTGCGCAACTTGAGTGCCTCCCAATTCGCTTTGACCTCGGCAGGGGTATCGGCATGAATGTCGCCATAGACGTGCGGATGACGATATATCAGCTTGTCGCACAGTCCATTCACCACATCCGTATAATCAAATGCACCTTGTTCCTCGCCCAATTTTGCATAAAAAACCACGTGCAGCAGCAAGTCTCCCAACTCCTCCTTTATACCCTCCATATTGTGGTCAATCAGCGCATCCGCCAATTCATACGTCTCCTCGATGGTGTTGCTTCGCAGCGAATCAAAAGTCTGCTCACGATCCCATGGGCATTGCACGCGCAACGTGTTCATCACCTCCAGTAATCGAGCCGTAGCCGTCAAACGTCTATCTTCTTCCATAGTCCTTCTCGTTTTTGATGAGACAAAGTTAGCACTTTCAGTCAAAAATAGTATCTTTGTAATGAATAATTTACTATGCCTATGAAACTAAAACTACTTATTTTGCTGCTGCTTGCCACTTCATGCAGCGCGACGGCAGATATACTGCCCACGCCAACTCAAAACATTCAGCGGGATGGGCACTTCACCCTTACCGCCACAACACGGGTCAATTGTGACGCGGCATTGGCTCCACTGGGCGGATATCTGCACGAATACTTCGGTTTGGAGATGGATTCGACACAACTGCAAGAGAACGTTATTCGGCTCTCTATCAACGCTCAATACGCCCCCGAAGCCTACACATTGCGCATTTTCAACACGGAAGTAGAAATCACTGGAGGCACCTACGGCGGAGTGTTCAATGGCATTCAAACGCTGTTTCAACTGCTACCGCCGGAGGTTTATGCCAAACAATTGCAACTGTCAACCAACCTTGCGTGTCGCGAAGTGATTGACGAGCCTCTCTTCGGCTATCGTGGCATGATGCTCGACGTAGCGCGCACGTGGATGGATTTAGATGCAGTAAAGCGTTATATAGACCTACTTTCATACCATAAAATCAACAAGTTACATATTCATCTCGCCGACGATGAAGGCTGGCGCATCGAAATCAAATCGCATCCTGAATTGACCTCTATTGGTGGTTTCCGCGGTGGCGACTCACCAATAAAATCAGTCTATGGCAAGTGGGGCGAGAAATACGGCGGATTCTTCACTCAGGACGAAATGCGCGCGTTAATCAACTATGCAGCAGTACGTAACATCGAAATCATTCCCGAAATAGATCTACCCGGACACAGCCGCAACATCGCGCAACTACATCCCGAAATTCTATGCAACTACACGCCCGACACAACTCCCGCGAATGGATACGATTTGCGCTCGGCATGGTGCGTGGCGCGCGAGGCAAACTACGCGCTACTGGAGGATATTCTCGGCGAATTATGTACCCTGTTTCCATCGCCCTACATCCATGTCGGAGGGGACGAAGTCAAAGTTTCGCAGTGGAAAAAATGCCCCGACTGCCGCGCCTTGATGCGCAAATTAGCTATAACAGACGCTCGCCTTTTGGAAGACCACTTCATGGAGCGAATCTCCAAAATATTGCAAAAGCACGGGAAACTGCCTGCCGTTTGGAACGAAGCCGCACGTAGCGGCAAGCTCACACACCAGAGTCGTGTACACGGGTGGGAACATATGCAAGCGTGCCTCGATGCCACCGCTTTGGGCTACCCAACGATTATCATGCCCGCGTCTCATTTCTATTTTGATATGCGTCAAGCCCCACGCGAGGAGGGACACGATTGGGCGGCAATTTTCGATGCAAAAAAAACCTACGAATTTGACTTTTCTACCGCTGGTTTCTCACCCGCACAACAACAACACGTAGTCGGTTTGCAGGGGGCTTTTTGGAGTGAAACCTACGCCTCGCACACGCCCGAATCCCCCAATCACCTCGATTTTCTATGCTTCCCACGCGTCTGCGCACTCGCGCAAATCGCTTGGCACGGTAATGCAGAGGGGTGGAATGCTTTTTACACCGAGCTGCAACGCTCGCACTACGATCGCATGGCCGCCATGGGCATCTGTTTCCGTATGTTTCCGCCCAACGTGAGCTACAAGGAGGGACGACTAACAGTTACCACATCCGACCGGGCAGCCGATATTTTCTACACTGAGGAGGGCGACACTACCCAATATCGCTACACCCACCCAATTACAACGACCGCACCACACCGTTTCCTCTTCCACTCGCACTACAAGAGTGGTCGAAGTGCCGAAGTGGCGGCCGCAGCCTATTATCGCACCATTACACCCGCTGTAAAACTATCCACATCGATGGGCGAAGGGGATGTTCCTTATGCCAACGTCAATTCATATAAAACTTTCGCGCGCACAGCACGCGCGTGCCATCAAGGAGATTGGATTCGCTACGATTTTGTGAATCCGGTACAGTGTCGTGAAATTTATATGCGTACAGGCAACCATCAACTACCCAAACCAATCGTCACCACTGGCTATGTGGAAATATCGTATGACGGGCAGAAATTCGAGCGCATTGCCGAATTGGTGCAGGGTAGTGCAACCCTACATCCAACCCAACCAGTGCGCGCACTGCGGATTATCTCGACCTGCGACGACAATGGCTGGAACTTCGTGACCATCCAACCGTTGAAAATCAAACCGATACTCTAACTATATAACAGCCTATTATACAATAAGAAGGGAGCGAATATTCGCTCCCTTCTTATTGTATAATATGGACTAACCTATCGGATTTTCTCGATAATTTCAGCTCCATGCATAATTGCTTTCTCGTTTTCAGGAAGCATTTTCCATGCGCGTTCAGGAAGTGATTTCTTCAAACCAACCATCACATTCTCCAACGCCACCACGGGACACACTTTCAAGTAGCCACCAAGAATCATCGTGTTGAACAATTTGGCTTGCCCCATACGAGCACTCTCAGCCGTTGCGTCAATCTTGTAGACCGAAATATCTTTACGCACGGGATGACGAGTGATACCGTTTGTGTCGTAAATCAACGTACCGCCAACTTTCACCATTGGTTCGAATTTTTCCATCGACTGCTGGTTCAAGATGATTGCCGTATCAAATTCATGCGCGATAGGCGACGAAATCTTCTTATCTGAAATGATTACCGTCACGTTTGCCGTGCCGCCGCGCATCTCAGGACCGTAAGAGGGCATCCACGTGACCTCGCAATTCTGCATTACACCTGAGTAAGCAAGAATTTTTCCCATCGAAAGGACACCCTGTCCTCCGAAGCCTGCAATAATCAAAGTCTCTTTCATATCTGTCTGTCTCCTCTTATTTTACGTCCTTAATATCACCCAGCGGATAGAATGGAAGCATATTCTTCTCCAGCCATTCGTTCGATGCTACGGGCGAGAGTTTCCAACCACTGTTGCAAGTCGAAACGACCTCCACAAGTGAAAAGCCTTTGCCAGCCATTGAATTTTCAAATGCTTTGCGAATTGCCTTTTTGCATTTGCGCACATTAGCAGGCGTATGCACGCTCTGACGCGTGATGAACGTCGTACCGTCGAGGTGAGCCATCATCTCGGCAATCTTATAAGGATAGCCGTTCAGACGGGGATCACGACCGTAAGGAGTCGTAGCAGTCTTCATACCCAGCAGGGTAGTAGGTGCCATCTGACCACCAGTCATACCGTAGATTGCGTTGTTAATGTAGATTGCAACTACATTTTCGCCACGTGCCGCAGCGTGAATTGACTCTGCCGTTCCGATAGCCGAAAGGTCACCATCACCTTGATAGGTGAAGACCAGATTTTCGGGGTGCACACGTTTCACAGCGGTAGCAACTGCCAGCGCACGACCGTGAGCTGCTTCAATCCAGTCAATATCGATATAATTGTAGGCGAATACCGAACAGCCGACCGGAGAGACACCAATCGTCTTCTCCTCCAAGCCCATCTCCTCAATAACCTCAGCCACCAATTTGTGGACTGTACCATGACTACAACCGGGGCAGTAGTGCATGACGTTGTCAGTTATGAGCTTAGGTTTGGCATAAATCAGATTCTCTTTTTTGATTTCAACCTCTGCCATAGTCTTATTTCTTATTAATCAATTTTTCTTTCAATGCGACGAGCACTTCATCGGGAGCGAACATCATACCGCCCTGACGACCGTAATGCTCTACGGGTGCGACACCGTTCACTGCCAAGCGTACATCCTCGACCATTTGACCAGCATTCAACTCAGCCGAAAGGAAACCTTTCACGCCGCGCTTAGCCATGTCTGCAATCACCTTCTTGGGGAAGGGGAAGAGGGTAATGGGACGCAATAGACCGACTTTCAGACCTTCAGCGCGAGCCATTTCGACCGTAGCCGAGCAAATACGAGCCGAAGAACCGAATGCTACGATTACGTAATCCGCATCGTCGCAGTCAATCGCCTCATAACGCACTTCATTTTCCTCCATAGCCTTGTATTTAGCCTGCAAACGAAGGTTAATCTGCTCCATAATCTCCGACTTCAACTCCAACGAAGTCACAACGTTACGCTCACGATTAGCAGGTTTGCCATACGTAGCCCATGTTTTGCACTCCTCGGCAATTGCCTCGTTCGTGCGACGCGAACGCTGTGGTGCGAGCACCACTTTCTCCATCATCTGACCGATAGCACCATCCGCCAAAATCATAGCCGGATTGCGGTATTTGAAAGCCAAATCGAATGCGTCGCCCACAAAGTCGTGCATCTCCTGCACGGAGTTGGGTGCCAAGACAATCAAGTGGAAGTCACCGTGACCGCCACCTTTACAAGCCTGAAAATAATCACCCTGTGAAGGCTGGATTGTTCCCAAACCCGGACCGCCACGCTGGCAGTTAACAATCAAGCACGGAAGCTCCGCACCTGCAAGGTAACTCAAGCCCTCGCTCATCAAGCTCACACCGGGGCTCGACGACGATGTCATCACACGTTTACCGGTTGATGCACCGCCATATACCATATTAACAGACGAAATTTCGGACTCTGCCTGAAGAACCACCATTCCGGTGGTTTCCCATGGCTTGAGCTCCATAAGGGTCTCCATCACCTCCGATTGCGGAGTGATAGGGTAGCCGAAATAGCCGTCGCAACCGTAGCGAATCGCTGCATGAGCAATCACTTCGTTGCCTTTCATTAATTTTACCTCTTTCTCTGCCATAGCTTATTCAAATTTTTGACGATAAACCGTGATACAGCTATCGGGACAAATAACTGCACACGATGCACAGCCTGTGCAGGCGTCGGGATTTGCCATCTGAGCCGCAGAGTATCCTTTGCTGTTTACCTCGACCGATAATTTGAGCACATCACACGGACACGAAGCCACACAGACTCCGCAACCCTTGCAACGCTCATTATCGACAATGATAGTTCCTTTAATTTTAGCCATAATGCCGTTTGTATTGTAAGTTGCTTACAAAAGTATAAAAAAATTTGGGAAATTCGCTATTAATTAGGACAAAAAGTCAGAATTAAACAACGAAAAGTCCACTAAAATAAAATGCAGAGACCGAACATGAAGGGAGTTCGGTCTCTCGCAAATTTATCAGATTATTTCTCAAAAGTGTGAATCACAACGCCCGAACGCAATTTAGGTTCAAACCACGTCGTTTTCGGCGGCATGATATTACCCGTATCTGCAATGTTAATCAGTTGTTGCATCGAAACGGGATAAAGGGCAAAAGCCGCCTTCATCTCGCCGTTATCCACACGACGTTGAAGTTCTTCAAGACCGCGAATACCACCCACGAAATCAATCCGTTTCGAAGTACGCAAATCCTTGATATCGAGCACCTCGTCGAGTACCAAATTCGAGAGCACCGTCACGTCGAGTACACCGATTGGATCGTTGTCGTTGAACGTGCCTTGCTTCGCTGTCAAGCTATACCATTGACCATCGAGATACATGGCGAAATTGTGCAAACCTGTTGGGTGATAAACGGCCTTGCCTTTAGCCTGTACATCGAAATTCTTCGACAACTTGGTAAGCAATTCAGCCGGTGTCAAACCATTGAGATCCTTCACAACACGGTTGTAATCAATAATGCGCAATTGGCTCGCAGGGAACGTCACAGCCAAGAAGTAGCAATACTCCTCGTTGCCTGTGTGGTGTGAATTATTTTTCATGCACTCCTGACCAACACGCGCAGCAGCAGCCGTACGATGGTGACCATCAGCAACATACAATGCAGGAACGGCAGCGAAAAGCTCCGTAATACGATTGTTTGTTGCCTTGTCATTAATCACCCAAAAGTGATGTCCGAAGCCATCTTCAGCCGTGAAATCATACTCAGCAGTGTGGTTTTTCACCCAATCAGCGACAATTTTATCAATCTCGGCTTGGTCGGGATAAGCGAAGAATACGGGTTCGATATTGGCTTGCTGATTGCGGACGTGCATCATGCGATCCTCCTCTTTGTCGGGACGAGTGAGCTCATGTTTCTTGATTGCGCCCGAAAGGTAATCCTCAAAGTGGCAGCACATTGCCAGACCATATTGTGTACGACCGTTCATGGTCTGCGCATAGATATAGTAGTACTCTTCGGGATCTTGTTTCAGCCAACCATTGGCACGCCATTTCATGAAATTCTCTACCGCTTTTTGATAAACCGGTTCCGAATGTTCATCGGCAATGGGATGAAAATCAATTTCAGGTTTGATGATATGAAGCAGAGAGCGTTCGGTAGCCTCTTTTTGTGCTTCAGCAGAATTCAACACGTCATAAGGACGCGACGCAACTTCCGAGGCGTATTGCTTCGGAGGGCGTATTCCGCAGAAAGGTTTGATTCTTACCATAACTTCTATTTATTAACTTGGAAACAAGTATTTCCGTTCTTCAAGAAATCAACAATCTGATTAGCAGCAGCCAGACCAGCATTCAAGTTCGCCTCAGCGGTCTCAGCACCCATCTTTTTGGGTGTAGCGAAATAACGCTTGCCAAACTTCTCTGCCATCTCGTCTTTTGCCTCAGGAGCGATGTCGGTGATGTACTTCAAATCCTCACGCTCTGTCATTGCAGCAATCAAACCGGGTTCATCCATCACCTCTTTACGTGCTGTGTTAATCACAGTTGCACCCTTAGGCATCAACGTCAGCAATTTCTGACCGATTGATTTTTTGTTGCGCTCAGTAGCGGGAATGTGGAGTGAAAGGTAGTCTGACTGTCCGTAGAACTCCTCAATTGAATCAATTTTCTTCACACCTGCAGCATCAAAAATTGCGGTGTCCGTAATAGAAGGGTGGTAAGCGATAACGTTCATGCCCAGAGCTTTCGCTTTTTTGGCAACCAATTTACCGATGTGACCGAATGCGTGAACACCAAGGGTTTTGCCCATGATTTCAGTACCGGTACCGGGAGTGAATTGATTACGAGCAGCGAAAATCATCATCGCCACAGCCAACTCAGCCACAGCATTCGAGTTCTGACCCGGCGTGTTCATCACCACAATCTTGCGAGCCGTAGCCGCAGCCACGTCCACATTGTCGTAACCAGCACCGGCACGAACAACGATTTTCAGGTTTTTCGCTGCATCAATCACGTCTGCCGTCACTTTGTCGCTACGAACAATCATCGCATCAACATCAGCCACAGCTGTAAGTAATTCTGTTTTTTCTGTATATTTTTCGAGCAGAACAGTCTGGAAACCAGCTGCATCTAAAATTGCTTTGATGCCGTCTACTGCTTTTTTTGCAAAGGGTTTTTCCGTTGCGATTAATACTTTCATGATAGGTATGTTATGTAAATGTAAAATTCGACAACACGCGTTTTTACGTTCATACCGCAAAAACGCGTGCCATCGTAATCTTAAAAATTATTTATTCATCTGCTCGAATTCCTTCATGCAGGCAACCAGAGCCTCAGCACTCTCCTTAGGCAGTGCATTGTAGCACGATGCGCGGAAACCACCAACCAAACGGTGACCCTTCAGACCAACCATGCCTTTGCTCTTCGAGAACTCCATAAACTTGTCAGCCAACTCCTCTTTGCCTTCAGCCATGATGAAGCAGATGTTCATCAATGAACGATCTTCAACAGCTGTTGTGCCACGGAACAATGGGTTGCGCTCAATCTCATCATAGATCAATTTAGCTTTCTCTACGTTGCGACGATACAACTCTTTCACACCACCGATTTTCTTAGCCCATTTCAGTGTCTCGCACAGAACGAAGATAGGGAATACGGGAGGTGTATTGAACATAGAATCATTCTCAACGTGTGTGCTGTATTTAACCATGGTCGGCAGGTCACGTGTAACGGTAGCCAGCAAATCCTCGCGGATGATAGCGAAAGTGACACCTGCAGGGGCAAGGTTCTTCTGAGCACCACCATAAATCATGGCGTATTTTGACACGTCAATCGGGCGAGAAAGAATATCCGAACTCATATCAGCAATCAAGGGAACCGGAGAGGTGATATCCTCGTGATATTCGGTACCGTAGATGGTGTTGTTGGTTGTGATGTGGAGGTAATCCAAATCGGTTGGGATGTTGAAGCCTTTAGGAATGTAGCTAAAGTTTTTGTCTTCCGAAGTAGCCAAAACCTGAACCTCACCATAACGCTTAGCCTCTTTGATTGCTTTTTTCGACCACACACCCGTGTTGATATAGCCTGCTTTTTTATTCAAGAAGTTAGCAGGAACCTCGAAGAATTGAGTACTTGCGCCACCACCCAAGAAGATGATTTTGTAGTTTTCGGGGATGTTAAGCAACTCACGGAACAACGAATCAACGTCTGCCATTACTGCGTCGAAATCCTTGGTACGGTGAGAGATAGAGAGAATCGAAAGACCCGAACCGTTGAAATCAAGAACGGCCTTAGCTGCGGCCTCGATAGCATCTTGTGGCAGGACAGAAGGTCCCGCGTTGAAATTGTGTTTTTTCATAATAAATTCGTATTAGTTTATAGTGTTTTGGTTGCAAATTGTTAGTTTTGAGTAGACAAATATATAAAGTTATTCTGGAAAAACCCAACACTCGGACAAATAAATTTTCACAAAAAATATCAACACTATTTTATAAGGGTACAAGCGCAATTAGTAGGGGCATTATTTCATCTTCCGAAAAAAAATTCTTAATTTTGCCAAAATTTAATCTTCACATCATGATAAAATCAATGACGGGCTTCGGCAAAGGCGAGGTCTGTGTGCAAAATAAAAAAATCACAGTCGAACTTCGCTCTTTGAACTCCAAACAGCTCGATTTGAACTTGAAATTACCGGCTATTTACCGCCGTTCGGAGTACGATATTCGTAATTTGGTAGCCAAAGGGCTGCTGCGCGGCAAAGTCGACATCTTTGTCAACGTCGAGACATCAGCCACCCAAACCTCAGCACACATCAATGGGGAGGCATTCACCTCTTATTTTAAGGAGCTGACCGAGATATGCAAAAAAAATCAGATGAGCGGTGATCTTGGGGGGACAATTCTCTCGGCAGTCATGATGCAATCGGTTTTGCGACTGCCTGATGTAATCTCAACCGAAAGTGACACCATCTCCGAGGAGGAGCACACTGCTTTGATTGCCGCCACCGAGCAGGCAATAGCCCACCTCGATGAGTTCCGACTGCAAGAGGGTGCAATTCTGATTGCCGACCTGCTGAAGCGGGTCGATAAAATCGACACCTATAAACAAGAGGTAACCCCCTACGAGCAGGCTCGCACCGAGAGCGTTCGTGCACGCATCATGGATACAATTGCAAAATTGCAAGTCGATGTGGATTCGAACCGTATGGAGCAAGAGATGATTTTCTACCTCGAAAAACTCGACATCACCGAGGAAAAAGTGCGTCTAACAAACCATTGCAAATATTTCCGCGAAGTGGCTACCAAAGAGGAGGGATCGGGTCGCAAACTGGGATTCATAGCTCAGGAGATGGGGCGCGAAATTAATACCATGGGCTCAAAAGCCAACGAAACAAACATCCAGATTCTCGTTGTTAAGATGAAGGACGAGCTGGAAAAGATTAAGGAACAAGTACTTAATATATTATAACAAGAAGGTGGGCAAAGTCATTATATTCTCTGCACCGAGCGGTGCCGGTAAGACGACAATCGTCAAAGAGCTATTGCAGCAATTTCCGCAATTCGAATTTTCGATTTCCGCCACAAGCCGTGCCTCTCGCGGGTGCGAGCAAAACGGCATAGACTACCATTTTCTCTCGCAGGCAGAGTTCATGCACGCCGTCGACGAGAATCGTTTTGTGGAGTGGGAAGAGGTCTACGCAGGTTGTTGCTATGGCACATTACGCAGCGAAGTAGAGCGCATTTGGGCGAAAGGTAACGTCATCGTCTTCGATGTGGATGTGGTGGGCGGAGCGAACCTCAAGCGCATTTTTGGCAGCGATGCCTGCTCTATTTTTGTCATGCCTCCTTCAATCGAGGAGCTGCGTCGCCGGCTCGAACACCGAGCCACGGATAGCCCGGAGGTAATTGCACGTCGTGTCGCCAAAGCCGAATTTGAAATTACGAAAGCCTCTGAATTTGATCATGTTGTGGTGAACGATCAACTTGACAATGCCATCAAAGAGACCACAGAAATCATCCATCATTTTATCAAATAAGCCGGTGAAAAACTTACTGCTATACTTCGGATCTTTCAACCCCACGCACAACGGGCACATCGCCTTGGCGGAATATGCCATCGAGCACAACTTGTGCGACGAAGTTGCCTTTGTGGTCTCGCCACAAAATCCACTCAAGAATGCCGATGAGCTTGCGCCCAATATGGATCGGTTCGAGATGGCGGAGATTGCCTGCGCAGCCTCGCGCTACCCGGAGCGGATTAAAGCCTCGCTGGTCGAATTTCTGTTAGATCGCCCCTCTTATACCATTCAAACACTGCGTTATTTGCAACAAACCCACGCGCACGACATGACTTTTTCGATTTTGATGGGTGCCGACCTCGTACAACAGCTCGATCGATGGAAAGAATACGACCAAATCGTGGGACACTATAATATATATGTATATCCCCGTCGGGATGTGGTGCTTGACAAGTTTTGCGACCAAATCACCTACCTTAGCGAGGCTCCGCTGTGCGACTTTTCATCGACACGCGTTCGTGAAGCAGTCGAAAACGGCGAACCCATCGACACGATGGTTTGCAGTGGGGTAGCCGACTACATCCGCAACAAAGCGTTGTGGAATCCTGCCGCTCGCATTGCCACTCTCACCGCACAAATCGAAGCAGGCGATGCCACAACAACCATCTATATCGAACGCGGCAAGCTCTATTATCGTCACGCAGAGTGGGGCAAAGCTCTCAACGATTTTAATGCCGCCCTGCGCATCGATGCCGAACACAGCGAAGCGCGCGAATTGGCAGGCATGGTGGAGGAGATTCTGGCATTCAGATACAAAGACATTTACAATCCATAAGCAACATGAAACAACTTAAAATAGCCCTCTTGGCAGGCGGCGATTCGTCGGAACGAGAGATTGCACTTCAAAGTGCAGCACAGATAGAGGCAGCTCTGGATCACAACAAATACGACATTACGTTGGTCGATTTGCATCATCGCGATTGGCACCACACCACAGCCGACGGACGGCAATGGCAAGTCGATAAAAATGATTTTTCGATTACCATCGACGGCACGAAGAAGTCCTTCGACTACGCTCTGATTATCATTCACGGCACACCGGGCGAAAACGGTATGTTGCAAGGTTACCTCGACATGATGCGCGTACCTTATTCCTCATGCTCAATGACCTCGTCGGTGGTGACTTTCGACAAGATTTCGACCAAACGGGCCGTTGCAGGACGAGGAATTAATCTGGCGCGCGAAATCTTCATTCACCAAGGCGACACTATTGACCCTGAGATAATTGTGCGCACATTAGGATTACCTCTTTTTGTGAAACCAAATGCCAGTGGCTCATCGTTCGGCGTAACAAAAGTCAAGTGTGCCGAAGCTATTTGCGCTGCTGTCGAACAAGCATTCACCGAGAGCCAAGAGGTGCTCATCGAGGAGTGCATCACAGGGCGCGAGATGGCATGCGGAGTGATGATTGCCGGTGGCAAAGAGTATATTTTCCCTGTCACGGAGATTGTTTCCAAAACTGAATTTTTCGACTACGAAGCAAAATACACCGCAGGTAGCTCGGAGGAGATTACCCCCGCAGAGATTACACCTGAAGTGCAGTCCGAATTGAATCGCATGAGCATCGAAGCATACAAAGCCTGCCGTTGTTCGGGCATCGTACGCGTAGATTTCATCGTCACCGCAGCGGGTCTCCCCTACATGATTGAGGTCAACTCCATTCCCGGCATGAGCGGTGGCAGCATCGTTCCCAAACAGGTACGCGCGATGGGCATGACCCTCGGTGAATTGTATGATATAATCATCGCAGACACGTGCAAATGATGATCGAAATAGACAATAAAATCATCTCCGCCGACCTACTACGCGAGTGTTTTGTATGCGATTTGTCGCAATGCAAAGGAGCGTGTTGCGTCGAAGGTGATGCGGGTGCTCCACTCGAAGAGGCGGAGGTAGCGACCCTCGAAACAGAATACGCAAACTATCGACCTTACATGACTACTGAAGGCATCGAAGCCATTGATAATCAAGGATTCATGGTTATTGACCAAGAGGGCGATCGCACCACACCTTTGGTGCACGAGAGTGTCTGTGCTTATGCCTACGAACAGGATGGTATGACTCTTTGCGCCATCGAAAAGGCTTGGCTTGAAGGCAAAACGCCCTTCCGTAAACCCATTTCATGCCATCTTTACCCCATTCGGCTGGTGAAATTTTCAAACGACAGCATTGGACTGAATTACCACCGTTGGAGTGTCTGCGGTGCAGCACGCCAATGTGGCAAAAAGTTGGGCATTCCCCTCTACAAATCACTCAAAGAACCTATCATCCGTCGCTTCGGAGAGGAGTTTTATGCAGCTCTCGAATGCGCCGAAAAATACATGAAAAAATAATAAATAGAAGAGATATGTTTAGAAAAATCACCTGCACGCTGCTCGCCACTCTGCTGACAACAGTCGTCGCAACAGCGCAAGATGAAACCCATGGCGAGTCCTATTCTCCTGAAGACGAAGAGGGGCAGATTGACGATCAAGCCGTTGATTCTGTCGCACAATTTAAGCAATTCAAACAAAATTTCATCGAATCGACCTTCTGCACCGAGGGGCTGATTGTCATCGACACCTTGGCAACAGCCAACGAAGCCATACAAGTTGTGCTGTACAGCGACAATACGTGGAAGTACATCCGCAATCGTGAAATCGCAAAGGACACCACGATTTTTGAAAAATATTGGGATAACAAAACGCTCTTCCCCTACCGGAATGCCGATCTTTCAACCATGCCCTCGTCGGTGGTAATCGAACTACTGGATACACTCGAAAACTACCACTACCCGTGTATGGGTAAGATTCGTGACAATGGAAAATTCGGTATGCGCCGCCGCCATCACCACCAAGGTGTCGACCTACCACTACACATGGGCGATCCAATTTACGCCACCTTCAGCGGTCGTGTACGCATCTCTGAGTACAACCATGGCGGCTATGGCAACTTGATTATTCTCCGCCACGACAACGGATTGGAGACCTACTACGGTCACCTTTCGGAACGCTTGGTGGAATGTAATCAATGGATTGAAGCGGGGCAGGTGATTGGTCTGGGCGGCTCAACAGGTCGCAGCACGGGTCCGCATCTCCACTTCGAAACGCGCTACTACGGACAATCCTTTGATCCCGAACGCCTGATTGATTTTCAAAAAGGACTGCTGTGCCGCGAGACTTTCTTGCTGAAGAAAAATTTCTTTAACATCAACTCCAAAGCAGGTGAGGATTTCGACGACGAGGTTGCCAGCGCAGAGCAAGAGAAAAAAGAGATTGTAAAACAACAAGCAGCCAAAAAAGCTGCGATACAATCAGCCAAAAAATTCCACAAAGTACGCTCAGGAGACACATTGAGCCACTTGGCAACCAAATACCATACATCGGTCAAGAAAATTTGTTCGCTGAATCGAATTAAACCGACCACCTTGTTGCAATTAGGTCGTTCGCTGCGTGTTAGATAGGCTATCGCAGAGCATCTTATAACTAAATAATGCAGACTTCGTAAAGAGGTCTGCATTATTTTTATGCGAGAGCGGTGGAGGAGGGGAGTTTACTCTCGTCCACGTTGAATGGCATCCACTGCCGCAATCACCGCAGCACGCAATCCTTTGCTTTCAAGCTCGGTAACCCCCACAATCGTCGTTCCTCCGGGTGAACAAACAGCATCTTTCATCACTCCGGGATGTAGCCCAGTTGTCAATTGCATCTTGCCCGTTCCGACAACCATTTGACTCACCATGCGATAGGCTTCAGCGCGAGCGATGCCGTGTTTGACCGCTGCATCGGCTAAAGCTTCGATAAATAGACAGGCAAACGCAGGTCCACAACCGCAAATGGTGCCGGCAATGGCTAACTGTTCGGTTTCAACGGGTAGCACCAGCCCCACATATGCCAACAATGCACTGATGTTGAGGTATTCAGCATCACTCAACGAATGCTGCTGCTCACACACCACAACCCCTTCGCAGACAGCGACGGGAGTATTCGGAATAGTGCTCAAATGGTGTGTTGCGGGCTCCAGTAGCTCTTCGTACCGATTATAGGTGTAACCTGCAACGACCGACACCACAACCTTTTGCACAAGTGTCTTGCGCAGTGGTGTCAACACATCTACTACTTGATGCGGTTTCACGGCGACCACCACCGTGTCAGCCCATGCTACCAACTCCGCAGCCGTGCGAAAGGGCTGAAAACCATGTGGTTCAGTATTTGTCTTCAATTTTTCCCAATCGCGCGCACATGCCCCTATCTGCTGTGGTAAGAGTGCTCCACCTCGCAGAAAACCTGTGGCAAGTGCCTGCGCCATATTGCCAAAACCTATAAATCCGACATTCATCTTCTATTTCTCTGTTTTTTGTGAATAATCACGCTCTCCAAAAATCAACGAACCTACGCGTACCATGGTCGCACCGCACTCAATAGCGAGGTGGTAATCGTGCGACATTCCCATCGAAAGGGTATCGAAACGTGCACCGAAAAAAGGCTGCAAGAGGTCGAAATCGCGTTTGAGCGTCTCAAAATCCTGCCGTACACGCCCTTCGTCCGCGGTGTTGGTAGCTACCCCCATCACGCCACGTACCTGCACGTTAGCCATCTGCGAGAGAGCCATCGTGCGCACATATTGCATCAACTCGTCGAATTCCCAGCCCGATTTCGACTCCTCGTCGGCGACGTGAATCTCCAGCAGAATGGAAATACTGCGCTCACAACGTGCTGCCTCTTTTTGGATTGCCTCCACCAAGCGCACGCTATCCACCGAGTGAATCATCGCCACAAAGGGGGCAATCGCCTTCACCTTATTGGTTTGCAGATGACCAATCATGTGCCATTCGATATTCTTAGGCAGCAACTCATATTTGGCGACTAATTCTTGTGGACGATTCTCGCCAAAAACGCGCTGACCGGCATCATAAGCCTCCATAATCGCCTCCGCAGGGTGTGTTTTCGATATTGCAACAAGCGTCACCCCCTCAGGAAGCGAGCTCTTTACATTCGACAATTCGCATTTTACAGACATTTTTCTTACTTTTTGATGCGTAAAATTACGCAATTTTATTATCTTTGCAAAGATTAGACCTATTCGTAATGAAAAAACTTCAACGTATCCTTATTCTCGCCCTCAGTGGCGTTTTCGCCTACGGCACAACGCAGGCGTGCACAAATTTCATCGTCACACGAGGAGCCTCGACCGATGGATCAATTATGGTGACCTATGCCGCCGACTCGCACCAGCTCTACGGTGCCCTTTACCACACCCCTGCCGGGCACTACAAACCGGGTGCTATGCTGCCCGTCTTCGAGTGGGATTCAGGTCGCTATCTGTGTGATATTCCGCAGGTTGCCCAAACATACAGCACCATAGGCAACATGAACGAATACTCGCTCATTATCGGCGAAACCACCTATGGCGGTCGAAAAGAGTTGAGTGACTCGACAGGTCGCATGGACTATGGCTCACTGATTTACATCACGCTCCAGCGCGCCAAAACTGCTCGCGAAGCCATCGCCACCATTGCCGAATTGGCAAATACCTATGGGTATATGTCCAGCGGCGAGTCGTTTTCGATTGCCGATCGTGACGAGGTTTGGATTATGGAGCTGATTGGCAAAGGATTACAGCTTGATGCTCAAGGCAATAACACACGAAAAGGTATTGTTTGGGTAGCTCGACGCGTTCCCGAGGGCTACGTCAGCGGACACGCCAACCAAGCGCGCATCACGACCTTCCCGCTCAACGACTCGGCAAATTGCCTCTACTCAGCCGATGTAATCTCTTTCGCACGCGAAATGGGCTACTACAACGGCTCAGATGCAAATTTCAGCTTCTGCGATGCCTATGCACCACTCGAATTCAGTTCCATGCGCGGTTGCGAATCGCGCGTATGGTCGTTCTTCCGCACCGTGGCGGACGGCATGGATCAATATCTCGACTATGCAATGGGTAAAAATGCCGCTAACCGAATGCCACTCTGGGTGAAACCCCGCACCAAAGTATCGCCTAAGACCCTCTTCGATGCCATGCGCGACCACTACGAAGGTACACCGATGGATATGACAACCGATGCAGGTGCCGGTGGCAGCGAGTGCCCCTACCGTTGGCGTCCAATGGATTTCGAAGTTGATGGCGTGACCTACACCAACGAGCGGGCAACAGCTACGCAGCAGACTGGATTCTGGTTTGTGGCGCAGGCTCGTCCGCAGTTGCCCGACAATATGGGCATCCTCTGGTTTGGTGTGGATGACGCAGCAACCTCTTGTCTTACACCAATTTACTGCTGTGCAACCGAGGTTCCAGAGTGCTTCAGTCCGCACAATGGTTCAATGTTGAAATACTCGCCCACCTCAGCATTCTGGCTCTTCAACCGCGTCACCAACTTTGCATACCTATATTATAATAGGGTAGCACCCGTCATTCGTCAAGCAAGCGACGCGTGGGAAAACGAACAGTTTGCCAAGGTACAACAGATGGATGCCGTAGCTTTCGCCCCGCTCAAAAAACGAACACGCGAGCTGACCCGTTTCTCGGTTGACAATGCCCAGAAACTCTTTGACCGCTGGTCAGAGTTGGATCGGTACTTGCTCGTGAAGTTCATCGACGGCAA
Organism: Alistipes sp.; assembly: GCA_036652255.1. Lineage (GTDB taxonomy): Bacteria > Bacteroidota > Bacteroidia > Bacteroidales > Rikenellaceae > Alistipes. Next base: position 24,585 of record JAVVWE010000005.1, on the reverse strand, counting down.
TGTGAAATCAGAAAATGAACACGGCTTCATTGATAACGGCAATGGCGGTGATATTCCTGCCGGCATCAAGCAGCCCGGATACAACGAAAAATGGAAACGTATGGTCGCTGCCGACAACGGCGAAATATTGAAAGTAGTCAAATAATTTGATAATTTTATGAGATACGACATCATCGTAATCGGTAGTGGACCAGGTGGATACGTGGCTGCTATCCGTGCTTCGCAACTGGGCAAAAAAGTAGCTATCGTTGAGCGCGCCGAAACTGGAGGCGTATGTCTCAATTGGGGCTGCATTCCCACAAAAGCGTTGCTCAAAAGCGCACAAGTCTACACATACTGCACCAATGCAGCACATTATGGTCTCGAAGTGGGTGAAGTTCGCCCCGACCTCGAAAAAATTGTTGCCCGCTCACGCGGTGTGGCTGAGACCATGAGCAAGGGGGTACAATTCCTACTCAAGAAGAATAATATCGACCTTATTAATGGATTCGGAAAGCTGAAAGGCGATGGGAAAGTGGATGTGGATGGTACAATTTACGAAGCGGAACACATCGTGCTTGCCACAGGGGCACGCTCCCGCGAAATGCCCTTCATGCGCATTGATGGCGAGCATATCATCTCCTCGAAACAAGCATTGACTCTCACCAAACTGCCTGCATCAATGATTGTGGTCGGTTCAGGAGCTATCGGAAGTGAATTTGCTTACCTCTATGCCGCCCTCGGAACCAAGGTGACCATTGTCGAATATTTGCCGCAGATGATGCCCCTCGAAGACGAGGAAGTTTCGAAAACCATGGAACGTTCGTTCCGTAAACTGCGTGCGACAGTGCTCACTTCGACTACTGTCAAGGCAGTACGCGTCAACAACGAAGGTAAGTGTGAAGTGGATATCGAAGGAAAGAAAGGTGCAGAGACCCTCACGTCCGATGTGGTACTGTCGGCTGTGGGTATCAAATCAAATATTGAAAATATTGGACTTGAAGAGTTAGGCATCACCGTGGAGCGAGACAAAATCGCAGTCGATAAATTTTATCACACCAACGTGGCAGGAATCTATGCCATTGGTGATATTGTGGGTGGTCCAGCATTAGCACACGTGGCTTCGGCAGAGGCAATTTGCTGTATTGAAGCAATTTGCGGATTGACCCCTACACCGATTGACTACACAACTATCCCTTCGTGCGTCTACACATCGCCCGAAGTAGCATCCGTCGGCATGACCGAGCAAGAGGCGCAAAAACAGGGTTTGAGTTACAAAGTGGGACGCTTCCCCTTTACCGCATCGGGTAAGGCGACTGCCGCAGGCGACCGCGACGGTTTTGTGAAATTACTCTTTGGTGAAGACGACAAATTACTGGGTGCTCACTTTGTAGGTGCGAATGTCACCGAGATGATTGCGGAGCCTACTTTGGCACGCACACTGGGTGCTACGGCTCACCAATTGGCTCGCACGATTCACTCACATCCAACAATGAATGAGGGTGTGATGGAGGCTGCAGAGGCGGCCTTCGGAGCGGCCATCCACTTGTAAATTGAAAAGATAGATTTAGAAGCTGTTTTAAATTTATTAATCTTGTTCTTTTCGGCAACAAATTCAAACAGTTTCTTAGAAAATAACAAATAGAAAGAATGCGGCAGGTTTGTGAACCTGCCGCATTCTTTCTATTTCAACTTAGTGCGTATGAAAAGCCAATACGCAATGAACCCAATCCAACTGAAGCATAAGATGATGAGTGCCACAACCACCTTGACTCCTGTTCCCGTTGCGCGTTTGGTGGTGAAGAGGTCATAAAGACACCACACGCAGCACAAAACGCCTAACCAATAGACAATTTCAGCCCACATATATTTATTTTTTAGGAAAAAATTTGCGTTCAAACATCATCGACGGATAGACCACGTCGCTCAAAAATAGCCCTTGTGCCGGAGCTCCGGCACTCGAACGTGCCAAATTGCGACTTTCAATAATCTCACGAAATTCCTCCACCGTGTAGCGTCCGCGTCCCACATCGACCAACGTACCAACAATCGACCGCACCATATTTCGCAAAAATCGATCCGCACGAATCGTAAAGCACATCACACCTTGCGCATCTACCGTCCAATCAGCTCGCATCAAGTGACAAATATTTGTTTTATTGCCTGAATTGAGCTTTGCAAAAGAGGTGAAATCCTCATAGCAAAGTAGGGTAGCCGCCGCCTCTTGCATCCGTTCCACATCCAGTGGCACATAGTATTGCCACGACAACGGGCGCGTGAACGGATTTTTTCGTGGTTCAAGGTAATAACAATATTCACGCTCACGGGCTCCATAACGAGCGTGCGCCTCGGCATCGACCTGTGTCAATGAGAAGATAGCAATGCCATCGGGTAGCATGAAGTTGAGTTTGCGAATCAATGGCCCCACATCGGGCAGCTCCGCATCGAAATCGAAATGGGCTACATAGTAGAGGGCGTGAACGCCCGTATCCGTGCGCCCCGCCCCCGTAACTTCGATCTCCTGCCGCAACAGTGTAGTGAGTGCTTTTTCAAGCGTCTGCTGCACCGACGGCTGGTTGGGTTGACGCTGCCATCCGCAGTACGCCGCCCCACTATATTGAAGTTCTATGAAGTATCTCATTTTACAACCGATTCTAATTTGGTTGTAAAGGTAACAAAAAAATCTATTTCCGTGGTTTGATGTCCAACTTCACCGGATGAATCATATTTTCCGGTTTCAGAATTGTATCAAGCTCTTCGCGATTCAAAATGCCTTTCTCAAGCACCAACTCATAGACTCCGCGTCCAGTAGCAAGTGCCTCTTTAGCAATTTTAGTCGAATTTTTGTAGCCGATAATCGGGTTCAAAGCCGTCACCACACCAATGCTGTTGTGCACATACTGCATACAACGCTCCACATTTGCTGTGATGCCGTCGATGCAACGAACACGCAATGTATCGAAGCCATTCATCAGCAAATCAGCGGATTCGAAGCAGCACTGTGCCATCACAGGCTCCATAGCGTTCAACTCCATTTGCGCAGCCTCGCTGCACATCGTCACACACAACTCGTTGCCAATCACCTTGTAAGCCACTTGGTTCATCACCTCGGGGATTACGGGATTCACTTTACCGGGCATGATGGACGATCCGGGCTGACGGGCAGGCAGGTTAATCTCGCCCAAACCGCAACGAGGACCCGATGCCAACAGACGCAAGTCGTTGCAAATTTTATTCATTTTCGTAGCTACACGTTTCATGGCAGCCGCATAGCCCACCATGCACGAAGTGTCGGAAGTGACACCCACCAAATCATCAGCAAGACGAATGTTCCAACCTGTAACCTCGGCAATCGCCTTGGTGCAGAGTTCAGCGTAACCGGGTTGAGCACAGATACCGGTACCAATAGCCGTTGCACCCATGTTGATGGTCAAGAACTCCGCAGCTGCATGGTTCAAATTTTCAACTTCAGCCTCCAGAATGCTGGCAAAGCCGTGGAATGTTTGACCCAACGTCATCGGCACAGCGTCCTCCAACTGCGTACGTCCCATTTTCAGGACATTAGCAAATTCGTCCGATTTTTTCATGAACGAAGCAATCATCTCTTTGTAGTGCTTCACCAATTTCAAATGGGTAGCATAAAGACCAATATGGATAGCCGACGGATAAGCGTCGTTTGTTGATTGCGAGCAGTTTACGTGGTCGTTGGGTGAGCAGAAAGTATATTCGCCACGTTGATGACCCATAATTTCGAGCGCACGGTTAGCAATCACCTCGTTCGCATTCATGTTGGTCGTCGTTCCGGCACCACCCTGAATCATATCTACGGGGAAGAATTCGTGGAACTTGCCATCCATGATTTCGCGGCACGCCTGCGAAATAGCTTTAAATTGCTCATCGGTCAGCAATTTCTGCTCGTGGTTAGCCATAGCGGCACCTAACTTCACGACAGCCAGACCATTGATGAACAACGGGTAATTTTCGAGATGGAACATACTGATGGGGAAATTTTCTACTCCGCGCATAGTTTGCACTCCGTACAGTACATCATTGGGTACTTCAACGCTACCGATTAGATCAGTTTCGGTACGTGTTTTAAGATTTTGGTTAGCGTTCATAATTGTTACGATATTTTTAATATTTTATATAGTATGATTTCAATTTGGAACTGATTTATCATGTAAAGGTACTAATTATTTTTCAACTCGTGCTTTTTTCTCAATAATTTTTTAGCTCTCCATCTAATTTCGAGTTGTTTTTTGCGTCTATCACAACCGTTAAGTATCAAAAAAAGAAGTTCACACAAAAGAAGAGTTTGCATATTTTTTATTTCGGGCGCAAATTCGTATATTTGCCTGAATTAAACGCATCATATTTATGAAAGCAGCCATCATCGGATACGGCAAAATGGGTCATGAAATTGAGAAAATTCTCATCGAACGCGGTCACAGCGTGGCACTTGTGATTGATGTTGACAACGCCGCCGAGCTCAACGCCATCCGCCTCAAAGGAATAGACGTCGCACTGGAGTTCACAACTCCCGCCACCGCATACAACAATCTTCGCACCTGCATCGAGTGTGGAACACCCGTTGTGAGCGGCACCACGGGTTGGACAGCTCGCTTGGGCGAATTACAAGAGCTGTGTCGCGAGCGACGTGCAGCCCTCTTCTACGCGTCGAACTACTGCTTGGGGGTTAATTTTCTGTTTCGGCTCAACCGTCGCATGGCTGAGTTGGTCAATGGTGTAGGGGGCTACGAGGTGAGAATCGAAGAGGTGCATCACACACAGAAAAAAGATGCTCCGAGCGGCACTGCCATCACCTTGGCTGAGGGGGTAATCGAGAAGTTGGAGTACAAAAAAGGGTGGGTGAACGACCTTCCGGCTGCCGCCGACCAAATCGAAATTCACTCCGTACGCGAGGGCACAATTGCAGGCATACATACCGTCACATACGAATCGGAAGACGATATGCTGCAACTGCGGCATACGATAAAGAACCGCCGTACGTTAGCTATGGGTGCTATTATTGCCGCCGAATTTTTGTGCGGCAAACAAGGTGTCTACTCAATGGACGACCTCATAAAATAAATTAAATAAAAAATGGATAAAATCAAAGCGTTCTTACGTAATAAATGGGTGGGCTTCACACTTGCCGCCGTGCTCTACACTTTTTGGTTTGTCGTTTGGACGGGCAATCTCTGGTTGCTCTTGGGTTTATTGGTGATTTATGACCTCTACATCTCGCGACTCTTCTACCGCTATGTATGGCATCACAACACCGAGTTATGTCAACGCAGCAAAAGCTATAAAGCGGTCTACGAGTGGGTGAATGCCATTATCTTCGCCACCGTCGTCGCCTCGTTAGTACATATCTTCATCTTCCAGATGTACGTCATCCCCACCTCGTCGATGGAGAAGTCGCTACTCATCGGTGACTATCTCTATGTGAGCAAGGTTGCCTACGGTCCACAGATGCCCAACACCCCCATTTCGTTCCCCTTTGTCCACCATACGATGCCCTTCTCGCAGACCAAAAAATCGTTCTCCGAGGCAGTAAAATGGGATTACCATCGTCTGCGCGGCTTGGGTAATATCCAACGTAACGACGTGGTGGTCTTCAACTTCCCGGCTGGAGACACCGTGCTTTTGGACAATCAAGCGGTGACCTATTACGACGTACTGCGCAGCTATCAAACATCGTACGGCAAAGACGAAGGTCGTCGTCGCCTGTTCGATGAGCACACGGTCATCACACGCCCAGTGGATAAGCGCGAAAATTACATCAAGCGTTGCGTCGCCATCGCGGGCGACTCGCTGCAAGTAATTGCAGGCGATGTGTGGGTCAATGGCGTGGCACAAGAACCCACCCCCGGCAAACAATACTCCTACATCGTGCAAACAATCTCCCCCCTGTCGCAGTACGCCATCGACAATCTCGGCATCACAGAATACAGTGGCAACGGCGCAGCTTACTACATGATGCTGACGGACGAAAATGCACGCAAAATAGAGGCTCTCAGCAATGTGGTTTCCATTCGCAAATACGTTGCAGCACCCAACACAGATGTCTATCCACAACGCGCAATGCCCATGTGGAGTCAAGACACCTATGGTCCTATCTGGATTCCTAAACACGGAGTAACCATTCCTCTGACCACCGACAACTTACAACTCTACGGTCGTCTGATTGAAATCTACGAAGGCAACACGCTTGAGGTACGCGACGGCAAGAGCTACATCAATGGCACACAAACCGACACTTATACATTCAGCATGGATTACTACTGGATGATGGGCGACAACCGCCACAACTCCGCCGACTCTCGTTTCTGGGGTTTTGTACCCGAAGATCACATCGTGGGCAAGGCGTCGTTCGTGTGGCTGTCACTGGATCCAAATAAGAGTTTTCCGGCAAATATCCGCTGGAACCGAATGTTCCGCAAAGTACGCTAAAAGTGGAGGTTCAAGACTGTTACCGCACCATCGCAGAGCCCGCTGAGGCGGTATGCCGTGAGCGCAGCAGCAAGTTCTTTGCCTTTGCCTATCCGGTGCAAGACGAACAGACCATCAAAGAATTGGTCGATGCCTTGCGCAAAAAATACTACGATGCCACACACCACTGCTACGCATGGCGATTGGGGGCTACGGGCGAATTTTTCCGTTCCAACGACGACGGTGAACCATCAGGGACAGCCGGTAAACCAATCTTGGGGCAGTTACTTTCGCACGAAATCACAAACTGTTTGATTGTGGTAGTCCGCTATTTTGGCGGCACAAAGTTGGGCGTGCCGGGGCTGATTGCCGCCTATAAGGAGGCAGCAGCCAATGCCATTGCCACCGCTGAAGTGGTGGAGCGCACGGTAGACCGCACCTTGACGGTGTGGTTTCCGTATATGGTGACGAACGATATTATGAAAATTATCAAGGATGAACAACCTACCGTTGAGGCGCAAAATTTCGATAATTTGTGTTCTGTGCGGCTTTCGATACGCGCAAATCGTGCAGAAGGGTTGTTCGCGAAATTGGCAAAAGTTGAGGGAGCCGCCCTCGAAGAGGAGTAATGGCAGAAGAAAACGCAATACATATTAAAGGTGCACGCGTGCATAACCTCAAGAATATTGAGGTTACGATTCCGCACGACAAATTGGTAATTATTACCGGATTGTCGGGTTCGGGTAAATCGACACTGGCTTTCGACACAATTTTTGCCGAAGGGCAACGTCGCTATGTAGAGTCGTTGTCGGCTTATGCACGTCAATTCTTGGGCAAAATTAACAAGCCCGATGTCGATTTGATTTCGGGCATATCACCTGCAATTGCCATCGAGCAGCGGGTCAACACCCGCAATCCGCGTTCAACTGTGGGAACAACCACCGAAATTTACGACTACCTCAAACTGCTCTTCGCACGCGCGGGTCACACTTTCTCGCCCGTGACGGGCATCGAGGTGAAGTGCTTCAGCGTGGACGACGTAGCGGCATACATCGCCACACAGCCTGAGGGAGGTAGGGTAGTGATTACCGCCCCATTGGTGGTCGGCACAGGGCAGGGCATCATCGAAAAACTGACCCTACTGCTCTCCGACGGTCTTCAACGGCTCTACGTGGGGGGCGAGACCCTCTTCATCGAGGATTTTCTGCCGACAGTGACCCCGACAACCGACTCTGCGACGGTCCAAGTGGTTATTGATCGCACCCGTGTGGCTGCCGATGATGACACGATGACCCGTTTGCGCGATTCGATTGGGCGTGCTTTCTTCTATGGCGATGGCATCTGTAACATTCTGACCGATAGCGGCGAGGCTTCGTTCTCATCTCGTTTCGAGGCGGATGGCATTCGATTCGAACAGCCCACCGAGCATCTGTTCGGATTCAACAATCCACTGGGAGCCTGTCCGCGTTGCGAAGGCTACGGCAAAGTGATTGGTATCGACGAAGATTTGGTGATTCCAGACAAGAGCAAAACCATCTACGAGGACGCAATAGCCTGCTGGCGAGGCGAAACCATGCGCCAATGGAAAGCGGAACTGATTCGTAATGCTGCGGCATTCGATTTTCCGATTCACACCCCCTTTCACGAGCTAACTACCGAACAGAAAAGACTGCTGTGGCACGGCAACGAGTATTTTCACGGTCTGGACGACTTTTTCAATTACATAGACAGCGAACGACGCAAAATCCAATTTCGGGTGATGAAGGCTCGCTATACAGGCAAAACCACCTGCCCCGAATGTGGCGGAAGTCGTCTGCGCAAAGAGGCTCTCTATGTTAAAGTGGGGGGCAAAACCATCGCTGATTTAGTCTCGATGAACGTGGGTGCATTAAGTCGTTTCATGGAGACATTGGTGCTTGATGCACGCGACACGAAGACCACTTCACGCATTCTGATTGAAATTTGCAATCGGCTGCAATATCTCACCGATGTGGGGCTGGCATATTTGACACTCGATCGACTTTCATCGACCCTATCGGGTGGTGAAAGCCAACGCATAAATCTCGCCACCTCTTTGGGTAGCAATCTTGTAGGTTCAATGTATATCTTAGATGAGCCAAGCATCGGACTGCATCCACGCGATACAAATCGACTCATCGAGGTGCTCAAACAACTGCGTGATCTGGGCAACACAGTACTCGTTGTGGAGCACGAAGAGGAGGTAATTCGCGCTGCCGACTACATCGTTGACATCGGCCCCGAAGCGGGCGACCACGGTGGCGAAGTGGTCTTCAGTGGTTCAATTAAGGACTTGTTGAAGAGCAAAAAAAGCCTTACAGCCGACTACCTAACCGGACGACGCAGCATCGCTGTACCCACCTCGGAACGGGGCTGGAGCAACTCTATTTTGATTCGCGGTGCACGTGCCAATAATCTGAAAAATATCGACGTGCGCATCCCACTCGGTGTAATGACCTGCATCACTGGGGTCAGCGGATCGGGTAAGTCGTCGTTGGCAAAGGGAATTCTCTATCCTGCACTCCGCCGTCTGCTCTTCGACACGGGGGTAAAGCCGGGCGATTTCACCGCCTTGGAAGGTGACGTGCGACAGATTAAGTCGATTGAGATGATCGATCAAAATCCAATCGGCAAGTCAACGCGTTCGAACCCTGTAACTTACATTAAGGCTTACGACGAGATTCGTCGCCTCTATGCCGATCAACCCTACGCCCGACATACAGGGCTTAATCCGTCACATTTCTCGTTCAACATTGCGGGTGGACGCTGCGAAGAGTGTCAGGGTGAGGGTGTTATAAAGGTCAGTATGCAATTTATGGCCGACGTAGAGCTAATTTGCGAAACGTGTGGCGGCAAGCGTTTCAAAGATGAAATTTTGGAGGCTAAATATCGCAACAAATCTATTTACGACGTACTGGAGATGACCGTAGACGATGCCATAGATTTCTTCGGTGCGGACAAGGATGCTACTTGCCGACGCATCATTGAACGTCTTAAACCATTGCAGGACGTAGGTTTAGGCTATATAAAATTGGGACAATCCTCCTCGACACTGTCGGGTGGCGAGAGCCAGCGCGTAAAGTTAGCGTCGTTCCTCACGAAGGACAATCCGGCAGGTGGCAATGTGATGTTCATCTTCGATGAACCGACCACGGGACTTCATTTTCACGACATAAACAAACTCTTAGCAGCCTTCAATGCGCTCATCGAGAAAGGGCACACGATTGTGGTGGTGGAGCACAACATGGACATCATAAAATGTGCCGACTGGGTAGTCGATTTAGGTCCCGAAGCGGGCGATGGCGGTGGCTATGTGGTGTTCGAAGGCACACCGTGCAACCTCGAAAAATGTGCGAAGAGCTACACGGGGAAATATCTGAAATTAAGGACTAAAATATGATGGAATTTTATACATATCACCTCCCGAACGGCATTCGGGGTATACATCGTTGCATAAAAAGTAGCGTGGCGCATTGTGCATTGATTGTCAATGCAGGCAGTCGCGACGAGCTGCCTACTGAGTACGGATTGGCGCATTTTGCCGAACACGCATTTTTCAAAGGGACAGAGCATCGCCGTGCATGGCAGGTCAACTGTCGACTCGAAAACTTGGGCGGCGAGCTGAACGCCTACACCACCAAAGAGGATACAACACTTTATGCCACCACTTTACGCGGTGACTTCACCAAGGCAGCAGAATTGCTCTCCGACATCGCCTTCCACTCGACCTTTCCCGACAAAGAGATTGAGCGCGAAAAAGAGGTGATTTGCGACGAAATAAACACGTACAAAGATTCACCATCCGACTTAATTTACGACTCATTTGAGGATATGCTGTTCGCTCAATCGGAGTTAGGACACAATATTTTAGGGACTAAATCAACACTCAACCGCCAAAGCAACAGCACACTTCGCAACTTTGTAGAACGCGCACACACCACCGATCAGATGGTTTTCTCGTCGATTGGTAATATTTCGTGCAAGAGTATCGAGGCAATTGCCAACCGCTATTTCGCGGTGCAACCCGCCACTACCCGCGCCTTCAGCAGGTCAACTCCCTCGTGCTGTACATCGTTCGACAAAACTGTCGTCAAGCACACACACCAAACCCATTGCATCATCGGAAATCGCGCATATGGCATCGACGATAGCCACCGATTACCTCTCGCACTGTTGGTGAATTTGCTGGGTGGACCGAGTGCCAATTCGCTATTGAACGTCGTAGTGCGCGAGAAAAATGGACTCTCTTACAATATCGAAGCTTCCTATACCCCCTACACCGATAGCGGCATCGTGGCAATTTATTTCAGTTCCGATCAATGCAATACGGATCAATGTATAGAACTTATTGAACAGCAAATCAAACGATTGCGTGCCACATCGCTTACCTCTCGTCAACTTTCGATGGCAAAAAAACAATTCATCGCCCAACTCGCCATCTCAATGGAAAGCAACGAGGGTTATATGCTCGGTACAGGGAAAAGTTATTTGCTGCACGAGGAGGTGGACACCATGGAACAGGTATATGCGAAGATTAATGCCCTGACAGCAAGTAATTTGATGCAGGTAGCAAACGAGGTGTTTGCCCAAACATCGCGCCTAATATATAAGTAAGTATGGAGGCATTGGAACAGTATATTCACGATTTTTCGACTCCCGAAGAGGAGCTGCTGCGCGAGTTAGATCGCCAGACCAATCTGCGCGTAGTGCAGCCTCGTATGCTATCCGGACACATCCAAGGTAAATTTCTGGAGATGATGGTACGAATGGTGCGTCCACAACGCATTCTCGAAATCGGAACCTTTACAGGCTACTCGGCTCTCTGCATGGCGGCAGGGCTGGACGAAGGGTGCGAACTGCACACCACCGAGGTTGATGACGAGTTGGAAGGGCTGGCGCAGTCGTTTTTCAATCAAAGTGCGCATGGATCAAAAATCCATCTTCACATCGGGTCAGCACTCGACATCGCGCCCACTTTGGGTGTCACATTCGATTTCGTATTCATCGACGGCGACAAGCGCGAATATCCCGATTATTACCGAATGTTGATGGGCAATGATGACGGTAAAGCTCTTGTACACAGCGGATCCATGCTGATTGCCGACAACATCCTTTGGTCGGGGAAGGTGGTACAACCCGTAGCCCACAACGATCGCCACACGCAGGCTCTGCTCGACTTCAATCGCATGATTTGCGAGGATGGCAGAGTGGAGAATGTCATCATTCCGCTACGCGACGGACTGAATATCATCCGAGTTAAATAGGGAGTAATTCGTCAAATAGTAGGGTGGCGAGCCATTGAAATTCCGCACCTAAAGTTATTAATTTCATCAAAAAACGTCAAAATAAGTGTTTTCCACCATTATATAAGACAAAAGCAAGAATTTTATTTATATTTGAGCCGAGAAATATTTAATAACGGATTAAAAACACTTGTAAAATGATGAAAAAGCACCTACTTATTTTGACTTTTGCAGCTGCATTATTCGGCAGTTGCAGTGACAACACGGAACCTCAAGAGCCCATCAAACCCAAACCAGAACCGCCCATAGAAAAGACGACTTTTAATGCGAATGTACTCAAGCAAGAGTGGGATAACATTGATTTCGAAATCGTTCCTTCAAACGACAAAGCTTCCTATTATTTTGCCCTTCGTCCGACAATTGAGTGTCTGCAATTAACCGACAAACAACTGCTTGAAAGCATTCTTGCACACGATGCTGCCACGATAGACACCCACACAAAGCAAGGAACTACAACCATTCAACGAGTTGCAGGTCAGCCGGCGACAATGAACTATCATCCAAACACAAGCTACACATTGCTCGTCTTTGGTTATGATGCTACCACCCACAAGCCAACCACAGAGCCTGCGCGATTCACAATGCGCACAGCCCAGCCCGACGGTGATCCGGCAGCCTGCACGTTCAAGGTGACCTTCTCGGAGGTGACTGCCAATGGAGTCAAAGTAGACTTGATACCTTCTAATCCCAAACTATTGTACACGTGGGACTTAATGCATCTCACAAGCTACGAAGCCTACAAAAACGTGATGAAATTATACGTCGAGACCCTCGTCGAAGAGTCAACACCCGAAGAGATATATCACATGGCTACTTTTGGGGAGGTGCATCAAGTTTTCCCCAATGTACTCACTCCGCAAACCAGCTACGTTCTCTGGGCAGTGTGCATTGATGAAAAGGGTGCACCGACAGCGGAAGTCTATGTCAGCGAACCCTTCACATCGGGTAAATAAATCACAAAACAGCGGTATTTACAGAAAGGAAATCGTTATATTTGAAAAATCAAACACTAACATCAGCTGCCTATGGAGAGATGTACACAACTTTGATGTTGAAATTTACAGAACAACAAGTCGCCTTTTAGTAATAAATCGACCTTTTTAAACGTAAAAATCATGAAAAAAATCCTTCTTGTTTTGACTTTTATCGCTCTCATGTGCAGTTGCAGCGACGATCCCGAAATTCCAATAACTCCGCCCGTACCGAAGCCTCCCATCGAAAAAGTAACCTTCGATATTGCGCTGAGCGACATCACAGCCACCACAGCAGTGATGAAAATCATCCCCTCCTCCAACACGCAAATCTATCTGTATGATGTACTGGAGAAGAGCAAATTTGAGCAACACCACAAATCGGACATCGCCACATACGTGAAAAATATGATGACAGATAGCCATTGGACAGGGAAAACACCGGCCGAAATTGTGACAAAAATCTCATCGAAAGGTACGCAGACCTACAACTACAAAACACTCACGCCCGCAACGAACTACATCGCATTTGCAGTGGGGTTGACCACCGAAGGTGCACTGGCAACTGCACCCCTCATCAAAGAGTTCACAACACTGGAAATGGTGGCTACACTCTCATTTAAGATGAATATCCTCAAGCAAGAGTGGGATAATATTGACTTCGAAGTGATTCCGTCCAATGACAATGAAGATTACTATTTCTCGCTAAAGCCCACCGCTTATTGCGATCAACTGACCGACGAAAAACTGCTCGAAACAATCCTTGCCGACGACGGATTCATCATCGGATTCATGAGCAAAAAAGGAAAAACAACTATCCAACGTGTTGAGGGTGAAACTCCCTATACATACTACCATTCGGACACAGGTTACACATTGTGTGTATTCGGCTACAACCTCGATGCAAGCGTGCCAACCACCAAACTCACTCGTTTCAAGATGCGCACAGCAAAACCAGAGGGTAATCCGGCAACGAGCACCTTCAACATGACGGTCAAAGAGATTAAATCACGCGGTGCAAGTGCCAATATCATACCATCGAACCCGAAATTCATGTATCTGTGGGACTTGATGGACATGGAGCGTTACAATGCCTACAAATCGAAAATGAAGGAATATGTAGCCGCCTATGTGAAAGATATTGATATCAAATTGCTGACAGACGAATTTGTATGTGGAGAACAAGGTCACATCTATGCCAACATACTGACACCCAAAACAACCTATGTTCTATGGGCTGCATACATCGACGAATATGGCGTACCAACGGCTAATGTGATTGTCAGCGAGCCCTTCACCACCCTCGAAGGTGCGGTGAGTGCGGCAAATGTCACCGTCACCCAAAATAAATATTTCAACGGTGATGACCTCTATGCACTCGACAACACGCTCTACGCATCAAGCAAAGGCAAAGCCTACGTATCGTTCACATTCAAACAGAGCGATGATGCTGATATGTGGTACGGTGGTCTGTTCGAGGGTGATCTGAGCAACACAACGGAAACCACGGATGACGCCATCATCGATCAGCTCATCAATGGATTCGAATACAGCTACCCAACAGGCAAGCTCTACGATTGCGTATGGGATGTGAAGCACACGGTCATCGCCTTCGCCCGCGACGTGAATCAGAATTACAGCAAGGTCTATCGCAAAGTCTACACCTTCACCCAAGCAGGTGCTTCACCCATCTCGGAATTTGTAGCTCCCAGCACAAGTGGCGTGATGTCCTCTTTCTTGAAACATCAGACATGGCGCAGAACCCTTGCTCCGATACACTACAAAGCAAATAAATAGGAGCTATTAAGAAGTCAATCCTCATTTAGCGCGCTAAAATCGGATTGACAGAATACAAACAGGAACAAAAATAGCTCTAAAATAACTTCGGCAACAAATTCAAACACATCTAAAAAACAGCGACAGATTTTCGAATCTGCCGCTGTTTTTTCATCTCTATTCTCTGACGCTTATTCCAACTTCAAATCTTTCTTGATAGCATCAATTTTAGCGTCCAACTCGGTCAATACACGATCGTAATCGGCAGCCGACGGTAGGGTAGCCTTCACTCCAAAATAGAACTTAATCTTAGGTTCGGTACCCGACGGGCGCACCGAAACCAGCGTACCATCCTCGGTGAACCATTGCAGTACATTGCTCTTATCCTGCACAATAGGTGTCAACACACCGTTTTTCAGGTCAATCGACTTGAGCGATTGGAAGTCGTTGATTCGCACCACCGACGAGCCCAAAATCGTGCGAGGAGGATTGGCACGATACTCAACCATCATACGCTGAATCAACTCGGCACCCTCTTTACCCTTGCGGACAACCGACACCAGCCCCTCGCGGTAGAAACCATACTTCACATAGAGCTCTTGCAGCCACTCGAAGAGCGTCAAACCCATCGTGTCTTGTGCCCATGCCGCCGCCTCAGCCGCCAGTGAGCAGGCTGAAACTGCGTCTTTATCACGCACGTAGTCGCCCGCCAGATAACCGAAACTCTCCTCACCACCACCGATATATTTCGCCTTGCCTTCGTTTTCGCGGATAATCTTGGCGATATACTTGAATCCGGTGAGGCAATCGTAACACCTAACTTTGAAATGGTCGGCAACAGCATTCGCCATCTGCGAGGTGACGATGGTCTTTACCACATATTCGTTGCTGCCCAAACGCCCCAACTCTGCCCAGCGCGTAAGCTGATAACTCATCAGCAACACAAGGGTTTGATTGCCATTCAGCAAGACATATTCGCCCTGTTTATTGCGCAGAGCCACACCTATACGATCCGAATCGGGATCGGTGGCAAGCACCAAATCAGCACCCTCCTTAGCACCCAATGCAAGTGCCATAGCCATGGTTTTGCGCTCTTCAGGATTCGGCGACTCCACGGTCGGGAAGTTGCCATCGATAATTGCCTGCTCAGGAACCAGCGTCACATTCGTGAAACCAAATTTGCGCAACGAAGCCGGAACCAAACGCACACCCGCACCGTGAAGCGGTGTGTAGACAATCTTCATGTCGTGGTGACGCTTCACAGATTCGGGTGAGAGCGAGAGCTCGTGAATTTTATTTAAATAGGTCTCGTCAAACTGCTGATCCAAGATGGTGATATGCTCTTTGTTTTTGCCTGTTAAAACCATATTCACATCGGTAATTTTCGCCACCTCGGCAATGATATTCTTGTCGTGCGGTTCGGTGACCTGCGAGCCATCAGTCCAATAGGCTTTATAACCATTGTACTCTTTGGGGTTGTGCGATGCGGTAATCACCACACCCGAATGACACTGCAATTCGCGAATTGCAAAACTCAATTCGGGCGTCGGACGCAAGGCATCGAAGAGGTAGACCGTGAAGCCGTTCGAGGCGAAAATATCAGCTACTCGTTCGGCAAACATACGCGAATTATTGCGGCTATCGTGACCCACTGCCACACGGATGGATTGACCCTCAAAATTCTTCTTCAAGTAGTTCGCAAGCCCCTGCGTAGCAGCTCCCACCGTGTAAACATTCATGCGATTCGAGCCCACACCCATCACACCGCGCAGACCTCCCGTTCCGAATTCGAGATCCTTGTAAAAGCTCTCCACAAGCTCCTTCATATCATTATCAATCAGGAATTTAACGCGTTTTTTTGTATCCTCGTCATAATGACCATCAAGCCATGTTTGTGCTTTTCGTAATACAGATTGTTCTAAATCACTTGCCATAATAGTATTAGTTTTATTTATAGTTGGAGCGTAGATGCTCCCTAAAATTTTATATGCAAATATAATAAAAAAAATCGGATCTTCACTATCAGCGAGTTAAAAAATAGCTTTCAAAAACCTTTGCTTTTCTATATATAAAAAATCAAGATTTGCAACTCAAAATTGAAAATCTTTTGACAATATTATCCACAACTTTGTCTCAGCAAAAAACACAAGTCACCAAAAAAAAATGTTAAACAATAATCGGTCATATCGCGATATGTGGCAACACTGTCTCGACCGTATAAAAGCACAAACCACGGAAGAAGAGTTCGTGAAGTGGTTCAAACCAATCGTTCCTCTCGAATTCGATGGGACGACGCTGCGTTTACGCGTGCCCAATGCCAGTTATGTTTACCAGATCGAGAAAAATTACATTCTCTTTCTGCGCCCCATCATCTCGCAACTCTACGGTGACCAAACACGTTTGCATTACGCTGTACCTAAAGCCGAAACACAAACTGTACCAATTGCACGCGATGCAGATACGACAGCCATTTCACGCTTCAATACACAAACCGACACTGCAAATATAAAAAATCCTTTTGTGATTCCCGGCGTAAAGAAGATTATTATCGACCCGCAACTCAATCCGAATTACACTTTTGGAACCTTCATCGAGGGCGAATGTAATCGTTTAGCACGTTCGGCTGCTATGTCAGTGGCAATCACACCGGGCAATAATCCGTTCAATCCGCTATATATATATGGTAATTCAGGACTGGGCAAGACCCACATCGCGCAGTCTATCGGACACGAAGTGCGTCAACGACACCCCGAAATGCAGGTGCTCTACGTCTCGATGAATAAATTTCAAGCGCAGTTCCAAACCGCATATAAAAACGGCGAAATTCCCGATTTCATCCATTTCTATCAGATGATTGACGTGCTCATCATCGACGATATTCAGGAACTGACGGGCAAAACAGGAACACAAAATGCCTTCTTTAATATTTTCAATCACCTGCAATTAGCTGGCAAACAACTGATTCTCACCTCGGATAAACCCCCCGTGGAGTTGAAGGATATTGAGCAACGACTGTTGACCCGTTTCAAATGGGGCTTGTCGGCGCAACTCAACACCCCCGACTTCGACACCAAAATTAAGATTATTCACGCCAAAGCACAGAAATTGGGCGCGCAAATCTCGGAAGATGTCGTGAATTATTTGGCGGAGAACATCTCTGCTAACGTGCGCGAAATCGAAGGTGCACTCTCATCACTGGTGGCAAATGCCTCGTTCCTCGGTCGCAAAATTTCCATTTCGCTTGCCAAAGAGATTCTGAAGGTCTACGTGCAACTCTACCAAAAGGAGATTACAATCGACCACATTATCGACGTGGTATGCGAATATTTGAACCTCGACTTCAAACGCTTCAACTCAGCAGAGCGCACGCGCGAAATTGCACAAGCACGCCAAATTGCCATGTATTTGGCAAAAATACACACCAAAGCACCTCTGACAACCATTGGAGCTTCGATTGGCGGTCGCAACCACGCCACGGTTCTCCACTCGTGCAAAGCGGTGACCAACCTCATTGAGACCGACAAAGCATTCCGCAACCAAGTGGATGAGATTGAAAAGCGGGTGATGGCATAGCCCCCCGGCTCTAAAGAACAGAGAAGCTGTGACAATGAATGTCACAGCTTTTTTGTATCTTTGCCCTCAAAGAACATCACAATACATGGATCAACCCAAACTGGAACGGCTGCTGCGCTTGATGAAGATGTTGACCGCCAACACCACATACACAGTAGATGAGATTGCTGCGCGACTTGAGATGTCGCGACGCACCATCTATCGCTATATCGACACCTTCCGCGATGCGGGATTTGTCATCAAAAAGGACAATGACCACATTCGGCTTGACAAAGAGTCACCTCACTTCAAGGATATTTCACAACTCGTCCACTTCACCGAAGAGGAAGCGGTCATACTCAAGCGCGCCATCGAGAATATCGACGACACAAACTTGCTGAAGCAGAATCTTAAACGCAAATTATACTCCGTCTACGACAATAAAACACTGGCGCAAACCGTGGTCAAAGGTCGCTATGCGCCCAACATACACACACTCATCGAGGCAATCGACACCCAGCACCAAGTCACCCTCGGTCGCTACCAATCAGCACACGGAGGTGCCGTACGTGACCGTAGGGTAGAGCCGTTCGCCTTCACCACGAACTACGTACAGGTGTGGTGTTTCGACACGGAAGACAACACCTGCAAACTTTTCAAGACCTCCCGCATCGGCAGCGTTGAGCTCTCCACCCAAACATGGACGCACACCAACGACCATCACGAAGGATTCATCGATATTTTCCGTATGCACGGCAACCGACGGCTATGTGTGCAGCTCGAATTGGGCATACGCGCCTACAACCTTCTCACCGAAGAGTATCCGCTTGCCGAACGCGATTTGTGCGAAACGGGAGAAGGTAAATGGTTGCTAAATACAGAAGTGGCTGATTACGCGGGTATTGGACGTTTCGTGATTGGATTAATGGACGATATTCGCATCATCAACACACCCGCATTGCAAACATATTTGAAAAATTATATTGCGAAATACCAACAATTTTAAGCTGCTTCTATTTTGTGTCATAAGTTGTCACCACAAAGCCGTTCCTTTGCATCGTGAAACCAAGTAAAAACGAACAAAAAAACGACAAAACAATGGGAACTGCTTATAAAATCAAATGTCGGCATTGCGGCACACAATTCGACCACTATGCCGATGTAACCTATGGAGTACTACCTATTTGCATAGGTTGTGGCGAATACACTGAGAATCAAACAGCCATTCGCTGTCCGGGTTGTCAACGCCAACTCAACACAACACCCGAAGAGCTCGACAGGCAAATTGAAACCATCTACACGTGGGATTAAACCGCTTTCCAGACGAAAAAAGAGCGGATAAATAGACAGAATACACGAAAAATTACCTATCTTTACAAAATAAACGACAATAAAAAGAAAACATAATATGGCTGAGAAAATACCGGCAAACGCAGACAAACTCAAAGTGCTGACTGCGGTCATGGACAAAATAGAAAAAGATTTCGGCAAGGGATCTATCATGCGACTCAACTCGACCGAGATTGTTGACATTCCTGTCATCCCGACCGGCTCCATCACACTCGACATTGCTCTCGGAGTTGGTGGCTATCCCAAAGGACGCGTAGTGGAGGTTTTCGGTCCCGAATCGTCGGGTAAGACAACCCTCGCAATCCACGCTATTGCCGAGGCGCAAAAGGCAGGCGGCATCGCGGCATTCATTGATGCCGAGCACGCATTCGACAGCGCGTATGCCCAAAATTTGGGCGTAGATATTGATTCGTTGCTCATTTCGCAACCCGACAACGGTGAGCAAGCCCTCGAAATTGCAGATTCATTGATTCGTTCGAGTGCCATTGACATCATCGTCATCGACTCCGTGGCAGCACTGACTCCCAAAGCCGAAATTGAAGGCGAAATGGGTGATTCGAAGATGGGTCTGCAAGCTCGACTCATGTCGCAAGCTCTACGTAAACTCACATCAAGCATTTCGAAAACGAAGACTGTTTGTATGTTTATCAACCAGTTACGCGATAAAATTGGCGTGGTGTACGGCAATCCAGAGACCACAACAGGCGGTAACGCACTGAAATTTTACTCCAGCGTTCGCATTGATATTCGTCGTATGTCGGTCATCAAAGATGGCGAAGATCAGCTCGGCACACGCACCAAAGTAAAAGTGGTGAAAAACAAGGTAGCACCTCCGTTTAAACGCGCTGAATTCGATATTATGTTCGGTCAAGGTATCTCCAAACTGGGCGAAATTGTCGATTTAGGTGTTGATTTCGGCATCATAAAGAAGGCCGGCTCTTGGTTCTCATACGGCGAACGCAAGATTGGTCAGGGGCGTGATGCTGTGAAAGAATTGCTGAAAAATGACGCAGCTCTCTGCGCTGAAGTTGAAGCTAAAGTGCGTGAGGCAATGAAAATAAAAAAAGAATAGCCTATGAATTACACTGCGGAGGATGAAAAACTCATAAAGGAAAAATGGGACGATCTGCTCTTCTCGTGCACCACAATATGTAAAAACGACGAGGATTGGGATTTCATAAAACGTGCATTTTTTCTTGCTAAAGAGGCACATCAGGGGGTAAGGAGACGCTCAGGCGAACCATACCTTCTGCATCCTATTGCAGTTGCTAAAATCGTTATCGAGGAGGTTGGACTGGGCGTGAAATCGGTTGTAGCATCACTGCTGCACGATGTGGTCGAAGATACGGACTACACCGTGGAGGATATGGAGCGCATCTTCGGGCACAAAATCGCCTCGATGGTCGATGGCTTGACCAAAATGTCGGGCGTTTTCAATGCCGATACATCGGAACAGGCGGAGTATTTTCGCAAGGTGTTGCTGACTCTCTCGGACGACGTGCGAGTTATCTTGATTAAAATTGCGGATCGGCTCCACAATATGCGCACATTGGGCTCTATGCCCATGAATAAGCAGATAAAAATCACCAGCGAAACAATCTATCTATTTGCCCCATTGGCACATAGATTGGGTCTCTATTTGATAAAAAGTGAGCTCGAAGATCTCTGCATGAAATACCGTTTTCCGCAGCAATATGAGGAAATCACTCAAAAGCTCAACGAAACCGAAGTTACACGTCAACAATTAATCAATAAATTCAACGCCCCAATTGTGGCGGCACTCAATCGCGATCACATCAACTACGAAATTTCGGGTCGAGTAAAGAGCGTATACTCCATCTGGTCGAAAATGCAGCGCAAGCAGATTCCTTTCGAGGAAATTTACGATTTATTCGCTATTCGCATCGTTTTCAAACCCTTGGCTTTCCCCTCTGAAAAGACACAGTGCTGGCAAATATACTCCTCAATCACCGACATCTACACCCCAAAGCCCGACCGGCTGCGTGATTGGATTAGTATGCCCAAAGCAAACGGCTACGAGGCTCTCCATTCAACCGTCATGGGTCCCGATGGCGTGTGGGTCGAGGTGCAAATTCGCACGCAGCGTATGGAAGAGATTGCCGAACGCGGATTTGCCGCACACTGGAAATATAAACGACTCACCATTTCACAGGACGAAGACGAATTCGACAAGTGGTTGAAGCAGATTCGCAACGCATTGAACGGACCAACGGAGAATGCGGTGGACTTCTTGGATAACTTTAAGTTGTCGCTATACACATCTGAAATAGTGGTATTTACACCTAAAGGTGAATCACGCAAAATGCCGCATGGTGCTACTGCGTTGGATTTCGCCTACGACATCCACTCGAAGATTGGCAACAGCGCAATTGGAGCAAAAATCAACCATAAAATAGAACCTATCACCGCGCAAATCAACAGCGGCGATCAAATAGAAATTATCACCGCCGATACGGCGCGACCAAAACCTGAATGGCTCGACATCGTCACAACCTCAAAAGCAAAACAGGTAATAAAAAATTTCCTCAAACGCGAACGTCAAAACAATATCGAGCGCGGAATGCAAGCTCTTGAAGAGAAGATGCGTGAGTTAAATATCCCACTCAGCGGTCGCGTATTACGCAAAATTATTCCCATCTACGACAGCACAAATAAAGAGGAGTTATATAGCAAGATTGGTGCAGGAATCATCAATCTCGAAAATCTTGAAAAAGTACTTAAAGTAAACTCCAAGAGCAAGATACTGAAATTTTGGACACTCTTTATACCACAAAAAGATGATGAGCTGGAAGATGATTCTGCACAAATAATTGCAGAAAAACCAAAGGAAGCAGAGACTCTCGAATCAGCCGAACCGCAATTCGAAATTGCAGAGTGTTGCAAACCAATTCCGGGTGACAGCGTGGTCGGATTTCGCAACACAGCAACCGGCAAAATCATCGTCCATAAGTCAACTTGTGACGAATTGAATCGCTTGGGAGCACAATTTGGCAAACACATCATCAAGGAAGAAATCAAATGGTCTCAACATAAAACCGTCTCATACCTATCGAACGTCACCATCCGCGGCATCGACCGAATCGGACTGCTGCTTGATTTAGTTTCGGTCGTTACAGGCGATTTCAGCGTCAACATCCGCGAGGTCAACATCCAAAGCCATGACGGTATTTTCGAAGGCACCATAAGCCTATACGTCAAGGGATTGGAAGGTTTACATGACATAATGGATAAGATACGTAAAATCAAAGGTATCGAGAGTGTTAAACGGAGCTTAAATTAGTAAAAAAAATGGACAATTTTTCAGATTTACTATGGATTCTCATCATCGGCGGTGCGGCAATTGCCTCATTCGTCATGGAGGGAAAGAAAAAGCAGCAGTCGAAAGAGGGCTCCGATGAGGTAAATACAAACGAAGAACGTGCACGACAGATATTAAAGGAGTTGTTTGAGGGCACAAAGTCGCAAACGCCACAGTCCGACAAGCAGGTATGCCTGCAAAAAAAGCAACAGACACATAAGCCGTCTGCGTCGTCCGTGGGTCCGGTTCCCGTCTCGTCGATGACTGGTGTAAATTCCGTGGCAGCACAGACATCAGTCACCACAGAGCACGCAGAGGATATAATGAGCGATTTTGACCTACGGAAAGCAGTTATTTGGTCAGAAATACTCAAGCCAAAATTCGACAAAGAATCGTAAAATTATTAAAACATAAAAATCATGGCATCTATTTTTTCACGCATCGTAGCGGGTGAGATCCCGTGTTACAAGGTAGCAGAAGACGACCGTTTTTTTGCATTTTTAGACATCAATCCGCTTGCCAAAGGACACACACTCGTTGTGCCAAAACAAGAAGTCGATTATATATTCGATCTCGATGACAAAACACTGGGTGATATGATGATATTTGCCAAGAAAATTGCCACACGCATTCAGCGCGAAACAGGATGCAAAAAAGTGGCTTCGGTCGTACTTGGACTCGAAGTGCCACATGCACACATTCATTTAATTCCAATGAACAGCGAGGAGGATGTAGATTTTCATCGCGAAAAACTCAAAATTACGCCACATGAGTTTGCAGAAATCGCTGCAAAACTCAGTTTATAGAGGGCTGTTCACAACTTTACAATTACATTATACACAAGCAGATAGGGGAGTAAATCGCCTATCTGCTTTTTTTATTCAACATAATGTAACCACGAATAACCAACGTGGATAAAATCATCTGCACGACAGTGCGATATATCATAAAATAATCATATTTCAAGCAGAATAGGGTAGTTGTGTTACATTTGTAAATACAATTAGCTGATGGTTTTTACAATTATCAATACATTTGTAATGTATTAGGATGTTGATAAGATATATTATTGACTTATGTAACCAAATACTCTTATACAAGTATCAACTCTTTAAGATGCCAAAAAAGTCCTATTAAACAATTGAATATACTCGCATCACATCAATCAAACTCAGGTATTTACAATATTTATATAAAGTAATACAACGTCACAATAACGGTATGTGTGATATTAGAGACCCAAATGAGCGCGATGTATGATTGTATGCAATATGGTGGCTTTATTATCAGCGATTTATATCATTTTACATACATCTTAGCATTACATAGGCTGTGCAGCACTATTTAACAATAACACTTTGATTACAATTGTAAACATTATTCACATAGATTAACATTTTACAATTGTATATTTTATTTGCTTTACAAAAGAAAAATATTTATATTTGTAAAAAATCACACAGATGAAGGAGAAATTGCTCAATTTGATGAAAAGTGAAGGTTTAACCTCCAGTCGCCTCGCAGAAATACTCGAAATACAACCTTCAGGAATTTCCCATATATTGTCTGGACGAAATAAACCCGGATTCGATTTGTTGCAAAAGATTCTCCGTAGGTTCCCGCGCATCAATCCCGATTGGTTGCTACTCGACTCCGAGATTATGTTCCGTACGGATGATACGCCCGTTGGCGCGACGGGCAAAATGCAAGAAAGTAGCGATCTATTCGCTTCTGTCGCGAGCGCAGCATTCTCCGCATCCGAGTCCATCCCTTCACCCTCGACCGCCACAGTGGAGAAAAATCAGCCACCTTACGCTTTATCCACCACATCGGAAGTTGTTAGAGTCACTGTTTTTTATGCCGATTGCACTTTTGAAAGTTT
>JAVVWE010000004.1:115558-136105 GCA_036652255.1 Alistipes sp. | reverse complement strand
ATATTAAAATCAATTTATTACCCCGATTTTATCTACTATTTTTGACCAATAAGCCTAATTCCGCTAATACTGTATATCAATTTGCAGATTCAGCGCGTTCATCACTCGAATGAACGACGAGAACATAATATCCGCCTCCCCCTTCTCGATGCGTGAAATCAAGCCCGTCTTCATACCAACTTTGCCAGCTAACTCTTGTTGTGTCATCTTCAATTCGTGACGTCGCTCGCGCACCAATCCTCCGTAGTACCACAGCAATGAACTCACCTGCGATTCGCCACGTTCGGTTTGCGGCTGCCAACCCAACGACTCCTCCGAAGCAGGCAAAGTCGTTGTTCCTTTAGGTTTTAACTCTCGCATCTCGTCCATTTATAAGCGGTGATAGTGACAATAAAGCAGTTTTCCGTCGTCGTCGTGCAGGTGCATTCCACCACCTAAACAGTAGCGGAACATCTTACAATCCGCACACTCGCCCGTGCGCGCCCACTCTCGATTGCGAAACTTCTCGAAGCGATTCTGCCACACATCCCAAAATTTATCTGTGTAAATATTTCCTTGGTGAAAATTCGCTCGGATGCTCGTACAGCCCGAAATAGCCCCATCTACACGCACCGAGGCTACCGACACGCCAGCAGCACACTGATAGAAATGGTCGCGCACCTGCGTCTCGTAACTACCCAGAAAGCCCTCGCAAGCATAGCTGACTTCGATTCCGTCTTGCTTGCGCGCACGACGAATAAACTCCATCATCGTGCGAAATTGCTCATCGGTCATGCGCAAGGTATCGTCGCTCTTGGCACGCCCCATGGGGAAGATGGAAAAAAGCCGCCAATGTTTCACACCTTCAGCAATCAGCAGGTCGCGAAATTCCTCTAAACGAGGCACCAATGTCCCCGTTACGCACGTAATCACATCGTATGCTAACCCCGGTTCGCGGACAATCAGGCGGATGGCATCCAACGCACGCTCGTAGCTTGCAGGATTGCGGCGGATATAATTGTGAATTTCGGGAAACCCGTCGAAACTGACCGATACCGAGCGCAACCCCGCATCGCACAGCGAGCGAAAACGTTGCGGAGTGAGCAGCATACCATTGGTCACCATACCCCACGGATAACCGCGACGCGTGACCTCAGCCCCTGCACGCTCCAAATCTTCGCGCACAAGCACCTCACCACCCGAAAAAATAATGAGCACGCTATGTGGATCCACATTGGGGGTCACCTCCTCATCCAAAACGCGCAGGAAATCTTCCAACGGCATATCGGGGACACCCGGGTCAACACGACAGTCACTCCCACAATGACGACACGAGAGGTTGCAGCGGAGCGTGCACTCCCAAAAAAGCGTATGTAAACGGTGTTCTGCAACCTCGTCAGCGTAGAGTTTTGAGAATAAATTGAGCCCTATTCGCTTGCGAAGACCCACATATTGTCCCATAATTACTTTTTCACCTCAGTTTTCACCTCGGCATCAATCTCCGCAGCCGGAGCAGCCTTCAAACTATCTTTTATCTCCTGTTCAGGCTGTGGTTGGGGCAGGCGAACACCATACATTACAATAGGACGAATCATCTCTTTTTCCGACTTAGAGTCGCTTTTAGGAGCGTTTTTCACCGATGAGCAAGCCGTTGTCAAACCGAGCAATGCCAATGCGGCAAAGGTTAATTTTTTATTCATAACAATCTTTTTAATCGAACAATCTTTAGGACAAATATAAGAATTTTATCGTAAAATGAAAAATAATTGCATAAATGTTTTGAAAGACCATCTTTTATTCTTTACTTTGCCGAACAAATTAATACATTAATTCATTTCTTATGAAAGGTTCAGTTAAATGGTTCGATGGCAAGAAAGGCTACGGATTCATTACCGAAGAGAACGGAAAAGAAATTTTCGTTCACTTCTCAGGCATCGTATCGGAGGGTTTCAAATCACTCAACGAAGGTCAAAAAGTCGAATTTGAGGTCGGAAGCGGCTCTAAAGGAGAACAGGCTGTGAACGTAACTGTAGTTGAGTAAACTATAATTACCGGATTTACGACTTGCGGGGATTGGAAACGATCTCCGCATTTTTTTGTGCATCTCGAAAAAAAATCGTACTTTTGCAGCGTCGATTCCGACATTTAGGTTAGGTTAATGTAAAATATTTCAACGCTATGAAAGAAGCAATTGCTATTCTTACGGGTGGCGGTCCGGCTCCGGGTATGAATACCGTAGTCGGCAGTGTCGCTAAAACATTCCTTCGCAAAGGATACCGCGTCATTGGTCTGCACGAAGGCTACACCGGACTTTTCAATCCCGATCCTCGCATGGTGGATATCAGCTACTTGATGGCTGATGGCATCTTCAACCAAGGTGGTTCATTCCTACAAATGAGCCGATTCAAACCCACCGATGCAGACTTCGAAAATAATTTCAATCTTAAATTTTTCACCGAAAACAACGTCAAATTACTCGTGACCGTCGGTGGTGACGACACGGCTTCAACAGCCAATCGCATCGCTAAATTTCTCTCTGAGAAAAAATACCCAGTTGCTAATATCCACGTGCCCAAGACAATCGACAACGATCTTCCGTTGCCCAAAGGCACACCGACCTTCGGCTACGAGTCGGCAAAAGACAAAGGCGCAGTCATCGCCCGTGCCGTTTATGTCGATGCCCGCACGAGCGGCAACTGGTTCGTTTTGGCAGCCATGGGGCGCAGCGCAGGTCACCTCGCATTTGGCATCGGCGAGGCGTGCCACTACCCCATGATTATCATTCCCGAAATGTTCGACAAAACGACCATAACGGTTGATAAAATCGTGAATTTGGTTATTTCGTCGATTCTCAAGCGAAAAGTTATGGGTATGGACTACGGTGCAGCAATTATTTCGGAGGGCGTTTTTCACGTGCTGAGTCCCGAAGAAATCAAGAAGAGCGGTGCGCATTTCACCTATGACGAGCATGGACATCCAGAACTCGGAAAAGTATCTAAGGCTCACATATTCAATGAGATGATTGAGAAGAAAATTAAGGAATTAGGTCTCAAAGTAAAAAGTCGCCCCGTGGAAATTGGCTACGAAATCCGGTGTCAAACTCCAACAGCATACGATTTGACTTATTGTTCCGAATTGGGCATCGGCGTTTTGAAACTCTTCAAAGAGGGTAAAACGGGATGCATGGTTTATGTCGATTCAGAAGGAAACGTGTCACCCATCTACCTCAAAGATTTGCAAGATCCTGAGACAGGAAAAATTCTGCCTCGCATGGTCGATATTAAATCTGACAAGTTCGATTCGGTGGTTGATAACATCCTAAACGCCATCACACCTGCCGATTACGCTGCAGCCAAAACCTACGTACCCGATCCGGAAACGTACGACTTTCACAAGATTCTCAACTGGAAATAGGCTACGGACACCCATATAAAACTCCCCGATTTTACAAACCGGGGAGTTTTTGTTGTGGGTCAATCCAAAGATTTTCAATGCGCAAACCGACACGGCGAGCGCGTTGCACAGTCTGACGCGTGCCGCCCGCAGAGCCATCGAACCAAGCAACAATCACCGTTGCACAATCGACTAATAGGTTGTTACGCAACGCGTAACACTCAGGACAATAATTTTCACACAGATAAATCACCTCGTTGGCCTGCGCCAATAGAGCGCAATAACGCGCTTTATCGGTCGATGAAAAGCGTCGCTCTTGCCCCTCGAAAGGGACGGCACACACCAAACGCACGTCGGGGTGCAAATTGCGCAAAATCACAACTGCCGCAGCCGCAGCCAAATCAAAGCCAACAGCCATACCGCTCATAAAATTGCGAAATCCCTCATCATAAAGCTGTTGTACCATCGCAAAAAGTGCGGTATCCGACTTTCCGTTGTAAGTTCTATGCCCCGTGAAGGCGACCGTTTGTACAGAATCCAATTCCATGGGACAAAGATAGGCAATTTGGCGCGGACTTTGTACTTCATATTCAAACAGTTTCTTACACCTCATTAACTATTTCGAATATGAAAGACACAGGAATTTGCATCATTTCGCTAGTCGGCGGCATGATTGTCGGCTCGGCACTCACCATGCTTTTCACGACACAATCGGGACGCGATATGCGCTGCTCGATTAAAGATTTTGTCGAAAAAGAGATTGATAAAGCTCGCTGCAAATGCAACGAAGCGAACCTCGACGAGTAAAAATCAGCCCGCAAAATCGCCTCTAAAATGGAAAACAGAAGGAATTCGCACACCTATCTCGTAGCATCGCTCGTCTTTTTTGGATTGACTTCTGCAATAGCTATTTTTCTACTGCTCATTGCGTTGCTCGTCTGGATGACTTTATTTACCGGGTCATTAATCACGGCAAGTTTGATTGTGGGCGGCTTCTTCGCCGCACTGTCATTCGCCATTTATTGGTTGATGATTCGCGAATCCATTCACCGTTTTTGGGATCAGATGCAAACCGTTTACGAGGTTGCGCACGCAGCACAAACGGGCTACGAATGGCTGCTCGAAAAATTCTATCTGTTTATGAACTCTCACAGCAAGTAACTGTACCTCAAGTGAGTGACGCCTCACAACAGAAAAAGGCTGACGAACAATCGTCAGCCTTTTTCAAATAAAAATTGGAGCGGTCTATTTACCGAAAAAACGTTTGTAAAGACCTTGGAAACCAGCTCCGTGACGAGCTTCGTCCTTCGCCATTTCGTGTACTGTATCGTGCACTGCGTCAAGGTTTTCCTGCTTTGCCATACGAGCCAAACGCATCTTGTCCTCGCACGCGCCACACTCAGCATTCATACGTTTAAAGAGGTTGGTTTTTGTGTCCCAAACAACCTCGCCCAACAATTCAGCAAATTTCGAAGCGTGCTCAGCCTCTTCAATTGCATAACGCTTATAAGCTTCCGCAATTTCAGGATAGCCTTCGCGATCAGCTTGACGACTCATTGCCAGATACATACCCACCTCGGTACATTCGCCCATAAAGTGGTTGCCGAGCCCTTCCATCAACTCCTTGCTTGCGCCTTTCGCGTCGCCAATCTTGTGCTCGGTAGCAAATGCGAGCCCTTCGCTCTGCTCTACGACCTCAACAAATTTATCTTTTCCGACCTTACACATTGGGCACTGCTCAGGTGCTTCGGGACCTTCGTGGATGTAACCGCAAACGGTACAACGCCATTTCTTTGTTGCCATATTCTTTCAGTTTTAAGTTGTGTGTTTCTATTTGTATTGCAAAGATAGTGCTTTGTGCGCAACTATCTATATAAAATCCATCGTTAATTTTTATACAATCATAAGAAAAACTGATAGCTGTCGTCACGAACGGGCATCAATAATTTGCTCCACATCGGGCACACTGGCTGAATCCTTGAGCAGCACCCGTTTATCGCGGTCGAGCAGATAAAGCGAAGGGATAGCCCGCAAATCATACGATTCGCGCTCGGTTATCACGCACCCCTTATCGTAGGCATTAATCCACGCGGTAGGCACATCCGCTGCATGGTCGCGCCATGCGGTCAGATCCTCATCCGGATAGAGCACAATCACCTTCAAATCGCCACGTTCGATCAACTCAGTGAGCAGTGGTGAGGCTGCAATTTCACCTCGCATCTGCGCACACATTGGACATTCAGGATTGCTCAGGAATAGCAAAACATAGTCGGCATTCACGCCATAGAGTCGACCGTGACCACCCGAAGCAAGCGTGTAATCGAAATCGTTCGCGCGCTGCCCCACCCGATTTTGCAAGGCAAGTTTCAAATCATGTTCGGGGGAAATACGCTCCCATTGATTGTAAAACGGACTTGAGACCACCGCGCGCAACACCGAAATATAGAGTTCATCGCTGCGCAAGGGTGAATTTGGATCGTAAAGCACACGCTCGCCCAACATCCAAAAATAGTCTAACATCGGACGCGACACGGAGGCACGACGCATCAATGAATCCAGTGGAGCAGTATTCTTAGCATCCAGATAATGAGCTACATAAGCAGCATATGCTTCCAACATTTGCACCGTATCGGCACGCGCAATGAACAGCGTATCCGCAAAATCGAAACGATCCCAATAATGCGTATGCATATAATTAATCAACTCCTCACCCTCGAGTTGTACGGGTGGGAGCATGGGTAGAAAGACGGCAGATTCCTGCACATCAACAGGTTGGCGACGATGCCCACAGCTACACAAGCTCAAACCAACGAATAACACAAAAAATAGTCGTTTCATAAGCAGAAATTTGTAGACAAATATAATAATTTTTTGCGAGAATCACACGTGAAGCGAAATGGAATATGTGCTATGTAACGGATTTGCACGGTAGTTGCAACATTTTATTTTCGTAAAAACCAATATCAAACATACTTATTATGGATGTAAAAAAAAGTATCTCAAGTACAGGGTTCAAATTGAGTGTCATGACACTTGCAATTATGAACATCACTGCCGTCGTGAGTTTGCGAGGATTGCCCGCCGAGGCGGTCTACGGGCTTTCGTCGGCGTTTTACTATCTCTTCGCGGCGGTGGTTTTCCTCATTCCGACCGCCATGGTGGCGGCAGAGTTAGCAGCCATGTTTTCCGACAAAC
The DNA here is from genome assembly GCA_036652255.1 of Alistipes sp. GTDB lineage: Bacteria > Bacteroidota > Bacteroidia > Bacteroidales > Rikenellaceae > Alistipes. The sequence goes on along the minus strand of JAVVWE010000004.1, from coordinate 129,538 downwards.
AAGGCGGTGTATTCCGCTGGGTAGGTGAGGCTTTCGGTGCGCGCACCGGATTTTTAGCTATCTGGTTGCAGTGGATTGAATCAACTATTTGGTATCCCACCGTCCTCACGTTCGGTGCCGTCTCCATCGCCTTCATCGGCATGGATCAAACCCACGATATGTCGCTGGCATCGAATAAAATCTTTACGCTTGTGGTGGTTCTGGCAATCTATTGGTTGGCGACAATCATCTCGCTCAAAGGCTTGGGCTGGGTCGGAAAAATCAGTAAATGGGGAGGAATGATTGGTACAATCATTCCCGCCGGACTGCTTATTGTACTGGGTATCATCTATCTATCAACGGGCGGACACAATCACATGGATATGTCACAAAGCTTCATCCCGGATCTTTCGAAGATTGATAATCTGGTCTTAGCGAGTGGGATATTTCTGTTTTATGCGGGTATGGAAATGATGGGCATCCACGTCATGGAGGTCAATAACCCGAAGAAAAACTACCCACGCGCCATCATCATTGGTTCACTGGTCACGGTGCTGATTTTCGTGTTGGGCACCTTCTCACTGGGTTTCATCATCCCCGCCAAGGATATCAATCTCACGCAATCACTGCTAATTGGGTTCGATAATTATTTTAGCTATCTGCATATGTCATGGGCATCGCCAATCATTGCTATCTCGTTGATGTTTGGCGTATTAGCAGGTGTATTAACTTGGGTTGCGGGACCCTCGAAAGGTATCTTTTCGGTGGGCAAAGCGGGCTATCTGCCGCCCTTCTTCCAGAAGGCAAACAAGAACGGCGTACAACGCAACATCCTGCTCGTTCAGGGTGGCGTGGTCACCCTACTTTCGCTACTGTTCGTGGTCATGCCCTCGGTGCAGTCGTTCTACCAAATTCTTTCGCAGCTCACCGTGTTGCTCTATCTGATTATGTATTTATTGATGTTTGCCGCGGCAATCGTACTGCGTTACAAGATGAAAGACACCCCGCGCCCCTTCCGTTTAGGCAAAGGCAATGGACTGATGTGGCTGCTGGGCGGCATGGGTTTCTGTGGCTCGATGCTGGCATTTGTGCTCAGTTTCATTCCTCCGGGTCAGATTGCTACAGGTAGCAACGCGGTTTGGTACTCGGTACTGGTCATCGGCTGCTTGATTGTGGTCGGTATTCCATTCATCATCTACGCCCTTCGCAAACCATCATGGCGTGATCCTCAATCAATTGCCGACTTCGCGCCTTTCCATTGGGAGCAGCAGGCAACCACCCCCACAACTCCTGAAAATACAAACAAATAACATTATGAAACTCAATTCAGCCATCATAAAAACCGCCATCACCGAGGCGTACAAAAAATTCAAAAACGAGCCGGAGGGTAAGAATGCCGACTACATCCCCTATCTCAAGAATGTCCCCACCAACCTCTTCGGCATCGCCGCCTGTCTACCCAACGGCGAGTTGATTGCCGTGGGCGACACCGATTTCAAATTCGGCATCGAGTCGGTATCCAAAGTGCCAACCGCCATCCTCGCCATGAACCAATACAGCGCGCAGGAGGTGCTCACGAAGATTGGAGCCGATGCCACAGGGTTACCATTCAACTCAATTATGGCGATTTTGCTCGAAAACGACCATCCGTCGACCCCCTTGGTCAACGCAGGTGCGATTTCCGCGTGCTCAATGATTCGCCCAACAGGCGATGCCGCGGCAAAATGGAAAGCCATACGTAATTTCATCGAAGAATTGTCGGGCTCTGGCGTAGAGGTGATTGACGAGCTTTATAAATCGGAGAGTACAACCAACTTCAACAACAAAGCAATATCTTGGTTATTAAGTAGTTACAGCCGCATTTACGACGATCCGGAGATGGCTCTCGATCTTTATACGCGCCAATGCTCCATCGGCATCACCACGCAACAGCTCGCCATCATGGCGGCAACCATCGCATTGGGAGGCGTGAATCCGGTCACCAAACGCGAGGTTTTCCGCCCCAATCTCTCACCGCGCATCACCTCGATGATGGCGACCGTAGGTTTTTACGAACACTCAGGCGACTGGCTTTTCACAACAGGACTTCCTGCCAAAACAGGTGTCGGCGGCGGTATCATGGGTGTGGTATCTGGCGTGATGGGCATAGCGGCATTCGCTCCTCAACTCGACACGTCAGGCAATTCGGTGAAGGCACAGAAGACATTGAGCTACATCACCAACCGACTGAACCTCAATATCTTCGAGCCATGCCGTTGCACCATTGAGGAGCGGCTGAGTGTTCAAGTGTAGGGACGTATTAAGAAAAGGAAAAAGGGTTTGCAGTGATGCAAACCCTTTTTCGTATATAGATTGTTGCTTAAAAACTGTTTTAATTTGTTCCCAAAGCTATTTTTGTTCCTGTTTTGTTCTATAAATCCGATTTTAGCGAACTAAATGAGGATTTACTGGGGCGAAAAGAGCCGAAAAGAGGAGATTAATAAATTTAAAACAGCTTCTTAGTTCTCTGCCTCCACAGCTTTGAACAACGCGACATCCTCCACACCCGAATTCATGATGTAAGTATGTGCCTCAGCAATTTTCGACTCGGCAATCTTGCAGAAAACGCGCGCAGAGACAGCGTAATCAGCCACCTCCGAAGCCTCACGAGCCAACAGATAGGTGATGATGATGTGACCTGCACTCTCGACCAGACGACGTGCATGAAAATCCTTGTATCCGAACAGCTCTTTGTCGAGTGTTTCAACCCGCTCAGCCATCTGCTCAAACTGGGCACGTAAGTCGCGAAGTTTAGCAACAACTGGTTGCATATCAGCACCATACTCACCCTCTTCGTAACGCTTAATTTGATCAAGGAACGTACCTTTAGTCACAGCATTAATCGCTGCCACAACCTGCAACTGCGTCGTACCTTCATAGATATTCATAATACGCGCATCGCGATAGAGACGCTCGCAAGCATAGTCCTTCATGAAGCCCGAACCGCCATGAATTTGAATGGCATCGGAGGCGAGTTGATTGGCATACTCCGATGAGAAAAGTTTCACCAGTGGTGTGAAACCATCCGCCAAACGGTTGTAGAACTTCTGCTCCTGACGCTCCTCCGATTCGAGTGAACGCTCCTGAGCGATGTGTGCATATTGCTTGTAAATCTCCACGAAACGGGTTGTTTCATAGAGCAATGCGCGTGCACCATGCAGACGAGCTTTCATGGTCGAAAGTATCTCTGCCACAGCAGCAAACTGAATAATTGGCTTGCCAAATTGCTCCCGCTCATGCGCATATTTCAATGCCTCACGGTAAGCAGCCTCGCACAATCCAACCGACTGCGCACCAATACCCAAACGGGCAGCGTTCATCAGCGACATGACATATTTAATCAGTCCCAACTTGCGATCACCGACCAACTGAGCCGGTGCATTAGTGAAGACCAACTCACACGTGGGCGATCCTTTAATACCCATTTTATTCTCGATGCGGCGCACCTTCACACCCCCATCGCGCTTATCGTAAACCAGCATCGACAGACCTCGTGCATCGGTCGTACCTTCCTCCGTACGAGCCAGCACCAGCGACACATCGCCATCACCGTTGGTGATGAAACGCTTCACGCCATTGAGCAACCACACGCCTTTCGCCTCACACCACGTAGCTTTAAGCATCACAGCACCCAAATCCGAACCGGCATCGGGCTCGGTGAGATCCATGGCGCACGTAGCACCCTGCGATACCCACGGCAGGAATTTAGCTTTGATTTCCTCCGAAGCAAACTCGTTGAGTGTCTCAGCGCAATCCTGCAAACCCCAAATATTCTCGAATCCAGCATCGGCACGTGCCACCATCTCATTGGCAACAACGAAACAAACCAGCGGGAAATTCAGACCGTCGTACTTGCGAGGCAGCGTCATACCGCTCAAACCCGCAGCCACAATCGCCTGCATATTCTGCACCGTACCCGAAGCATACTCCACATGGTCGTTCACCACGCGAGGACCCTCCTGATCGACACCCTCAGCATTCGGAGCAATCACCTCACCGCACACTTCACCCGTAATATCGAGCACCTTGCGGAACGAGTCCATTGCATCTTCAAAATTCTGTGGCGCGAAGTCGTAGAGATCCTTCTCGGCAAAGCCGCGCTCCTTCAGCTCCACAATTTTGCGCATCAACGGATGCGAAAGCTGGAACTGCAAATCCTTATTATCTAAAAAGAAATTAGCCATTACTTCGAATTTTGTTTGTAATACTTAATCATCTTGGGGATAATGTCATTCACATCACCCGTAATCGCATAGTCGGCAATCTTGTTGATTGGAGCCTCCGGATCGCTGTTGATTGAGATAATCATCGACGACTGATCCATACCTGCTGTATGTTGAATCTGACCCGAAATACCGCAAGCGATATAGAGTTTGGGACGCACAGTGACACCGGTCTGCCCCACCTGACGCGCATGATCGGTAAATCCGGCATCCACCGCAGCACGGCTGGCTCCCACCTCAGCACCAAGCACTTCAGCAAGATCGTGTACGAGTTTGAAATTAGCTTTTGAGCCCATACCGTAGCCACCTGCCACGAGCACACTTGCCCCTTTGATATTAATTTTGCGCTCTTCGATATGACGGTCGATAATGCGTACCGCCAAATCAGCGTCGTTGACAAACTGCTTCCAGTCTACCACCTTCACCTCACCCTTGCCGGCTTTGGCTGCATACTCTTTGCGCATCACGCCCTCACGCACGGTCGCCATCTGAGGACGGTGATCGGGGTTGACAATCGTGGCGATGATATTACCACCAAATGCCGGACGAATCTGATAAAGCAAATTTTTGTACTCTTTACCACTCTTGGGATCGGTGTGGTCACCGATTACGAGCTGCGTACAGTCGGCAGTAAGACCGCTGTACAAAGCCGACGACACACGAGGTGCGAAATCGCGCCCGATGCACGTAGCTCCGAAGAGCGCAATTTGCGGCTTCTCCTGTTTGATCAATCCACACATCACCGCCGTGTGGGGCATCGTACGGAAAGGGGCGAAAATCTTATCGTCCGCCATCCAAATTGTATCGACACCATACTTAGCCAACTCCGCAGGGAGTGCTTTGAGGTTTTCGCCCAACAGCACCGCCTCCAATTTTACACCGAGTGTGTTTGCCAGCTCGCGACCTTTGGTCAGCAGCTCAAGGCTTACATCGGCAACAACTCCATTTTCGAGCTCTATATATACGAATATATTATTCATCTTCTCTGTGGATTAACCGAGCGTGTGGCTCGATATAAGTTCAACCATAAGTTCATTGATCTCCGTGTCGGCAGCGGTAAGTTTCTTGGACTCCTTGGCTTGGAAGACCACGTTTTCAATCTTTTTGACCTTCGTGGGCGAACCCGTCAGACCGAGTTGCTGTTCATCGGGATTGACATCGGCAGCACTCCACTCCACAATGCGGAGATAGTCGCGCGCAGATGCCATCTTAGCACATTGGCTCTCAGGTGCAGCAGCAATCTCCGAAACAGTCAGGGCGTGTTTGAATTTCATCACACGACGTGCATTCTTCGGACGGCAATCAGCAGCTGACGCATTAACGGTCATGACCATCGGAATGGGACTTTCGACCACCTCGGTACCATGCTCCAGACGACGCTTGATGATGATTGATTTCTCCTTCACCTCCATAATTTGCTCAGCATAAGTCACCTGCGGCAAGCCTAATTTCTCGGCAACCTGCGGACCTACCTGCGCCGTATCGCCATCAATTGCTTGACGACCTGCAACCACCACATCAGGATTAATTTTGCGCAACGCACATGCCAAGGCATACGATGTAGCCAGTGTATCCGAACCTGCAAATTTTCTGTCCGTAAGCAAGTAGCCACCATCGGCACCGCGGAACATCGCATCACGTATGATGTCAGCCGCACGCGGAGGTCCCATCGTAAGGATGTGGACAGTAGCACCTTGACAAAGGTCTTTGAGGTGCAAAGCAGCCTCAAGCGCATTCAAATCTTCGGGATTGAAGATTGCTGGCAGAGCCGCGCGGTTCACCGTGCCCTCAGGGGTCATGGCATCCTTACCCACATTACGGGTATCGGGCACCTGCTTTGCCAATACGACAATTTTCAATTGTTTCTTCATAATAACTATTTGAAATTTAACTTTTTTATCTTACAATTGTCTCCGCGCGATCGGGTCCCACAGAGATAATCTTCACGGGCACGCCCGTTTCATGTTCAATGAATTCGACGTAGGTCTTGAAAGCTGCGGGGAACTCCTCGTAGCGTGTCATTTTACGCAAATCGCACTTCCAACCGCTAAACTCTTTATATATAGGTTTAATTTTCGCCTCTGTTTCGTAGGGAAATTCGTTGGTGCGCACACCGTCAATCTCGTATTCAGTAGCTACTTTGATGGTATCGAAGTCGTTCATCACGTCCGATTTCATCATGATAAGCTGCGTCACGCCGTCAATCATGATAGCATATTTCAATGCCACCATATCAAGCCAACCACAGCGACGTTCGCGACCTGTGACAGCTCCGAATTCGCAACCTATGCGGCGCAATGTAGCCCCCGTCTGATCGAAAAGCTCGGTCGGGAAGGGTCCACTGCCCACGCGCGTACAGTAAGCCTTGAAGATGCCGTAGACCTCGCCAATGCGATTGGGAGCCACGCCCAAGCCCGTGCAGACACCTGCGCAGACCGTATTGGACGATGTAACAAAGGGATAGGAGCCAAAATCAACATCGAGTAAGGTGCCCTGTGCCCCCTCGGCGAGGACGCTTTTGCCCTCCAACAACGCATTGTTGATGGCGTATTCGCTGTCAATGATGCGGAATCGTTTGAGGTATTCCACCGCATCGAACCACTGCTTCTCAAGCTCCGTAATGTCGTATGTAAAATTAAGACTGCGCAGAATCGCCTCGTGACGCGCCTTCGCCTTCTCGTATATTTGCACAAAATTGGGACTCAGCAAATCACCCACACGCATACCGTTGCGGCTCACTTTGTCGGTATAGGTAGGACCAATGCCCTTGCCTGTGGTACCGATTTTCTCGCTTCCCTTCGCCACCTCGTAGGCAGCGTCGAGCATACGGTGCGTCGGCAGAATCAGATGCGCTTTTTTCGAGATGCAGAGCTGACGTGTAAGATCATGACCACTAACGGCCAAGGCTTCGGCCTCCTCACGGAAAAGGATAGCGTCAAGCACCACACCGTTACCGATAATGTTGGTCTTGCCACCTTGGAAAATTCCGGAGGGTATGGAGCGCAAGATGTATCTCTCACCGTTGAACTCCAAAGTATGACCGGCGTTGGGACCGCCCTGAAAGCGTGCAACAACCTGATATGCGGGTGTCAACACATCGACAACCTTGCCTTTGCCCTCATCTCCCCACTGAAGACCGAGGATGACGTCTACTTTTTTCATGTATAAATTCGTTTCAGTTAGCGCAAAAAAACATTTTTTGCACTCAAAGGTACGAATTTTTGTTAAAATACCCAACCGATTGGGAGGAGTTATCAACAAAGTATCGAAAAAACCGCCGATAAAGATTCTTTATCGGCAGTTTAATGCAAAATAAAAATAGGAAAATACGCCCCATGCGGCTCAAACAAGTGTAGGTTGACAAATGTTATTTAGCGAGCTAAATGGGGATTTACAGGACGGGGATTGGGGTAAAAAGAGCCGAGAAGAGGAGATTAATAAATTTAAAAACAACTTCTTAGTCATCGTCCTCATCTTTCGAGTCGGAATTAGCGTCATCTTGAAGCTCATCGGCACCCTTGATTTCGTCGTCATAATAATCTTTATCCTCCTCCTCTTGTGCTTTGTCGTCAATCTTGACATCAATTTTCACAAGGTACGCAATTTCGTCGGTGTCGAACGGAACAGCGTAGAAAAAATCGCCGCTGGGTTTGTCCACGCGCATCATCACTTCGGAAAATCCCAAGGGGTATCTTTGTTTTACGGCTTCCTGCATCTCAGGAGCCAAATTACGGAAACTGGTAACGATGTGTTTCTTCGCCTTATTCGGTGTAGTCATGCTTATGTGCTGAAATTTTCTGCAATTATAAGCAAAATTGTAGCCCGCACCAAATCTTCAAAAAAAAAAAGCATTTTTTTTATTTTTTATGGATGTTCAAAACAAAATATGTACCTTTACTGAGTAAATATATATGTATGATACGGGAACGAATCGACGAGCTGCGTCGGCAACTCAATAACCACAATTATAAATATTACATCGAAAACGCACCCGAAATCTCCGATTTTGAGTTCGATGCAATGTTGCGCGAATTGCAAGATTTGGAGCTCGCGCACCCCGAATACGCCGACACAAACTCCCCCACCATGCGTGTGGGCAACGATTTGACCTCCGAATTTGTGAGCGTGCAACACCACTTTCCGATGCTCTCGTTGGGCAATACCTATTCACTCGACGAGCTGCACGAATTCATTACCCGCATCGAAACCGAGGTTGGACAGACGGAATTTGTCTGTGAGTTGAAATTTGACGGCACCGCCATTTCGCTCACCTATCAACACGGTCGCTTGGTGCGTGCCGTGACGCGCGGCGATGGAACACAGGGCGACGATGTGACGGCGAATGTCCGCACCATCCGCACCGTACCGCTCACCTTGCGAGGCAACGATTATCCCGATTATTTCGAGATTCGAGGCGAGATACTCATGCCTTATGCCTCATTCGACAGGCTGAATGAGGAACGTGAAGCGGCTGCAGAACAACTCTTTGCCAACCCGCGCAATGCCGCTGCCGGCACACTCAAACAACAATCATCCGCTGTGGTGGCGCATCGCGAATTGGACTGCACACTCTACCAAATTGCAGGCGAACAACTGCCCTTCGATTCGCATTGGGAGAACCTGCAAAAGGCACGTGAATGGGGATTTAAAATTTCAGATAAAATGCGTATCTGCCACACTACACAGCAGATAGATGATTTCATAGGGCTTTGGGACGAAGCGCGCAAATCGCTCCCCTTCCCCACCGACGGGGTGGTGATAAAAGTCAACCAATTTGATATTCGCCGTGCACTGGGCACCACTGCCAAGGTTCCAAAATGGGCTGTCGCCTACAAATTCAAGGCAGAGCAGGCTCTCACACAGCTGCTAAGCATCGACTTTCAGGTCGGTCGCACGGGAGCCATCACTCCCGTGGCGAACCTCGCCCCGGTACTGTTGGCAGGCACCACCGTGCGCCGAGCCACACTTCACAATGCCGAGCAGATGAGCCTATTAGACATTCGCCCACTCGATTGGGTCTACGTCGAAAAGGGGGGCGAAATCATCCCGAAAATTACGGGTGTCGAGCTCACAGCACGCGCTGCCGAGAGTCGTCCGTTCGAATACATCACCCATTGCCCCGAATGCGGCACGCTGCTCGTGCACGATGAGGGCGAAGCAAAGCACTACTGTCCCAACCAAAGCCACTGCCGTCCACAGATTTTGGGTCGCATCATCCACTTCATTCGTCGCAAAGCGATGGATATAGATGGATTGGGCGAAGAGACGGTCGAGCTGCTATTCGAAAATGGACTGCTGCACAACATCAGTGATTTGTACGATTTGCAAAGCACGCAGCTCGCCAGTTTACCCCGCTTAGGCGAGAAATCTGCCGAAAATATTATTCGTAGCATCCACCGTTCGACACAAGTTCCATTTCGCCGGGTACTGTTTGCTCTGGGCATTCGCTTCGTGGGCGAGACAACCGCCAAATACCTTGCGAGCCACTTCCGCACACTCCAAGCGGTGATGCACGCCTCGCGCGAGGAGCTGGTCGAGGCGGAAGAGGTGGGTGAAAGAATTGCCGATTCGATTCTCGATTACTTTGCCGATGCAGACAATCTACGCATTATTCATCGTTTGCAAGAGGCTGGAATTCAGTGCGAAGAGGTGGAAGTAGAGCGAGTTTCGGAGAATCTATCCGGACTCAATTTTGTGATTTCAGGCACTTTCCACGACCACAGTCGCGACGAGTTGAAAGAGTTGATTGAGCTGCACGGGGGCAAGAATTTAGCAGCCATCTCGACGAACGTTAATTACCTGATTGCCGGGGATAAAATGGGACCTGCAAAGCTCAAAAAAGCAGAAAAATTAAATATAAAAATAATCTCGGAAACGGAATTTGCAGCCCTCTTGAGCGGCACATCACCGCAAGGAGAATTAACCGATAAACTAACCACAGCAACCTCGCAAGGATTGCTGTTCTAACACCATACGACTATGAAACAACATAAGTTAAGCGGCGTGGGAGCCGCCATGATCACCCCCTTTACAGCCGATTGCCGCGTAGATTACAAGGCTCTGGCTCGCATGATTGACTACGTGATTGACGGTGGCGTGGACTACATCGTGGCACTCGGAACCACCGCCGAGACCCCAACCCTCTATATGCCCGAACGTGCCGTAATTGCCATGTTCATCACCAATCAGATTGCCGGACGCGTGCCGCTGGTGATGGGTGTGGGCGGCAACTCAACTTCAGAGGTGCTCGATCAACTGCGCGAATTCGATTTGCGCGGTGCTGATGCCATTCTGAGCGTCACACCTTATTATAATAAGCCGACACAGGAGGGACTCTATCAACATTTCCGCACCGTGTCGGAACATTCGCCCCTCCCCGTGATTCTCTACAACATACCGGGGCGTTCGGGGGTCAACATGACCGCTGAGACCACGCTACGAATTGCAAACGACTTCTCGAACGTGATTGGCATCAAGGAGGCATCGGGTAATATCGACCAGATGCAGCAGATTATCGACCGTCGTCCCGACGATTTTTTGGTACTGTCGGGTGACGATGGCATGGCAATCGAGTTGATGCGCCGCGGTGGTGACGGAGTGATTTCGGTGGCTGCTAACGCCTTTCCACACAAGTTCATGAGCTGCATGAACCACGCCAAGGCAGGCGACTGCGACCTCGCGGACAAAGAGTTCGAACAGCTGGATGAAGCGATACACGCACTCTTTGCCGAGGGCAATCCGACGGGTGTGAAGTGCGCTTTGGCAGTGATGGGACGCATCGGAGCCACCATGCGCCTACCCTTGGTAGAGGGATCGTCCACTTTGCGCGAAAAATTCCGTAAAATAATCGCTGAATACGATTTGCGCTAAATTTGCGTTCATATAATATAAACCATCGCGTAATGAAAAAACTGATTTGGATGTTGCTGCTCTTGCCCACACTCGCTGTGGCACAAGTGCCCAACGATGACGAGATTCTCGACCGCACAACGGCTGCCGAGTCGGCGTACTACTACCCTAACCTGCTGTTACGGTACAACACGGGCGACACGACGCTCACCGCAAAAGAGTACCACTACCTCTACTATGGGTATCAGTTTCGCGACGAATACAAACCCTTGAAGAGCAATGACAATCTCGATCGTACGCTACTGATTGCATCGAGCCTCGATCCCGACAAACCGCGCATCGAGAATCTTGAAGCACTGCTCTCAGCGTGCATAGCGAGTCTCGAAGAGGATCCATTCAGCCCAAAACTGCTCAACCTGATGGCTTATACCTGCGGTGGGCTGGGCGACAAAGCACGAGAAGCAACCTACTACGATCGCATGAACAAAGTGATTGCGACCATCAAAGCATCGGGCGATGGACTCACCGAAAAGACCGCCCGCCACATTTTGATGTTCGACCACGCACTCGACGTGCTGTCGTTCGACGATTTGACGGCGGGCAAGAGCCGCATAATCAGTCGTACCACAGAATTTGTGCCGCTCACCGTACCCACCATGGTGGATGGGCGCAAGGTGAAGGGATATTATTTTGATTTCAACCGCATCTACCGAAACAAACCCGAAGGCTACACCTACAAACGTGACCGCACGTGGCAATTCAACAATCTAAAACCGAAAGTATATAAATAAATGAGAAAATTACGCCTTGTTTTACTTCTATTTGCCGTCGTCGCCCTCAGTGGTTGCAGCAAAAATCATGAAATACCTACGCCGCAACCACCACGTCCGGACAAAGCCCCACAAACATTGCTATTTTTTCTTGCCGGACGCGGAAACTTAGTCTCCGGATTCGATCGTAACATCAGCAATATTAAGGAGGCAATTAGTCACAATATTCTTGGTTACAGCCGTGTACTTGTCTTCCGCCAAACAAGTTCGGCAACCTCCGAAATCACCGAATTGAGCTACCTCGCCACGGCAGGTCGCACGCAGGAAGAGGTTGTAAAACGCTACGATGAACCACTGGTGAGCGTAGATGGTGCCACCGTAACACGTGTATTAAAAGATATGATTGCCCTTGCACCCGCCGAACACTACGGATTGGTGATGGGCTCACACGCCACGGGTTGGGTTACATCGACCCACACCGCACTTGAGGCACCGGGTGGCACAGCCGTGGAAGATTACTGGAAAAAAACCGAAGGGGCGTACGAAACTCGCTCATTTGGCTACGACAACGGACGCGTGATGGACATAACAACCCTCGCAAAGAGCCTCACAGAGACCAACACAAAGTTCGAATATTTGATTTTCGATGCCTGCTTCATGTCCTCCATCGAAGCACTTTACGACCTGCGCACCACCACCAAACACATCCTTGCATCGCCTTGTGAAGTGATGATGTACGGCATACCCTATCAATATGTCTTGCCACAACTCATGCGTGACCATGGCACAACGTACAACCTGCAAGGTGCTTGCGAAAGTTTCAACAGTTTCTACTCCACCACCACTGAGACCGTAAAATCGGGGTGCATAGCGCAGACCAATTGCGACGAATTGGAGGCTTTGTCCGAGGTGATGCGTCGTATAAATGCCACAGGACAAAAGCCCTACGACTTGGCATCCTTACAATATTATGAAGGCTTATCACCGCACCTTTTCTACGATATGGACGATTTTGTGCGCGCATCGTGCAACGATGCGACCCTTCTGACGGAGTTCAAAGCGCAATTCGACCGCACATTTCCGGCGGCTTGTCGTCTCCACACCCCTTCGTTTTACACCGTCTATGGGGGCACAAATATCCCCATCATGAGCTATTCGGGGGTGAGCATTAGCGAGCCGAGCAGCAAATATACCACTGAAAATCGACAAACAGCGTGGTACATCGCCACACACAGATAAAAAAAAGGGAGGTCATTCGAGACCTCCTTTTTTTATCTGTGTTTTTTGTCTCTCGACTATTCGTATTGACCTGATTTCAAACGCTCAACCTCTTCGCGCGTAAGGAATCGCCAAGCCCCGCGCTTCAGATTCTTTTTCGTGAGACCTGCACAATAAACACGGTCAAGTTTCGTAACGGCATAGCCCAAATGCTCAAAAATACGGCGCACAATACGGTTACGACCTGAGTGAATCTCAACACCAATCTCCTTCTTATTATCCTTGACATAGGCAACTTCGTCGGCAAAAATATCGCCATCATCCAACGTAATGCCATTGGCAATCGAATCCATATCAGCACGCTCGAGTGCTTTATCAAGGGTCACCTGATAAATTTTCTTTTTCTTGTAGGAGGGGTGCGTCAACTGCTTCGTCAGATCTCCATCATTGGTAAACAACAGCAATCCAACGCTATTCTTGTCCAAACGCCCCACGGGATAAATACGCTCAGAGCAAGCATCCTTAACCAAATCCATCACCGTTTTATCGGCATGAGGATCGTCGAGCGACGTAACGTAGCCCTTGGGTTTGTTGAGCACAAGGTAAACCTTTTTCTCGCCCTGCACCCGACTATCGTTGAATTTCACCTCGTCGGTAGGCAATACTTTTGTTCCTAAAGTTGTAACAATCACACCATTGACCGACACCAAGCCTGCCTGAATGAAATCATCTGCCTCGCGACGCGAGCTCACGCCCGACTGTGCCACAAAACGATTCAAACGAATCTCACCTGTCTGTTTATTGGGATCGTATTTCGGGTAATCGGTTACAGGTTTATCGCGGCGATCCCCATCCCGTTTGAAACTGGGACGTGGCTTGTCGCCATATTTTTTGGGACCATA